>JAFOCV010000023.1 GCA_017381015.1 Bacteroidaceae bacterium
ACTATTGCAGGTCTCGGAAAAAGCCGTACCTTTGCATCGTGTTTTTCATGGTATTAGATTTAAGGTTAACGAAAGATTGGTTGTCGTGAGACAACCTTCTTTTTTTTTACCTTATTCTATCCCTATTGGCTATACCTTTGCGTCCTCTGCGTGCGGAAAGAAAACATCCGTATGGTGATTATATATCTCACGCAAAGAGCGCAGAGGACGCGGAGATTATCATCATAATGCTAATGAACGGTTTGGGGCAGAAATATCGATTATAGTTATTAAATCGTATTAGAACAAGGAAACAAACATACGAAAAACGTGTTACATAAAATATCCTGCACGTTCAGTACAATTGTACTCAATGTTCAGTACATTTGTACCAAACGTTGAGTACAATGCTCCACAATATTGAGTTTATTTTTTACAACGCGCTCTTTCTGCTTATGCTTCACATTCTTATTAGCTTTGGTATAGTGTTGTCTTGACAAATCTACTGGCAAAGGCAGGAATGATGGAATTGCCAGCAAAAACAAGAGGAGCGACATTACTGCCGCTCCTCTATACATGTATATTCCTATAATGTTTTGAATCTCGCTTTAGAGATTACCAGCCCTGCTCCCACAGGTTGGGACGAGAGGGGGTGTTGTCTTCACGACCGAGCTGACCACCATCAGAAGTATCAACTGATTCCTCATTAACACGCAAAGAGGTTGCCAACATATTCATGGCATTTACCTTGATTACCTCCACTTCGGGAGTGACATATGTCTTCTTCATATTCTTATCTTGTTTTATACGTTCTATTGTCTTTTAATTTAGCTCATCCTCCCTGTCCCGTACCTCACGGCAAAGGAGCAGGGGGTGAACAGGGAGCCGAAGCCCCACTATAAACTAAAACTAAAACTGTATTCTTACTTTCTTTTACTTGATAACAACCTTACCGTTAACGATGAATACACCCTTATGAGCGTTCTGTACACGGCGACCAGCCAGGTCATAAACTACTGCATCGGCAGTGTTCTCTGCCTCGATACCCTCAATAGCGGTCTCTGTACCGAAATCAAAGACGAAGAAGCGAGCAGCATCAGGAGTACCCTCCGGCTTGGGCAAGTAAGCCTTGAAACCGTTGTTGAGGAAGTGAGTGCCCTTATCTGTATCCTTAGTCCATGTTCCGTTGTTATTGTAGAAGTTCTTCATAGCCTTGTAGAAACCTACACCTTCTGTCTGGTTTGAGAGAACATAAGATTCTTCATCAACATATGTAGAAGCCACGGTACCTGTCAACAGATTTGTTTCGTCAGAAGCAACAGATGTCTCGGTGGCAATAGTCAGTTCGTATGTACCTTCACTACCCTTAAGAATTACACCAGTGTTAGCAGGTATAGTACCATTGATTTCTGTCATCATAGCCTTACTATCGGCTGCTTGTGAAACAGCATATGCCTTCAAATCACCAGGCAAAGTAACCGCTACGGGACTGTAGAAGGTTGCGTAACCAGCGGTGGTGATTGTAACGGGGAGAGTGGTTACAGGTTCGAATACCCAGTTGTAACCCTCATCATTTGGTTGATTACCACTACCACGGTCTATTGACTCACCATTACCCTTATTGCCATATGTCCATGCACCATTATTATTATATGCTAATACATTGGGAAGATAAGAAGCACCACACTTCTTTGCAAATGTTCCATTATATTTCGTACCAACATTAGACAAAACCTTGTTATAGCAATCAAGGTAGCGACCAAAGGCATAAGAAAGAAGAGTATTGTCTGAATCTACGTAGAAGATGGTAGATTGTTCGTTACAATCGTCGTAAACCTTAACTGCAGCAGACTCTGCTGTCATATACCTGTTGGCCAGTTGACTCTTTAAACGATAGAATTCGCCCTGCTTAGGAGCCACAACATCAAACTTAGTTCCCTTAACCTTGCTGAGATTCTCTGAAGTTACCAACTTAATGTATGGCAACATTGGTTGAGCACTTTCATAAGTAACCAGACCGAGAGCAGAATCATCTGTAGTATAAGGAATCAACTCTTCCTCTACCTTGCGTACAATCCACTTGTTGTCGTCAGCATTGTTATGACCCTTCCAATAACCAATGTGATTATAACCGTTATAAGAACCACGTTTGTTCCAACCACAGTCGTCAGCACCGTGAGGAGTAATATTGGCATATTCTGCACCAAAAGTAGAAATCTTCCAATAATAATTCGCTGTCAGGTCACCCTTGGTTGGACGCTCCTTAGTTGCGACTGCACTATTTCTATCAACAGACTCCAAGTTATAAACATACAGGTTGGGAGCAGAAACAGGACGAATGGTATAATATCCAGCATAGTCACCTGCGCCTTCTTCTATATAGAACAAACTTTCCCAATGAAGGTTATTGTTCTCAAAGGTAAGCATGTTGGTTTCATCTTCTGCACTCATCTTAGATCCACTATGATAGCGAGCGTATGAGAAATTTTTCTTTGAACGAATAATATAAATATCTTCTGAATCATATCCCTCTACTACAGTAATATCGCGACCAGAAACAAATACTTTGGAATCCAAACCTTCCGTCACACCATTTACAGTAAAGTCCTCAACAGCAGGTGCGCTATCTAGTACATAGAAACCGCCATCGGCCTTAACATCCTTGTCGCCACCATCGTATGTTCCATTATAGGTAACATATGCATCAGCAGCAACGCCACTCATGTTAACAGTATAAATCTTAGCCAATTCTTCCTCAGAAAGGGGTTCAAGAGTCCACTGGGTATTCTCTCCACTGACATCCCAACCTACAATAGAATTATAACTGTTGTCATGCCATAATTGGCGCCAATCGCTAGAATCTTTTGTACGAAGAATAAAGTGCCCTGAAGAAAGTCTTACAATACTGTATTCTTTCACACCGTTTCCTAATTGAACATTAGTGCTTTCTGATACACCTTGTGGATATAATCCATTACCATGTTGTAGATAGAAAGTTGCATAATTAGCCTTGGTTAATTGGAGAATAGATTTAAGTGATTTCGTGTCTGCAACTTTCAAAGCATTGTTATCGCAGTATGCATATTTGTTGTTACGCTTTGACTTTATGTAGAAGTATCCTAAGTCTATAAATTCAACAGTAGTATTATTGTATGCTGAAATTAACTTTGCTAATGCAGAAGCGTAATCAACATTATCAATATTGTACACATTCTCAGCCTCAGCTATTGCCGTGGCAAGAACGTCATTTGGTTTAACTAAGGGGTTATTTATATATGCGTTCTTAAAAGAGTTAATTTGACAACCCAAAATGTCTTTAGTGACAGCTACTTCCTCAATATACCATGCAGACGGACTATCAGCACCTTCATTGTAATTTATGATTTGACCTTCAGTCCCGTTTCCACTACTATGCCCATTAGCATGCATACTCTGCAATTTGTTGGTCATTATCTTAAATTGTCCTTTTCCGAGGAAATCAATGGAAGATTCGTTTGCAATGTGTTCAACAGGAACTTGGTTTTGAAAAGCTCTCACCTGAGGATATGAAGCGGCAGCCAAATTCATTATAGACAAATTGTTTCCATTGATATTTGTCATAACCCACATTTGATTAGTAGCGCTTGCATCCAAATTCTGCCATCTCATGAATGCGCCATCAGTGTACACGGCCTTACGAACCTGTTGGTTCTTAAAGAAATTTGGATTAGCTGAAACTATACGGTAAACCTTACCAGCCTCTGGTAATACAACATCCTTCACCGCATTATACGTGGCTATAGCATTATTGACAGATTCAGCTGTAGCATCCTGTGCATCTATCGCTGCCTGCAATGTGGTACGCGCTTCACTGTCCAGTGCAGGATAACCTACACCAGTCTTAGAAAGGATAAATTTGCCATATTCTTTTGCAGCGGCAATATCGTCCAATTTAACTAATTGTATTTTAGCTGCTTTTCCAACAAATTGATCCGTAAATATTCGTTTGCCTTCGTCTGTACCATCAATTAATTCACCTCCAAGGTATGGTCTATTTGTTTTGTTTTCTGTATTATGAACAGATTGAGACAACATATAACAACCATCTGCAGTTTCCTCTATCATCCAATTAGCGGATGCTGATTGCTGAGGGAGACAGTTCCATCTATCTATACCCAAGAAATTTGCTGTATAATCAGGTTGTGTACTTATATGCCAGTAACCATTCTTTAAGTAAAAATATGTGGGAACTGGTTCTGTGCCAACAGCAATGGTATTATCAGCCTTATTCTTTGTGTCTATATACCATTCATTGTCACCATTATCCGCATGAACATTGGTTACCTTCAGATAATATGGTTTGTTCTCCTCAATAGGAGTTGCAAAAGTAACTTTTCTGTATATTTGGAAATCTGAGCAAGTAAGCCAGTTATCAGAACCTGCATCAACAACGAACAATACATATTTACCCCTCTGCAATGCCGAGAACTCTGCAGTTTTAAGAGTCTGATTGTTTGCCCATTGACTATCGTTATTATTAAAAGCAGGTGTACCCAGGATTGTATTTTCATCCTTTTTAAACAGGTCGTTTTTTTCCTGCAAGGTCAACTCTGACAAAGCTTTAGCCGGCCAATCTGCAGGAAGAGAAGACCATACATAAATACGCACCTTCCTAGCCCATCCAGAGCCATTATTATCAGAGCGGCCAGCATACGTAATCTTAGCAATATCAGCATATTCCTGTGGCAATTCAATCAAAAATGCCTGAACGCCATTTTCTCCTTTTTTACCAGAAGCGCCTTCGCCTGTATATGATGAATACCAATCTGAGTGATAAAATGTAGTGGTTAGCTCATCTGAAATAAAAGAAGTGCCTCCCTCTCTTCCATTACTCTGTACTGCTGTTTCATTAGGTGCAGTAACCTTCCACCCTTCATGAGGAATTCTAACATAACTCTGTGCCCATGCCCCCAGCGTAGAGAGCATTACAGCAAATAAAAGTAAAAGTTTCTTCATTGTTTTGTTATTTTGTTAATATTATTGATTGTCTTGTTTCAGAGATGATGTGCTGTAGGGATAACAACACAAGCCTCTCGGCTTGGCAGGCAACGCTCGAACAGCCGCAGCGTTTGCTCATAACTTTGCATGGTTTTCGGACGCAGCTGGGAGCTACGGCAATAAACCATAAATTCATCGATCTGCCAATCAAAATCCAAACAAATCATGCAAAAACACCCC
>JAFOCV010000024.1 GCA_017381015.1 Bacteroidaceae bacterium
GGACAAATGGGAGAATTGGTCACATAGTTCTGATGTACCAAATTATCACGATAGGTAATCCAGTTCTCACGCTTGTTGGTATTATTGCCTATTTCATCATAGTCATTTTCCTGACGCCATGTAGCATCTGAAATCTGATACCAGAATGGAGAAGCCCACGTACCTACAGTTGTATTGAAGAAGATATCCTCACGCAGTTCCTCACGTACATAACGCTCCAGACGAATAATACCTTCGGCATTCTCATTACCTGTGTCACCATTGTCAGGACCTACAGAAGAGAATTGACCAGAAATACCATCAAACTTAAAGAATACATAGTTGTCACCCTGATTCTTTACCAGGTTGTATGCTGCCTTCTTGAATGCCGCATAGTAATTGGGATTAGAAAGTTCCATTACCTGACCCTTGTTTCTCCAATAAGCACGACGATATTCGCCACTCTGACCATAACCACCTACGGGACCGAGCCATGCACCAATGCCTGCACCCATTTCCTTGGCAGCTGCTGCCATATCACGCAATTCGTTGGGGAAACCGGGATGGAATGTCCATTCGCCATACTTATCCCAACCATCGTCAATAACAAACATACTGGGAGCTACACCATAACGATCATAGAAATCGCTCTTCCAGTGTGCCATTACATCAAGCACATCTGCTACCTTGGTATTATCCAGATGCTCACGACCGGGAGCTGCATTGTTGCGATTAATCTGCAATTCGTACCATGAAATATATGCAGGAACAGCACGCCAGGGCACTGCACGCTCGCGCTCACTATATGCCAGGAATGAACGACGCTTCTGTGTCTTGCGGATATCTGTTTCGTTCTGCTTACCATCCTGTGCGATTAGACCTACTACAGCTGCCACCTTCCAGGTTTCACCCTGGGCAAGTGTGGTGTTGCGGCTCCAACGACCCTGCATATTAACGATATCGGTAGTAACATCTACGCCAGCCTTGGCCTCGTAAACATCAACCTTTACCTCACCACCGGGGATAGTGGGTTCGCGCTTGTCAATGAATACGCGTACCTCAAAGTCACCATCGTTGGGAACGATAAAGCTATATACATTGTTTTCCTTGGCTGTACCGCAGTATCCAAAGTGATAGTCACTAGCTACGATGCTACCATTCTGGTCAAGCAATACTGCACCATCAATATTGTAGCGATGGTTACCTGACTTGTAGGTCAAGGTAACGGCTACCTTCTGGTTGCCCTTCAAAGAAACCTTCTTGGTGTATGTGAAGTATGTCTTGTCTGAACCGCCAACCTCCTGGATACGCATGGGAACATCTGAAATATTCATCTGTGTCCAGGCAGAAGAGGCTACGGACTCGTTAACGGGAGTTGACTTTAGTTCCCACTTGTCTTCATCCTCGGTTGCACCACCTACGGTGTTGTATGCAGTAGGAGTTTCAAGACCTGCGAAAATCTTATCATTCATGATAACCTTACCACGGGTATTGCCTATAGTTGCAGGCTTGCTGCCGGCTGCCTTTGCATCCACGTTGTATGTCATAGCTATCACGTCATACATATCTACATTGCCCTTGCCGGTCAACTCCATCTCGGTGCGCAGGTAGTGGCTACCATCACGCAATACGGCACGCCATAGGATTTCTATCTCCTCGCCATTGTGAGTATAGCCAAAGACTGCCTCGAATGCCTTACCTGCATAGTGTTCTGCGCCACCAATAGCATCTGCCTTAGCAGCCAAATCCTTCTGTTCGAAGCTCTTCAATTGCATCTGGCTGGCAGCAACCTTTTCGCCCTGGCCAAAGCCTACGATGAACAATTCGGTACCTGCTACCAGATTCATTGCCTTGCTACCAAGGAAATACACTGCATTGTCGGTGCGAAGGAAACTTGCTGCCAATACATTATTATATAGGGTGTAGACATTATTATCCACCTCGCTCATGGCTGTACCTACAGCATCCTGCTGCTTGGGATATAGCCATGCCTGTGTGTATGGCTGGCTATCGCGGAGTGCGGGCATGTCATAGTACTTTACAGAAACTGTCATCTTCTCGTTGTCAACAAGCACAACTGCAAATTTACCTTCCTTCTGGGGTGCTACCACATCGCTGGGTGAAAGCATGCCGGTGAATACGAATGACTGACCGTTTGAATAGGTCTCGCCATTAACGGTAATACTACCCTCTTCCAACTGCACGGTGTAAGAATAAATCTTAACCTCGGTAATAATCCAGCAGCTACCTGCGTCTTGCGCAGCTCCCTGCTGCCACAGACCTACAGTCATGTTGGTATTGTCCAATGGATTCGAATCCTTACCGCCATACCAATTCAGGTACTGAGAGGTAGTCGTACCTGATGTGGTGTAGGGCAAAAATTCGTAAACTGCACCTGAACTGGCATTCACCTTGTTGGCCTTCCAGGGCTGAGCACTTGACTTCTGGTCCACAAGCTTTGCCTTGTTTGTACCACTAGAATAGCTGGAACTCTTGGTATAAGATACCCATTTCTTTCTGTCTACGCTGTAGATGTAGTAAGAATCCGACTTACCACTCTCGGCATAAAACGCAAACTTACCTGCGTTGTCCTCTGTCTGTGTGGGAGAGGTGTACGAGGTCATTGTCAATCCGTTACCATTGCGCATGGTAAACAGATGCTCGGGTGCATCTTCTGACTGTGATGCCTTGATAGCATCGGTCTGTGCCATCGCTACTGATGCAAAGGCACAAAACGCTAATGTCATAAGATTGCGCACATTAGGAAAAATTGTTTTCTTCATATTAAAATGAAATTGGTTAAGTTTGTTTCTCTTTCGATGCAAAAATCACACTAAAATTGTCACTTATGCAAGGCAAAGATACAAAAAATATATTACGTTTGAAAATTGCAGATACTATTTCTATTGCTCTATGAGGTCATTTTCACCTAGAGAGAGCATTTCCTACGTCCTGAAGCAGTCTTTCTCCGGACAGAATACCTGTTCCGACCTCGTAGACATCATTTCTTCCACTACCCAAAAGCACTTCGTACATAGTACAGAGCCAACTTTCTTTATGGAAAATACACTCTGAACTTAGTGCAGAGCCA
>JAFOCV010000025.1 GCA_017381015.1 Bacteroidaceae bacterium
GATGCTAATAGTCGCATGTTGTGCTTTCGGCCAGGATGCAGATTACCTGATGAAACAGTACAAGAAGCTAAAGGGAGCAGAATACAAGAACGTTACTAAGACAAACAAGAAGAAAGCCAAGAAAGAGAAGTATATCAATCCTAGATTTTGGGAAATAGTACAAAAGATAGAAAAGATAGAAATGGTAATGGTACCATTAAACGATAATCTTAGGGATAACCTCACTGAAAATATAAAGAATATTGAAGGATACGAGAATCTATACGAGAAAAAGAACAATACTAATAGTATGTTGAGCAAAAACTGGAGCATCTTTCCCCTTGTTCAATACTATGGTATAAAGGATAATGATATATTTAAGGATGTTATTATCAGAATTGATACACAAGCTGATGAGCAAATTACGGTAATAATTCATATTGTAGGAGAACTGAGCGCAGAAGAAGTTATGGAGACGGTCACATTAAAAGAATCAAAGAATATACAATTAGTGGAATAAGTCTAGGGAGAGAACACATCTATGAGTCCGCAGGAATTCAAGGAAAGATTCATGCCTTATTACAAGATGCTATATAGGGTTGCCTTCTGCTTGACAAACAATGTACAAGATGCAGAAGACCTACTCCAGGACACTTTCTTACACATGTGGCAAAAAAGAGACCTATTGTCTTCTAACCTGGTCAATGAGGCCTATCTAATAATAATGTTGAGAAATCTCTATTTGAGTAAGACACGACAGAAGACGATAGACTACTCTACTCCGTTGGAAACTATACACGTGCAATCTGATACCAACCGACCAGATAGCATGACTGAGATAAGAAATGAAGCTTTTCTTATGAAGGAGTTGATTGACCAACTACCTCCCAAGGAAAGGAACGTCATTAGATTGTATCTGCTAGACGAATTTTCATACGAAGAGATAGAGCATGCCACTGGGCTTAAGCAAGGCTATATCAGGCAGATAGTAATGAGAAGCAGAAGAAAACTGAAAGAAGAATTTTCCAAAATTGCTCGAATATGGATGAAGTAAAATATCTAAATATAAGATCTATAGAACAGGTCGAGATACCCGAAGGGTTGGAAGAAAGGCTCTCCATGAAAATAGACCAATGGGCAGACATGGAGAAAGAAGGTCTGAAAAAGGGTACCGCGGAAACCAAACCGTTAAAGAGAGGCATACTGACATGGTCAAAGTTCTACAAATCTGTGACAATAGCAGCATGTATCTCGGCCGTCATTGGTATTGGTAGTATCATAGGACTACACACTTCAAGAAAGAAGGCTCAGATTGACTCCTTCAACAACCCAAAGCTGGCACAAGCGGAGGTCCAGAAGTCACTATGGTTACTAGCCTCTAACCTAGAAAAAGGAATGACAAACTATGAAAAGGCCAAAGAAATTACCACAAAAACTCAAGACATCATTGACAACACTCTAAACGATATAAAATAATATGAAAAAAATAATAACAAACATTCTCCTTGCAATAATGCTTATGATGACCAGCATTAACGCACAAGCACAGAAAAATCCGTTTGACAAATTTTCTGATTATGAAGACGTAACGTATATCTTCATCTCCGAAGCTATGCTAAAACTGGTAGGCACTACTGCTATACCTAGTATTGATGGTATTGATATCAATGAAATCGGAAGCAAATTAAAAAGCATTCAAATCATTACTTCTGAAAAGCATACCAAGAACTCACTTAAATCCGAGGCCATGAGTATAATTAAAAAGGAATCTTACGAGAAACTGATACAGGTATCTGAGAAGGACAATAAGGTGGACATATACTTCAAGGACGGAAAGAAGAATTCAATCATCGTTATGGTCAACGACGAGAAAGACGATACTGTATTAATCGTATTCTCAGGAGAGTTTGGTATGGCTAACATTGCCAAGATGTTAGAAGGCAGAAAGAAGTAAATTACTGATTATTTCATTTCATAACACCCCCTGATAATTTCATCAAAGGGGTGTTAGTGCATAATATGGAATCATATTTATCAATCAACATCGGGAGAGCACCTTTGAGGCTTCGAAAATCAGTTTTTGAGTAAAGAAACGGAGTAGGAAAGCTTCGAAAATGAGTTTTTGACCCTTAAAAGCGCTGGTTAATAGTCAGAAAATAGGATTTAGTGGCAAGAATTGTATAACTTTGCGTTGGATATGAGTATTTTTACCACCAAAGCAGATTCTGATGATAGAAATATGTTGCTCATACGCTCTATATTAAAGATTAAACAATGTTGAACCTATAAAATATCGGATGTTATGACCACTATCTGTATACTAATATTGGCTTATTGCATTTTAGGAAAGGATATCAAAGCTCTCTTGGAAAAAGTGAAAGATGTGGATTGGCACAGTACTATTAATATGGTAATAAACAAGGTGCGGCCATGGGCTCTGAAGGTAGGAAGAACTACTGCACGTCCTATACTTCAGTTTTACTATGTAATGGCAGACAAGAACACCTCTACTCTTGACCGTGTACTCATCTATGGTGCAATAGCATACACCGTGTGGCCGGGAGATTTGGTACCAAGAACTATCTACAAGCTATTGGGTGTTTTAGATGATGGTGCGGCAATCATGTTTGTATACAAAAGAATCAAAAACAAGATTACTCCTGCCATAAACACAAAGGTGGAAAATACTCTAAACGAATGGTTTGGCATAGAGTATGAAGTGATAGAATAATTCCATCCCCCCTTGCAATAACGAGTAGAAACGAGGAATACATAATAAAGGTGGACATGCGCTACTAGATGCATATCCACCTGTATTATTTTATTTCGAAATCTGAATCTTCTAAAAGCGAGAAAGATTAGAAGGGCAAGTCCTCACCCACTGAAGAAGAATAAGGAGCAGACTCTACGGGAGCGCTAGTGGGCATAGGAGCAGCTACAGGTGCACCAAAAGGAGTGGTATCCACACCCATCACAGGTGCTTGCATCATGGGATCCTGAATATTGCGATCCACATTCCATGCACGAATACTATTGTACCAACGACCCTGATACTCACGAGCATCAATATCGAAGCTCACACGTACCATCTCGCCCACCTGAATATTAAACTGTTGCAACTTGTCTGCGCCAAAAACCTCGAATACCATCTTGCGAGGATAGCGGTCGTTGATGGTCTCCAAAACATAAGAGCCCATTCTCCACTCAGCACCTGTGCGTGCAGAGGTTCCGCTACGCTCGGGCATAACCATAATAATCTTTCCTACCAATTCCATTATCTAGTTCTTTTTTTATTATTGTGGGCAAAGTTATGATAAAATGTGGACACAAACAAAAAAACGGATTAGCTTTTTAGGGATTATAAAATAAAAACACTAAATTTGCATGCATTTACGAACATAGATAAACAAATACAATTATATATTATGCACTTTAAAGTTTCAAGTTCTGCTCTAAATAGCCGACTAACAGCTGCCAGCAAAGTACTGGCCACCAAGAACACAATGCCCATCTTGGATTGTTTCCTAATTGATGTTTCGCAGGATGGACAGATGACCATCACCGCTAGCGATTCTGAGAAATGTTTCATTGCCAACCTTCCTGTTTTAGAGCAAGATGGCAGTGGTCGCTTCTGCGTTCTGGCGAAAACCTTATTGGATAGTACACGCGAAATTCCAGAGCAACCCATATCTATCTACTTCAATGAAATGACCTATGAATTGCTTGGTCGTCACAATAGTGGTCAGTTCACTCTGATGGCACAAAGCGCAGAGCCCTACCCCGAGCCACGCCCCGTTACCGATGGCAAAGTATTGGAGATGCCAGCAGAAACCTTATTGTCAGGTATCAACAACTCGCTTTTTGCCACCGCCAATGAAGAGGTGCGCATGGTAATGAATGGCATATACTTTGATATCAAGCCCGATCATCTCATTTTTGCTAGTACCGATGGCAAGAAGTTGGTAAAGAACATTGTACACACCGTACAAGCAGGTTATGAAAGCAACTTTATCCTTCCCAAGAAGGTGGCATCGATCATCAAGAGTATTATCACCAAGGACGAAGGTAACATACGTATAATGTACACCTTTGACCGTGCCACAATCACAACTGAAGACCTAACCTTGCACTTCCGTTTGATTGAGGGGAACTATCCCAACTACAATGCTGTCATACCCACTAGCAATCCCTATCGTGCCATCATTGACCGTCAGACATTTGCAAGCGCTTTGAAGCGAGTATGCGTTTGTTGTAATAAAAGTAGCGGCCTTGTTAAGCTACACCTTAGCCAAAACAATATAGACTTGATAGGCAAGGATAATGAACACTCTACCAGTGCCGAAGACCACTTGATGTGCGAGTACAACAACAATAACATCAGCATCGGTTTCTCATGTCAGTTGCTTATCGACATCTGCAATATCATCAGTAGCGAAAACATCATCCTTGAGTTGGCCGATCCCAGTCGTCCTGGCCTCATTCGCCCAGCCTTAGAGGAGGAGGGCAACGAGCTAATCATGCTTCTAATGCCCATGCGCGTAGACGATTAAAACAGACAAGATGAAACTTAATCTTAAGAACCCAATTGTATTCCTCGACCTGGAAACAACAGGCGTAGATGTTGCCACCGACCGCATTGTGGAACTTTGCCTCATCCGTGTGGAGCCAAACGGCAACAGACAATCGCTCACTATGCGCATCAATCCCGAAAGGCACATACCCGAAGAGGCTAGCGCCGTACATGGCATATATGACAAGGATGTAAAAGATTGCCCCACATTCAGGGAGAAAGCACCCGAGTTGAAGACAATCTTTGAGGGATGTGACTTAGCTGGATTTAATAGCAACAGATTTGACATACCACTCTTGGCAGAAGAATTCATACGTGCCGGAGTGATGATTGACCTTAGCAGTGTGCGTCGTGTAGATGTGCAAAACATTTATCACAAACTGGAACGCCGCACTCTGGTAGCTGCCTATAAATTCTATTGTGGTAAGGACCTTGAAAATGCACACTCGGCTCTAGCGGATACAGAAGCCACTCTAGAGGTATTAGAGGCACAATTGGAACACTATCCTGAGGAATTACAAAACGACATTGACTTCCTTGCCGAATTCAGTAGCAGAGACAATTATATTGACTTTGCTGGTAGATTTGCTTACAATGAAAAAGGCGAAGAGATTGTCAACTTTGGCAAGCATAAAGGTCGTCTGGTGAAGGATGTATTGAGAATAGAACCCAGTTATTACAATTGGATGATGCAAAGTGATTTCACGATGAACACCAAGCAGGTTCTCACTCGTCTGAAATACAAGTATACTAGCATGTAACCCATATTTCTCTTTGAGATAGACATTTTCCAAATCATCTTCTCAAAAGTGAAGAAATACAACAATAAAGGCATATCACAGAAATGTTGAAAGGCAAAAAGATAGTTCTTGGCATCACAGGCAGCATAGCCGCATACAAGGCATGCCTACTCATACGATTGCTCATCAAACAAGGAGCAGAAGTACAGGTTGTCATCACACCCGCTGGTAAGGAATTTATCACTCCTATTACACTCAGTGCATTGACACACAAACCTGTAATATCTGAATTTTTCAACCAGCGCGATGGTTCCTGGCATAGCCACGTTGACCTAGGTCTATGGGCAGATGCAATGCTCATTGCACCTTGTACGGCAAGTACTCTTGGCAAGATGGCTCATGGCATTGCCGACAATATGCTCATCACCACATATCTAAGCATGAAGGTTCCTGTCCTGGTTGCACCTGCCATGGATTTAGATATGTATGCACATGCTTCCACTCAGGACAATCTACGTCTGCTACAAGAACGTGGTGTCACTATAGTAGAACCTGGTAGCGGATTCCTTGCCTCCACTCTAGAAGGTAAGGGACGCATGCAGGAACCCGAGCAAATAGTGGAGCATCTGGAAGAATTCTTTGCTCGCCGAGAGGGACGTCTGCTAGGCAAAAAAATACTCATTACGGCAGGACCCACCTATGAAAAGCTAGACCCCGTACGCTTTATTGGCAATTACTCTAGCGGCAAGATGGGCATTGCCATTGCACACTATTGTGTATCTCAAGGAGCAGAGGTTGAACTGGTACTGGGGCCTTGTTCCGAGAAATTGCCAGCATCCACTCTCTTACACACAACAAGAGTGGAGAGTGCTGCCGACATGTATCGTGCTGCTACACAAATATATCCCTCATGCAATGCAGGTATCATGTGTGCAGCCGTAGCCGACTTTACCCCCGACACTTGTGCCGAGGAAAAGATCAAGCGCGAAGGAGACCAACTAGTGCTACGCTTAAATCCCACTCAAGACATAGCTGCCGCATTAGGCAAGATGAAAAGCGCAGAGCAAAAACTATGTGGTTTTGCCCTTGAAACACACAATGCAATGGAGCATGCTCAAGAGAAACTTCAGCGTAAGAACCTGGATATGATAGTGATGAATAGTTTGCAAGACCCTGGTGCAGGTTTCCAAGTTGACACCAACAAGGTCACTATCATTACTCCCTCCAGTCAAGAATCCTTGCCTCTACAAAGCAAGAAAGACGTTGCCAAGGCTATCATCAGTAAATTCCTATTATGAGATACATCCTCGTTGTCACATTATTCATTATATTAATGCCACTAAGCATGGTGGCTCAAGAACTCAATGCCAAGGTTGTAATAAACACAACCCAGTTGGGTAATACCAATACGGAGGCATGCGAAGCATTTAGAGAGAAGGCACAAGACTTTCTCAACAACAAGCAATGGACCAACGTGAAATACAACGAGGTGGAACGCATCGAATGTACATTCAACATTACTATCAACAAGTACTCCTCTCAAGATGGAAATTTTGAATGCACACTACTCTTGAATAGTTCCAGGCCCATATGGGGAGCGTCATATACATCACCATTGTACAATACGCGTGATGCTCACTTTAACTTCAAGTTTGACCCTGCCGACCAATTGGAATACAACCCTGATAATTTGGACAACCAGCTTGTAGCCCTGCTGGCTTATTATGCTCACATTCTCATTGGCATAGATATGGATACCTTTGCACCGATGGGTGGAACCAATGTATTGCAAACGGCAGAAGACATTGTCAATAAAGCACAGAATCTAGGATATAGCGGATGGACAGCCTTCAGCGAGAGCAATAATCGCTTTGCCTTGCTCAATGACTATATGGATGGTAGCATGGAACCTATGCGCCAACTCTACTATAAGTACCATCGCGAAGGACTTGACCAATTATGTGATAGCACTGAAAAAGCTCAAACTGCATTAGTCGAGAGCATACAATTGCTAGAACAAGCTCGCCAAGCCCATAGCATGAGCACTGTTCCCCAACTCTTTACAGAATACAAAAAGGAGGAATTGGTCAACATCTTTAGTAATCATCCCGTAGAGGAAGAACGCCTTAAGGTATACGACATTCTCTTTGCCATTAATCCCAGCCAGGATAATTCCTGGGAGAAAATTAAGAAGCAGAAATAACTTACCATCAAGAAAAACCCTCTCCCCTAGCCTATTTACATACTCACTCTATACACTTCCATTCTCAACAGCAAATGTTAAAGCATCTACATATTGAAAACTATGCATTGATAGAGAGTCTCGACATTGACCTCGACAAGGGTTTCTCTGTCATTACTGGCGAAACAGGTGCAGGTAAGAGTATCTTGCTTGGCGCCATAGGCCTTCTCACAGGAGATAGGGCAGACCTGAGTGTCATCCAAACTGGCAAGCAACGATGCACCCTTGAAGCCACCTTTGATATCAGCAAGTACTCGTTGGAAACCTTTTTCAATGAAGAGGATTTAGATTATGATGCCACCGAGTGTATAGTAAGACGCGAACTTTCTGCGAATGGTAAGAGCCGTGCCTTTATCAACGATACTCCCACCACAATCTCTGTGCTCAAACAATTGGGCAACAAACTCATAGACATTCATTCTCAGCACCAGAACCTTTTGCTTGGTCAAGAGGATTTTCAAATCTCAGTGCTCGACACGGTGGCCGCATCACCAAAAATATTGAAAGAATATACTGATGCCTATGAACATTGGCGTCATACATGCAAGGAATTGAAAAAGGCTCGCACAAGCCTTGCCGAAGGCCAAAAGGATGAGGATTATGTGAGGTTCTTAGTCAACGAACTCAATAATTTCCGTCCTCAACAGGGAGAAGACGATGCGCTTCAGCAAGAATGCAATATGCTGGAACATGCTCAAGAGATTAAGATTGCTCTCATGCAGGGATATAGCTTACTCTCAGAAGGTGAGATACCAGTGTGGAAGGGAGCGGTGCGGTTCTGCCGGAGAGCCTCCCGGGACAGGGCCTCGGCATCCTCCCGGCGGAAGATGGCGGGACGGATCCCGTGGCGGACCACCAGCTCAAAAGCGTCCACCGGTGTGTGGCCCAGAATCAGGATGGGGTTGCCGATGTCGTGCTGACGAAGTTCCATGGCCTCTGCCACGGAACTGACACCGAAGAAACGGCATTTGTCCTTCAGCAGCCGGGCGACCTGCACGGCGCCGTGGCCGTAGGCGTCGGCCTTGATGATTCCCATGACGGGAACCCCGGCCTTGGCGGCGACGGCGTCGATGTTTGCCCCGATGGCGTCCAGATCAATTGTGACATAGGTGTTGTCGGTGTAC
>JAFOCV010000026.1 GCA_017381015.1 Bacteroidaceae bacterium
CCCCCCGTCGTGGTTTGCCTGCTGGTGTGTGTGGCGAAGATCATTGAGATCAGCATTCAGTCCCTCAAGACCTGCATGATGGTCAAGGGGCAACGCCTCAAGGCGGCAGGACTTGGCTTTGTGGAGTGCACCATTTGGGGCCTTGTCATCTCCACCATCATCGGTACGCTGGGGGACAATCTGTTCCTCCTTCTGTTCTACTGCATCGGCTACGCAACAGGTCTTTTCCTCGGCTCGACCATTGAGAGCAAGATCGCGCTGGGCACCTCCAACCTGGAGATCATTGCCAACGAGGAAAGCACCAAAAAGATCACCGCATATCTGCGGGATCACAACCTGGGCTATACGGTCCTTGATGGACACGGCTCCAAGGATCCCATGAATATGATCTTTATTGTGCTCGCACGCAAGGAGGCAGGGAAGGTGCTGAAGGAGCTTCGCCGTGAGTGCGACAATAAGCTCTTCGTCGCGGTCAGTGAGGTCAGCAAGTACGCCGGCGGCTACGGCATGGTAAAGTGAACGGAGACTGCACATAAAAACAGGGCCTCGGCACGGGAATTATCCCGACCGGAGCCCTTTTTTACGGAATTTATTATGTCTCAAAAAAACTGCATCGCTTTGATTCAGGGGGGAACCCCCAATATACATGAAATCCTGCGACGGATATCAAGAAAAATATAAATTTTTGGTGCTTTCTATTGAAATATGGCGAACCATGTGATATAATATAGGATAGTGTTATCTCGCAGAAGCTGTGTACCTTTTTATCAGGCTTTTGCAGAACGTTGGAGGTGTGTCATGTATCAAGTGGACAACGCCGTTATTATGGCGGCCGGCACGGCGAGCCGATTCGCACCGCTTGTGGCAAAAAACAATGCCGGCCAAACCGCTCTAGAGCTCAATAATGGAAAAATAGCAGACAACACAGTTCTTAGCGCTACTCTACGTCGAGCAGCTGCCAAGGTAGTGGTAAATATTACTGCTGGCGATGAGGTAGAGTTCAAAGACCTATCTGCTGGAAACCATACACAGGGATTGGGACTTTACTATGTCCGCAACCTTTCTTACGATGCGTTCCTGCTAGCGGAAGCTAAGGAAGATGAGAATATAGAAGCTAAGGTGCGCACTACTTCTAAGGGTGACACCGAGTATTTCAATTGGGATCCTGAAACAAATCCCAAAACTGTATCGCTTGTTACTTATGCTTATCCCAACCATTGGTCAAATGCCAGTACACTTGAGCACGAAACATGCATCGTCATGAATCTGCCCATGGTATATACTTCTGGTGGTACCACTGCTGAGTATCCTAATAGTTGGTACAAGATACCCATGACTGACGACCAGACTCTCCGCAGAAACAATTACTATGAGGTAAATATTGCACTAAACCGCCCTGGTGCAACTACGGAGTCTACTCCCGTTGATGTAGAGGATATATACTATAATGTGATAGATTGGACAGAGCAAACTATCCAGGTAGGTAATGAAGACAAACCGAAATATTTGATGGTAAATCGCAACTCAATGGAGATGCGCAACATCAGTCAGGATGCCACAACCCTTGAATTTTCGTCTTCATCACCTGTAACCATTACTGTCAAGGATGTGTACTATATAAACAAGTATGGCAACAAGACATCAGAAACGCCTGCGATTAATGGTACTACCATTAGTGGGAGTATTGCAGGTAATATAACTGTAAACAGTCCTATACCTACAAATAATACCATACGATACTTTACTTTGGTAGTTACTAATCAAGAAGGAATCTCTCGAGAAGTAATAGTAGAACAATATCCCTTGGTATACATCACCAATATCCAAAGCTATTATTCATATCGTAGCGACTTCTTGAGTGCTGCAGGCTCACCCGATGGCACAGCAACAGGTAACCATTTTGAAAATAGGAGTGATTATGGTAGATTTGGCATATCATATGATGGCACTAGCTATAAATATGGAAACAACGGATTCTTTATACCCAAATTTGTATATCAAACTTATGATTCTGGTTTGTCAAATGTTGATTCTTACACAAAAGACTATACTTCTGATTTTCACGACCCTTACAATGCTCGAATGTATCATATTCGAATTACAGCAACATCCGACGAGTACACTCTAGGACGTCCTAAAATAACTAATGGTGTTACAGATCCAGGTGCAGACAACGCTCGCATGGTTTCGCCCTCATTTATGATTGCCTCACGTTTGGGTACCATCAGTTCAAGTAGCGTAAAAATTCCAGAACTTGACCGAAGTGATTATGGATATTATAATAGAGGAAGATGGTATTGGAATTCTCCTGCCGACGAAGAAAGATATAACAATGATAGCAAAAAACTTGAACAAGAAACTTATTTGAAAGTCTACTCTGAGCATGCAAAACAGTACGTAGAAGTTTATTCTGATGCAACAGGAAAGAAATATCACCTAAGCGATTGGAGACTTCCTACCGAAGCCGAACTAGAAATTATATATCAATATCAAGGCTCTAGACAGGACCCAGCAAATGCAGATGCAATTGACTATCTATTAAATGGTGCTTATTACTATAGTGCTAGTGGCCCAGTATATAATAAAGATAGAGATACAAACGGAACCACCGTTAGATGTATTCGTGATGTATATGAAGCAGAATAATTAGATGCTAAAATAAACCCAGTACATTAATATACCTAGATTTATGAAGACAAAAGCAATATACCTATTAATAATCCTCGTGGGACTGCTGACAATGATGAGTTCTTGTAGCAATGAAGAGTTACCACTACCTAATGATATTGAGGTTCCTGAGGGATACAAGAGTATTGAATTTATGGCACAGGTACCCCAGATGGAGATTGTGAATACTCGTGCCGTAGACCCAGATGGCGGTGGCGTACAGCGTGTTACTGTATTCTGCTTTGATGAAAATAGCCTTTTCATTACAACGGTTACAGCACAACTGACTAGTGATGGTGCAAATCCTTCATTGAGTGGTAAGCTGAGAATCTCTGTGCCAAACCATACTCATACGCTACACCTTGTGGGTAACCAAAATCTGGATTATTTCCGCGAGGACAACTATCGCGGTATGTCCGAGGTTGATGTTATGGCAGCTCTTGAGGCATCTGCTGGTCGTATGATTTACTGGGCAAGAAAAACAGTTGCTGAATTGGAGGCACATAAGACCATTGAGAATCCAGTAAAGCTACTACGCAATCAGGCCAAAATCACACTTAACGTAGATAATAACAAGGCTAATTTCGTTCCCTCTGGATGGATTGTGGTAGGTTCCAATGCTTTTGGTACAGTCGCTCCCTACAATGCAGAACTTGGTGGTTTTGTTCACCCCACCCTAAGCACTCCATTTGTTACTCTACCTGACAACAAGGCAAAGCTAGGTGACTATCTTGATGTACGTACCAATGCCGAGGAATATATCTTTGAAACTGAAAATTCAGAGGCTGCTCCCATTGACTTCATCGTAAAAGGTAAGCAGAATGGTGATAAAGAATTATATTATCGCATTTCTCTGATTGACGAAAAGGGTAATTATGTGATGATTATGCGCAATCACCACTATACCGTGAATATCGCGGGTGATTTATACTATGGTCAAGAGGCTTTTGAAGATGCTCTCACCGCACCTGCTACCAACAATGTATGGGTATCTGTTTCCGACAATATTTCTGAGGTGCAGGATAGCGAATACCGCTTGGCTGTGGACAAAACTCATGTCATCATTGACGAGGAAGAATTTGTTACGCCAAACACATATTACCTATACTACACTCTTAAGGCACTCAAGGGTCAAGCCCTCACTCAGGCCGACGTGAGTTGGGTTGACGGCAACAATGTTGCTCTCAATGCCTTCACACATACTTTTGATTCTAGCACTGGTCGTGGTACTATAATAGTTAATCTGAACCAGATGGATGGTTTGCAGAAGCGCGAAGGTACACTTATTGTCAAGAAAGGCCGCCTATCTCGTAAAATCAAGGTACTTACTGTTAAGAAACAGAAGTTCGAACCTGCATGGATTACTACGAATATCTACGGTACTGGTACGGGTGAAAACGTAACGATGATGTTCACCATACCCGACGATTGTCCTGCCGAGCTATTCCCTATGAATGTACTTATCTCTGTCAACGACCTTGACGTGCGCCACGAATCTGGCATGTCATTACCTGTTATCAAAACCGGAGATGAAGGTTATGGTCAAGACAATGGCATTGGTTACAAGTATGTGCTCACCGTCAATGCCCCTGGCAAACAGAGCATTTACATGGAAACCATTCTCGAGAAAAAGACAACTGAGACCGTTAGCGTGAAAATTGAGGCTGAGCACTTTATTGAACTCTCCAAGACAGCTACATTCCAAACATCTGTAAATCAGTGGATATTGCTTCACAACCTAAGGTCTTATTCTGCAAAGCAGCCAGCTGACGAGGTTATTTACTATTACCTGGTTCCTCAGAAGGTAGGTGCCGTGGTGGACTTCCCCACCCACTTGGGTAAGAATGTAACTTGGAATACGGACGGTACCGTAGATGATTATGACCCCATTCTGCCTCAGGACAAGGATGAGTTCCTTTTGTACTCTAAGTTCCTTGACCACAATGAATCTCGTAGCGACCTTGATTTCACCTTCTACCCCATCTCCAGCGATGAATGGTCTACTGGTGGACGCGTGTATGGATTTACCAAGAATTCTGGCGGCGCATCGGATGGTGGTGCTGTATTCCACATGATTACAAATACCCCCAAAAGTGCAGAGGTTGTACGCATTGCATCTAATCCAGTAGGTCAACCATCAGTTACAGGTACAGGTACCTCTAATAGCTCACAATATCGCTCTGCTATCTTCGAGCTGGCCAACTATCATCCCTTCCACTTTGCAGCAACTATTAATGACGTTGGTACTGTAGTAAAGGGAGAAAATGAGGAGCTAGTGGAAAATGTACAGTTGAGTTACCAGCCAGGACAACCCGTAAACATTGCATTTGATATCACAAGCTTTACCTCCACTCATCGTGACCAGGCAGGTAACATTCTACCAGAAAACCAACAGGTATCTATAGACCCCTTCGGTACTGCTTTCGAGGTTTACATCGATGCTCCCATGCTGAAGATAGATGAGTCAAGCCCTCTTTATGACCCCAGCAAATTGAAGAAAGACCCCAATGTAGAAGGACGTTTCATATACACCGTAGCAGCTAATCGTGAAGAAGAACGCTCTGGTTCACTAGCAGCTTTGGGAACCGACAGCAGGTCTGCTAGCCAAGTCGGAGAACGTAAAGTCCTGCCTTTCCTGACACGCAATATCGTATCAGCAGGTGATATCATTATCAGCTCTGACGAGACCAAGGTTGTATATTACACCAAAAAGTTCAGAGTACAGAACCAATCTATCACTGGCAAATTACAATATCGCAGAGCCTCAGACAATGCCATAGTGTCTGTTCCCGAAGGAGCGTTCATTCCTTTCGAGATAGAACCCACATACAACCGTATCGGTACTATTACTGTACACACAGGCGGACAATTCGAATTGCGTCTACGCAGTGAATACAAATATGACTGGGATACTGACAATGTCAAGTTCCAGTACATCGATGAAAACGATGGCACTATTTATGAAAAGATATTTGATAGTATCAATGCTCTCTACTCCACATTATCTACCAACACACCCATTACCTTGGAAAAGAAGTAGAAATCAGTAGCTATTCATATTCTTACGACCTCCTGGAATAGATATCTATGATACACAAAACTATAAATATCTGTTTAATCGCTATATTACTCATAATTACAATCATTGAGACGGTCATTTTCGTGACCGCCTTGATGACCTACGATATAGCACACAATTTACCTATACTAATCGGTACGGGGGGAGGAATAATGGCGGGAATATTTCTGATAATACTGTTAGCATCAAAACGTAAACCCAAATAAACCTACCCTATTTTAATCTTTCCAAGAGTTGACCAACGTGTATCTTCCATTAATTTCTAATGGCAAAATACCTTGGTCAACTTTTCTATATTTATTTTCCGTGCAAAGAAATCGTGTTTTGAAGTTTTGGAAATGCTATCCTAACCTCAAAACCGCAATCCCGAAATGTTGGAAATGGTTTTTAGACTCAAAAATATGCTTTCCGAAACGCAGGAAATGACTTTCTAGTCTCAAAAATTACTCTTCATGTACAAAAAAGTTTGTTACGCAAATACATTTGTAATTGCAAAATGCACTAGTACTCCATGCGTATTTGTATGGAGATATCGTTTTTATTGGAAGAGAGAATTTCTTGATGTCCCGAGGAAATAGTATGGCGATCCAGCATGTGGGTGAGGCTGTACTTGGCTTCTATTATCCAATGCGAATGAGGGAAAGTATAGCTTATGCCAGTGGCTATACGCAAGCCATGTCCATAGTAGGAATATGAAGCACTACTGTTCCATAGCGATGGTTCGTAGATATATACACGGGTAAAATAGTCGGGGGCATTAAAATATGCTCCCACAAAACTGAGGCGAAGTGCGCGATTACGGATAATAGATGCTTGTGCCAACTGACTAACGGCAAAACCGGGATTTGTTCCCGAGGAGAGATGGACGGAGGCGGTGCTTTGTAGTTTGCATTTTTCGAAACCAGTAAAAGTCCATTGTGCTTTGATTCTATGAAGAGGAAGTATCACATCATTTGCTGCTTTACGCTTCATCTGATAACGGAGAGAGAGAAGATGGGAGTGAGGCATTTCAAATTTTCCCTCCAGCATAAATTCCTGACCATTGCTGGATGTAGTCATACCATATCTTGGCCAATAGTCGGCAAAGAAATCCACATAGGATACGATGTTCACTCTCTCCCATGGTTTGGCCTCTACTCGTAGCATTACACCCTGTTCGTTTTGAGTATTTGCATTTTCACTGATGGCTGCCGCTTGAAAAGAATAGAAGCGATGACTATAATAGCGGCCCATAAGTCCCATTTTGAGATTCCTATTCATTATCCAATGCACTCTGCCAAGTGCAGCAATACCTCCGTGCTCCGTGCTATATGCTATCTCGCCCAAGGCTGTCCATTTATAGTAGCTATAGCCGCCATGCACGCCGACCACGCCAAAATTCTTACCACGTGGATACCACTTGCGATACAAATCATTACCTGGATTAAGCGGTCGATTGAAATGCTGCCAATAGCCGGTCACTCCTAGCAGGAAATGTGATATTTTTGCTTGCATATGAGCGCCTAGTAAAAGAGTATTGGTATTGTGTTTCTTAGCTAACTCGGATGCCGTACGGTGATAGCCATTTTCTATGATGGTTTGTACTTCGCCATGCGAATTCAACGTAGCATCTATTTGTCGGAAAGAAGCGAACAGAGTACCATTAAGTGCATATCCTTGAGGTGCTTTAGCACCATTGGTATTAGCAACAGTAATGGCTACACCACGAAGAAAACCACCTTCCGCAAAGCCAGTCATGGGGCGCAATCCCTGGCTAGTACCGCTCATAAGATTGCTCTTGCTGGTGTATGTTCCTCGGCTCATGACCAGGCCTTCTCCCCAACCAGCTCTGAAATCTCCAACAATAACACTTTGAAGAATGCCCCTGTTGCGAATCATTGCATACCCACCATAGCTATCATAAAACTGTTCGCCAGGGTCTTTCTTTGCATGCACTCCTGCCAATACGTGTTTGCTCTCCATTCCCCATCGTATGCGATGATACAAGGGGGTGCTACGATACTCACCATTGAGATACCCTTTGCGATAATACAAGGGAATATCCATACGTGTATCCACGGAATTCCTCATATTATCAAACCACGCTGATTTCTTGTCCCAAATATCCCTCCCGGCCTTAGGGTCTTTAACAACGAAAAACAATGGTAGCACTCGCCTGGTCTCATTATCTATTTCTGGTATCAAAGCCAGTTCTCCCAATGATTTCATAGGGCCATCTAAGTGTACATATGCCTGTATTGCCTCTATCTGAGCAGGAGTAAGAAAAGGGAGCAAGCCCATTTCCTCTGGCGAAGCGGTATTTATATCCAGGGGATGCGAGTGAAGCCATCCGAGTTGTTCAATGTACTCCGCCCAGGCCTCCTCGCTCATGCTCTCCTGGTCATAGGAAAGTGACTGAACGAAATCATCCCACGACATATCTGTATACGTCATGGGATGAATGTCTATAACAGTGCCCGGAACGGGACTCGAACCCGTACGACCGCAATGGTCAAGGGATTTTAAGTCCCTCGTGTCTACCAATTCCACCATCTGGGCGCCATTTATAAGCGCATGGCATGGTGCCATAGCGGGTGCAAAGATAAGAAGAATTAATGAAATGCGTGTAGTATTTGCGAAAAAATGTTTCACAATGGCAGGCATTTTTATTGATTCTATCCTATATCGGCGATTTACTAGTAGCATTGTGGAGCTTAAAACTTGATTGGATTTTTACTTTGTTTGCTCTTAACCTTAGCCCGTTATTTATGATTTATTACCGCAACAAAGGTATAAATAAAACTAACGGAGCCGAGAAAAGAATGTTAATAAATGTTAAGCAATTAGAAATTTACCAGTTTCCACGTACGCATTTAAAATTTTATGCTTAAATTTGTGCACAAAAGTATAAAGAGGAAGACAAATTCCTTTTCTAACCAAAGCATATGGGAACATTATTTTTGGTGCCTACACCCGTTGGCAACCTGGAAGACATAACAGCAAGAGCGCTCAGAGTATTGCGCGAATGCGACTTGATACTAGCCGAGGACACACGTACCAGCGGCAATCTGCTTCGCCATTTTGAAATACAAAAACCAATGCTCTCGTATCACAAATTCAACGAGCATCAGACGGTGTGCAAAGTTGTTGAGCGTCTGAAGGGTGGAGAAAACATTGCCGTAGTGAGTGATGCCGGCACCCCAGGAATCAGCGACCCTGGTTTTCTGGTTGCACGCGAAGCCGTAAAGTCAGGCATAGAGGTTATCACATTGCCTGGAGCCACGGCCTTCGTTCCTGCGCTGGTAAGCAGTGGCTTGCCATGTGATAGATTTTGCTTCGAAGGTTTCTTGCCTCAGAAGAAAGGTCGTCAAACTCGTTTGGAAGCTCTGAGAGCAGAGGAGCGCACAATGATTTTCTATGAAAGTCCACATCGAGTGGTAAAAGCATTACAGCAATTTGCTGAAGTTTTTGGAGAAGACCGCCAATGCAGTGCTTGCCGTGAGATAAGCAAGCTTCACGAAGAAAGTATTCGCGGAACGATAGCAGAAGTATTGGCTCATTTTATAGAAACCGAACCCAGAGGCGAGTTTGTAATCGTAGTAGCAGGCAGAGATGAGGACGCCGCAAAACAAGAAACGTCTCAAGAAGAACAAAAAACTCAAGAACCAGAAAAGAAACATTTCAGTAAGTATAGAAACAAACAATTGTCTTAGAATTAAAAAGAAGATTTATGAAAAAAATAGGTATAATAGTAGCAGGTTTGCTATTGATGGCATCATGCCAAAATACAGGAGAGACAAATAACAAGTGGCAAGAGCAATTAGATTCATTACAAACCATTGTTGACAATAAGGATGCGGAGCTAAACGATATCGTAGAAACTATGACCGAGGTTCAGACGGGCATACGCCGTATTGCCGAGGCCGAGGGCCGAGTAACCGTAGCTGATGGAAGTCAGGAAAGCGCTTCTTCTCGTGCTATTATCATTGACAACCTCGAATACATCCGCGAGGCTATGCAACAGAATCGCGAATTAGTTGCTCAACTCAGAGAGAAACTAAATGCCAGTCGTTTCAAGAGCGACAAGCTAAAGAATCTCGTTGACGGATTGCAGACTCAGGTGGAGTCACAAAACCTCCGCATTCAAGAATTGGAGGCATCTTTGGCCGAAAAAGACTCTACGATATTGTCTCAGATGCACAAAATAGACTCTTTGTCAAGAAATGCCAGCAATCTAGCCGAGGTGAGCAAGACCCAAGCTAGTACAGTAGCTCGTCAGGACAAACAATTGCACAAGGCATGGTTTGTATATGGCACTAAGCCCGAGTTGAAAGAGCAAGGCATATTGAAGGGTGGCAAGGTATTACAGGATGGAGATTTCAACAAGGATTACCTTACCGAGATAGACATCCGAACCTTTAAGGAACTAAAGACATATAGCAAGTCGGCATCATTGCAAACAACACATCCCAAGGACAGTTACACACTAACAAAGGATGCCAATGGCCAGTACGAATTACGCATCACCAACTCCGAGCGTTTCTGGAGTGTGAGCAAATATCTAGTGATTCTGGTTAAGTAAAAACCACAAATGAAGACAACAAGAAGTAAATATTATAATGCATCACGCTCTAGCCTCCCCTTTGAGGATGGCATGGGCAAAGTGGCTCATAGCGACATCGTTGGCGAGACAGAAGAAACAGCTATCCTGGTGGGTATTATCACACCTCAGCAAAACGAGCGCAAGACCAACGAATATCTTGACGAGCTGGAATTCCTTGCAGAAACGGCAGGAGCACGTACCGTCAAGCGCTTCACTCAGCGCCTCAATGGACCATCCAGTGTGACTTACCTGGGTATAGGCAAGTTGCAGGAGATAAGACAATGGATTGAAGCAGAAGAGGACGCCGAACGCTATGTGTCAATGGTAATTTTTGATGACGAATTATCAGCAAAGCAGTTGCGCAACATTGAAAAGGAGCTGAAAGTTAAGATATTAGACAGAACATCGCTCATATTGGACATCTTTGCCATGCGAGCACAAACAGCCAATGCCAAGACTCAGGTAGAATTGGCTCAATACAGATACATGCTCCCCAGATTGCAACGCCTTTGGACTCACCTGGAGCGCCAAGGTGGTGGTTCTGGTAGCGGTGGTGGCAAGGGCTCCGTAGGTTTGCGTGGACCTGGTGAGACTCAGTTGGAAATGGACCGCCGTATCATCCTCAATCGTATGTCATTACTCAAACAGCGTTTGGCCGAGATAGACAAGCAGAAGACAACTCAGCGAAGCAATCGTGGCAGAATGATACGTGTGGCCTTGGTTGGATATACAAATGTGGGCAAGTCAACACTGATGAATCTGCTCTCCAAGAGTGAAGTATTTGCTGAGAACAAATTATTTGCCACTCTTGATACCACCGTGCGCAAGGTAATTGTGGACAATCTTCCTTTCCTCCTGTCAGATACGGTAGGATTCATTCGAAAATTGCCTCATGATTTGGTTGACTCCTTCAAGAGCACACTTGATGAGGTTCGCGAAGCAGATATGCTATTGCACGTGGTTGATATTTCACATCCCGAGTTTGAAGACCAGATTAAAGTTGTGGAAAAGACCTTGGCAGACCTTGGATGCGCGGAAAAACCTTCCATGATTATATTTAACAAGGTAGATGCATATAGCTGGATAGAAAAGGATGCCGACGACCTCACTCCTGCAACAAAGGAGAATGTCTCCCTGGATGATTTGATTCACACCTGGATGACTCGTTTGTCCGGAGAATGCCTTTTCATCTCTGCATTGGAGAAAACTGGCTACGACACATTGCGACAAGTGCTATACAACAAGGTACGCGAACTTCACGTGCAGAAGTACCCCTACAACGATTTCCTATTTGACCATTACGAGGAATAAGAATTACTGATATGGCAAAAGTAAAGAATGACACAGAGTCCCCCAAAGCGGGAAATGCTTTCATGGAAGGTGGCACCATTACGTTTGACCGCTTTGTTCGCGGTCTACTCATTGCGCTTGGTGCGGTGGGAGTTTATTATCTCCTCAATGCACTTAGCGGAGTCCTGTTGCCATTCTTCATCGCATGGCTTTTGGCATATCTATTATACCCATTGGTGGTGTTTCTGGAGCAGAAATGCCATTTGCGTTATCGACTAGTGAGCATTTTTATTACCGTGATAGCATTACTTGGCATTATCACAGCTCTGTTTGTGCTCACCCTACCTCCTGCGCTTCGTCAGATAGGGTATCTCTCCGATGACCTGCTGCAATATGCAACTACTTACTTGGCTGGCACCGAGATACCAGAGCAGATAGCTATATTAGTCAAGGACTTTGATAGCAACTCGATTATTCGTTTGCTTCAGAACGAGGAAGTTATGGATGCCGTACAGGTTACTTTACACCAATCGTGGAATCTGGTATCCGGAACCTTCAGCGTAGTATGGGGAATAGTTGGCTTGATGATGATGTTCCTGTATCTGATATTCATTCTGCTTGATTATGAAAATGTCAATCAGAATTGGGTTCAGATTATACCCAAGAAGCATCGCAAGTCTGCCCTTTGCCTGGCTACAGACATCAAGAGAGAGATGAATGCCTATTTCCGCGGACAGGCTACCGTTGCCTTCCTTGTTGGTGTCCTCTTTAGCATTGGCTTTGTCATCATTGACCTGCCATTGGCTATAGGCTTGGGTATGTTTATCGGTTTGCTTAATATGGTTCCGTATGCTCAGGCAATAGGCTTTATTCCCACAGTCTTCCTAGCATTGCTAAAATCAAACGACACGGGTCAGAGTTTCTGGCTTATTGCCGTGATGGCGATAATCGTCTTTTGCGTTGTCCAGGCAATTCAAGACCTTTTCCTTGTACCCAAGATTATGGGTAAGTCAATGGGGCTTAAA
>JAFOCV010000027.1 GCA_017381015.1 Bacteroidaceae bacterium
GGCAAAGCGCTGCTTATTCTCTTCGCTCAACGAGTCGCCATCGCCTATAATAACATCGGGCGTAAAGCCGCGCGCTATATGCTCATTGGCCGCACCATCGCAACACACCACAAAGGGGGCTTCGGCAAGAACCTGCAAAGGCACAGGAGCACATGGGTAGTCGCCATTGGCAAGGATTACGGCGTCGATTTCTTTCATTGTTTTATTTTCTGGAGCAATATTTTAAGGAGTTAAGGAGTACAGGAGTGTAGGAGTTCAGACGTATGCTTGTCATGCAAATGTTTTTTTTCGCTTTGCTCCGGGTAGGTTAGGAGGGGTCTTCTGTTCATTTCTTCTTTCCAAACTCAGGGTCAATCTTCAACAATGCCGACACGACGAAGGTCATGGTGCATGCCACGCATACGATGATGAAGAACATCTTGTAGCCAACTGCATCTTTTACAAGTCCAGAAACCATGTTTGGCAACATCAGTCCTAAATAACTGATACCTGTACATATGGCATAATGAGAGGTCTTGAATTCACCTTGACTATAATAAAGCATATAAAGTGTCAGTACAGTAAATCCCAATCCATAACCAAATTGTTCAATGAAAAGACATGTACTAACAATAGTCAATCCCATCATAGAAGAAACGTCAGGCATGGCATAAGCTAAATAGACATAAACGATATCAGGCAATGTTATAGCCCATACCATTGGCCACAACCACCGTTTCATACCATCACGACTTACCAATATTCCTCCGATTATCCCACCTAACATAAGTCCGATTAGCCCAACTGTACCATACGACAGTCCGTATTCTGTTGGTGCCATGCCCAAACCGCCCTCCGAATTTGGGCGCATCAAAAAAGTCTTGGTCATAGTGTTGAGCAACGCTTCAGGGAAGCGGTATAAAAGCATAAAACAGATGCCGATAATTGTCACACGAGAAGGGAACTTGTTGAAAAAAGCCATCAAAGTGCTTTTCAAACCAGTCCAAACCTCAGAAAAACTATTGCTAGTACCATGGTCATCTGCCGGTTTTGGAAGTATATAACAATGATACAACCATAATGCTATAAACAAACCAGCCAATCCATAAAACACAATACTCCACGCAAAAGGAATGCTACTTCTGAAGTACACACTCAGCATACCAGGCACAGCAATCAACACACCATTACCAAAAATAACAGCAAGGCGGTAAAATGTATTGCGAATACCAACAAAATAAGTCTGATTATGCTCATCCAAGTCTATCATATAGAACCCGTCGGCAGCTATGTCGTGGGTAGCACTGGCAAAGGCCATAATAAAGAAACAGCACATGGACATTTGAAACCAGAAAGGTGTATTCAGAGTAAAAGCAACTCCTGCCAGTGCTGCACCTATAAGCACCTGCATGTTAAGTATCCACCAACGTTTGGTACATAAGAGGTCTATAAACGGACTCCACAACGGTTTAATTATCCATGGCAGGTTGAGCCATCCTGTATATAGCGCCAATTCTGTATCTGTCAGTCCCATCTGCATATACATTATTGCCGCGACACCAGTTACAAGTACATTAGGCAAACCCTCGGCAAAATACAATGTGGGAATCCATGCCCATGGGGATGTTGTTTTTTGTTTCATATCATTTATCGCTGACGAGTTGATTCTTTATGTTGACGAGCTACTTGATTCCATTTAGATTTCCAATTGCATATAACTCGTTTACTTGTCAACTTGTTAACTCGTCAACTTGTTAACTTGTTAACTAACTAATAAATCTTCTTTATCTCAGCACCCTTATAATAGTGCAACAGAATGTCATCATACTTGAAACCCTTTTCGCCCATCACGGCGGCACCAATCTGGCACAATCCTACACCATGTCCCCAGCCCTTGCCGTGAAGCACAAATCGCTCTGGCACTCCGTTGTTGTCGCCAATGCGCTCTACCTTGAAGGCACTGCTATAGAGGTGGGTTTCGCTCAACGTGCGGCGTATCTCGAGTTCCTTTCCGATGGTAAATGTTTTCTTGGTGCCAACAATCTTGAGTTTCCAGATTCGGCCACTCGTTCCGCGTGCCACAGGGATGAGGTCGACAATCTGTCCGAAATCATCTTTCATCTTATCATTGATGATGGCAGATAGTTCATCCTGGGTGTACTCAACTTTCCACTTATAGAAATCAGGCGTTTCCATGTCGTAATCATTAAGCACTTGCGATAGAATCTTCTTGTCTTTAGTATTGCAATATGGGTCTTTCACGGCCGAGAGGTATGGTTTTGGAGAGTCTTCCCAACAATACTGGAACTCCTCTGTTGTTCCGCCGCAACACTTACTGAAGCGTGCATCGCATATCTCGCCATCGTAAACAAGTATTCTGCCCTGAGTTGCGGCAACAGCTTTCTCAACAACCTCACTCGTAGCACGTGTTATTCCCTGATAGCGCTGGCAATGGTCATCAGCACATACATCGAAGATGGTATGCTCCTCGCGGTCATACCAGCGTATCATCTCATCATCTTTCTTAATGAATGAGAAGAAATTGTTTCCGCCGTTTTTCATTTGCTGACGTTTTTCCATCTGAGCCAACAACCAGCTACGGGATATTACGGCATGAGCCTTGAGCAACTCTATTGAAGATGTTTCCTTCATCTCACTTGATATCACGCTTGCCAAATAACTCTCCACCGAGAGTTCATTGATAGCCATTATCTTGTCTGCCTCGACCACAAGGCGCAGGGTACCGCTGAAGGTCTGTGTCTCCTTGCGTTCCCAATGGAAGTTTAAACCTATTGTTACATCATTTAGCGAGAATGAAGATGACTTAGAACGTGGGATGAACACCAATTCACGATATTGATTTCCGTTCCAGAGTATTCCGCCTTCAGAGAATTCAACTGTTTGTTCACCAACAATCTCCGCACCCTTAGCCATATAAGGCGCATTAAGCGTGAAGTTTATCTTCTCTCCGCTTACTATGCCCACGGTAACCTCTGGTTGTTTGCGTCCGGCAATAGATGGATTGGATATAGCCACTTCTGGTTCTTCCTTGCCACCCAACTGCTCAATGACATCAGACACCTCTTCATCAGACAGAGACACCTCTTGCAATATGCCGAAAGCCACCTCTGGGGTGATGCGCTCGTAATCCTGTTCACGTGGGGTAATGATAAGTCCTGCCATGTCAAGTGTACCCGGACTTATAATAAACTGATTCTCATCATCTGACGTATAGCAATCAGGACGATGCTTCTTGCGTGGGAATACCACGGTAAGATAATCATCGCCATTGCGCCAGCTGATGATATTGAGCATTGGCTCATCGATTCCCTTTTGCAAACCGCTAAGTGCCTCATACAATTTCAAGAACAATCGTTCATCGGCCTCCTTAGTACGGCTCTGTATCAGAAAAGCAGGACAAGGGTAATCATTTACATACCATATACCGTCGGTCTCAGATTCAGTATATACCTCCTCAAGATTTCTGCTCAGGCGTTGCCAATTAGTTTGCAAAGGCAACACACCGCCCAATCCTGCCTGGAAATGTGCATGGTCGGGAGCCGACGCACCACTCTGAGGACCATTATAGAATACTGTAAGTTCAGGATAGTCGGTCAGCAATCTGTGTATCTCACCATAACAGCCTTTTATCAGCTGAGGTTCATGACGACGCAAGGCAATTGTAAAATGCGTTGGAAGTATTGGGAATGGATTTACGAGCAACTCGTAATCGTCGTTCAAAATCTTTTTAATCTGTTCCTCAGGACGGTTCTGCGCACAAAGGAAACAAGGGCGCTTGGCAATGGTTTGGCTATCCATCTTTGCCCCTGTAGAAACCATACGTGCCGGATTATATTGGGCAACAAGTGTAAAGGTATCTCCATGCAACTCCTTGGTTCTCACTCCGTGCAGGTCGCGATAGCGTGAACGCACATCATCCCACATCTCTATCTGCCTGTTAAAGAAACGGAGCAACGAACTGTCGGTCATTATATCGGTTTTGCCTTTAAGTATCTGCTGGCGCGCCAACACCTCGAGTGTGCGCAAGCGGTCTTTATACAGGTTATTGGCATTAATCTTCTCTATACTGAGGGCAGCATCGCTATTTCCGCCCCAACGACGACAGAGATAGAGTTCGTCGTATATTCGTCCTATGCGATGGCGGCGTGAGAATATAAGTCCCAAAGCATAATCCTCGCCATAGCTGGTGTTAGGGAACTGAACCTGACGGAGCAATGGGGTGAAGAATGCTCGTGGCGCTCCTAATCCGTTGATGCGCAAAGCATTGTTCGGACCATTTTCCTCTGTCCATTCACGATGGTCAATCATTCCAGGAGGCAAGGTGTTAAGTTCAAAGTCGCACATACGGTAAGAGCCTATCACCATGGCAGCCTTCTGCTCATAAAAGGCATCTACTATCGTCTGCAACGTATTGGGAGAGCTATACAAGTCATCACTATCCAATTGCACGGCAAAGCGTCCGCAACGCTCATCGTTGATGGCCATATTCCAGCAACCACCGATACCAAGGTCTGTGCGTGTTGGATTTATGATGATGAGGGAAGGTTCCTGTACTCCACTTTGTGGGAGAGAAAGGGTTGATGTCTGGGATGCAAGAGAAGCGAGTATCTCGCTTGTGCCGTCGTCAGAATGATTGTCAACTACGATAACATTATATGGGAATGTTGTCTTCTGACCTAAAGCACTCTTCACCGCATCGGCAATGGTTGTGGCTCGGTTTCTAACAGGAATGACCACGGATGCCTCAACAGGGAAATCCTGCTCTCCGAAATCAGGAGTGCGGCAATCAACATGCGAAATAAGCGCACCTATCATGCCAAGATGAGCTGTTACCGCATGCTCCATCTCTATCTGCACGTCACGATTTGCAGGATTAACATAGTCAAACTGCTTTTCACCACTTGCGCGAAGGTCGGTTTCCTCCACCGTATATGTATACTCGTTCAGATGGAATATTGTTCCTTCACGACTCAGGAACAGGCGAAGGTCGTAAAGACCTGCATACTGATAGTTGCGATTACCTATCTGAGCGGCATATTTCTTTAAAAGTTCTGTTTTTATCAGCAATAAAGCACCAAAGTCAAAGTCATCGCGCAAACTACCAAGCTGATAGTCTATCACAGGATGAGCGCATCGCGTGCCATTCTCAATAGTATAGTGGTCGCTATACATCAAAGCCGCATTGGCATCAGCAGCCACACGCACTACCCTTTCCAAAGCCGACTGGCCAATATTAACCGGTTGCGGTTTTAAGCTAAGCATAACATAATCGGACACGGCCTTCTCTGCTATTGAGAGTATGGTTTGAGTGCTCGTCATGCGGTCTATTACTATCACACCACAATCATCTGGTGCGCAATCGCTATTATCCGCATCTGCCACAAGATAGTTTATATGCTGAACGGTACGGCTGCCACGAAGCTGCCCTACGGTATGTTCCAGGTCACACGGAGAAGCGCATGCCAGAAAGCAATCTATTTTTCTTATCATATATTAGATTTTTGTTTTTCTTTGTCAAGTGGAGTTGAGGATGTTTATCCATACCAACTTCCCATTTATGAATTCTTCACAAAAGTAATAATATATTTCCGTATTGCCAAATTTCATTAATATAATATTATAATGACAAGTTGAATACACTTGAAATATTTTTCCAACCGTAGCTTTTACCCGAAACGTTAACAAGACAAAGCTACTAAAATCTAATAACCAAATTGGGATAATGAAAAATGGGCTGGAGAAATCTCCAACCCATTAAACATATCAAATCGGCAATATTACTTGCTGTAAAGAGCAACTATTGTCTCATACTTCTCCTGCTTACCGCTGGTTTGCTTTGGCTCTTCTACCTGCTTGCCATACTCGTAAATCTGCTCGAGAGAAAGTTTGCCATCTTCGAAGTCCTTACCAATACCGCTATCGAAGCTGCTATAACGCTCCTTCAACATTGCTGGCAATTCGCTCTGCTCAAGAATAGCTGCTGCATTCTCAAGTGCACGTGCCATTGCGTCCATACCGCTGATGTGAGCAATGAAGATATCCTCTGGATCGGTTGAGTTACGACGAATCTTAGCATCGAAGTTTGTACCGCCATTGCCAAGACCACCACCACGGATAATCTGCATCATAGCCTGAGTAAGCTCGAAGTTGTCGATTGGGAACTGGTCAGTATCCCATCCGTTCTGAGCATCACCACGGTTTGCGTCGATAGAACCGAGCATACCGTTATCAACAGCAACCGCAAGTTCATGCTCGAATGTGTGACCAGCAAGTGTAGCATGGTTAACCTCGATGTTTACCTTGAAGTCGTTCTCAAGACCATGTGCCTTGAGGAAACCGATAACTGTCTCTGTGTCTACATCATACTGATGCTTTGTTGGTTCCATTGGCTTTGGCTCAATGAGGAATGTACCAGTAAAGCCCTTGCTGCGTGCATAGTCGCGAGCAGCTGTAAGCATCTGAGCGAGATGCTCCTTCTCACGCTTCTGGTCGGTGTTAAGAAGGCTCATATAACCCTCACGGCCACCCCAGAATACATAGTTCTGACCACCAAGTTTGATTGTTGCGTCGATAGCATTCTTAATCTGAACAGCTGCACGTGCCACAACATCAAAGTCTGGATTGGTAGCAGCACCATTCATATAACGCTTATTACCGAATACATTGGCTGTACCCCAAAGGTTCTTAATGCCAGTCTCCTGCATCTTAACCAAAGCATAGTCGGTAATTTCCTTCATGCGAGCCTCATATTCCTCGATTGTTGCGCCCTCGTCAACAAGGTCAACATCGTGGAAACAGAAATACTCGATGCCCAGTTTCTGCATTATCTCGAATCCAGCGTCCATCTTATCCTTAGCGCGCTGAACTGCACATTCTGACTTATCCCACTCGTAGCTGCGGGTTTGTCCACCAAACTGGTCACCAGATGCGCCACAGAGAGTGTGCCACCATGCCATTGCGAACTTCAACCAGTCTTTCATCTTCTTACCCATTACAACCTTCTCTGGATCGTAATAGTGGAAAGCCATTACATTCTTGCTTTCAGGTCCCTCAAAAGGGATCTTTCCAATTTGTGGAAAATACTCTTTTGCCATAAAAATAAGTTTTAACTAAAGTTTATAGATTTTTATTTAATACTTCTTTCCAACGTAAATATGCAGCCATATACTCTTCTGAGCGTACCACATCAGGTTCTATTACCTGTAATTTATCTAACGTTGAGAATGCTTCTTTATTGTCTTTATAAATACCAGCACCAATACCTGCGCCCTTGGCTGCACCAACACTGCCATCCGTATCGTACAATTCTATTGTAGCACCACTTACACTTGCCAATGTATTACGGAAGAGAGGGCTTAGGAACATATTGGCCTTACCTGCATGTATCTTACTGATATCCATTCCCATCTGCTGCATAATCTCCATGCCATAGCAGAAACTGAATACGATACCCTCTTGTGCTGCTCTCACTATATGTGCCTTGCCATGCTTGTTGAAGTTAATGCCACTAATAGAGCAACCAATCTCTTTATTCTCAAGCACACGTTCTGCTCCATTTCCAAATGGCACAACACACACACCATCACTACCAATTGGCACCTGTGCAGCCAAATCATTCATGTCGGCATAACCAATACCCTCTGGCGCAACATTACGGCGCGTCCAGGCATTAAGAATACCAGTACCATTGATACACAACAACACACCAAGGCGAGTTTGTTCTGCTGTATGATTAACATGAGCAAACGTGTTTACACGGCTCTTATCATCGTAATTAACATCGCCAAGCACACCATATACTACGCCTGAAGTACCTGCTGTTGAAGCTATTTCGCCAGGATTGAACACGTTAAGGCTCAAGGCATTATTAGGCTGGTCGCCGCCACGATAAGAGATAGGTGTGCCTGCTTTAAGACCAAGTTCTGCAGCAGCCTCCTCTGAAACAACACTCTGAACACTAAATGTTGGAACTATCTCAGGAATAAAAGAGCTGTCAAATCCATAATAATCCATAAGGAAATCAGCAACGCAATTGTTCTTGAAATCCCAGAACATACCCTCACTGAGTCCACTAACAGTTGTATTTACATTACCGCTAAGCCTCATAGCGATATAATCACCAGGAAGCATTACCTTATATATATTATTAAATACCTGAGGTTCGTTTTCCTTTACCCACGCTAATTTGGCTGCGGTAAAATTGCCTGGTGAATTCAGCAAATGACCAAGACACTTGTCTTTGCCTAAATCTGCAAAAGCTTTCTCACCATAAGGAACGGCACGGGAGTCGCACCAGATAATAGAAGGGCGAAGCGCCTTAAGATTCTTATCCACACATACCAAACCATGCATCTGGTATGATATACCAATTGCAGCAATCTCATCGCCTGTGGCTCCTGACTCTACCATAATCTTGTTAAGACTAAGCTTTGCGTTATCCCACCACATTTGCGGGTCTTGCTCTGCCCATCCTACCCTGTGAGCAAGAATTGGAGCTTCGCTTTCAGGGAAAAAAGCAGTGGCAACACATTTTCCACTATCAGAGTCAACCAATGATGCCTTGACAGAACTGCTGCCAACATCAAAACCTAATAAATATCTATTTGCCATAAAAGGATAATTAAATTCTCTATGCAAATTTCCCTTAATTTTTTTA
>JAFOCV010000028.1 GCA_017381015.1 Bacteroidaceae bacterium
AATGTTGTTTTGCTAACTCTGCCTTCGGATAGGTGAAGAAAAGAGTGATGAAAAGGGCGAGCCTCTATTCTGTGGAAAAGATGTGGCGGAGGCACTGGGGTATTCAAATACTAAAGATGTGCTGTTGCGACATGTAGACAAAGCAGATAAGCTGGGGTCGCAAATCACGACCTCAGGTCAATCTCGCACAATGACCTTCGTCAACGAATCCGGCCTTTTACTCCCTCATCCTCTCCTCCAAGCTATTAAATAAGAATACTTGCACTGACAAGGTTGTCTCTTTTCCTATTCTGCGGAAAAGATGTGACTGCGGCACTGGGGTATAGTAAATGGACGAGATGTGGTGCGAAAGCATGTAGAGGTCGAAGACAAAACCACCGTCGCGATTTGCGACACTGGTTATGTTGATGATGAGGATGGGATGAAACGTACCACCCCTACCATGACGGTACGAAACATACCCTCATAGATTTTCTCGGAAGAAACTACAAAAGGGATGATGTAGCAAAACGCGACACCCCTACAAGTTCCCTCTATCCGTAAGCAAGGCAAATTAAACAGTTAAACAGTTAAACAATTAAATCAGTTAAATCAGTTTCAGTTATTTTTTTTTAGTATTTATACACTATCACGAACAGAAGCGAATGCTCTCACCCCCGATAAATACAAATCATTGAAGGGTTCTTTGGGGGGAAAAGCCTTAGAAATGACGTAATTTCTTCTATGATTGTCTAAAAAAACACACTATGCTATGCTATAAAACATAAAACTAAATATACATAATTTTTTTAGCTTTATCAAGAGTATATTATTGATAATTATAATGTATATTTGTGGTGTCTTACAGCGAGAAGTACTATAGACACGAGTAAGTATAGGAACAAATTTAGTAATAGTCGTTTACTACGCTTTCTCCGTTAAAAATAATAGATCTTAGGCCATGAAACAGTATTTCATAATTATCCGCATTAGGACATCGATGGATATGGGTGTGGGCAGCCGCTATGAGGATTGGGCCCATATCGATATTGATGAATTGTTGCCTGGAAAGGAGTTCGTGATTCACGAATGCCCCTTGAGCATACAATCTGTCGACGAGGAGTGGTTGAGTTTCACATTCAGGAAGCATGCCTATAGGCTCAACCGCAAATGGCAGGTGCTGGGCACGCCGAAGATAGGAATACCCAATGAATATATATCGGAGCAGGTCAGGTATGTGTTCCACTGTGGCAACATTAGGAGCTGCAATCATGAGTGGGATATCACAAATGCTGAAAGATTATACAGAGAGATTTTCGACAATGCTAGCAAGGGAATGTTATGGAAGAATATTCCTCTGGTGCGCGACTTCATCCACGAACTCAAGGATAAGGCGCCTTTCAGGAACTACCAAGAGAATCCAGCCGGCAAGGCTTGCATACTGCAGAACCTACTGAAAGAGAAGGTTCTGGATATGAGGGACACCCCGAGGCTATACCAGTCGTTGTGCGAGCTGTATAGGTTCTACCTTGATTTTATGGTAGACAAGGACTTTGACGAGAATCTCAGGAGTAATTACGATAGGTACTATTTCAGGGAGGTGGACCAGTTGATTTACAAATATGCCTGGATAATAGACAACCCCAAGAGCGGATTAGCACAGGAATGTTGGGACGACTTGGGCGGCATGCTCAAGGTGGACCCCGTGCAGGCAATGCCAGAATGGGAAGAGGTTATATATGACGTGGAACTGGAACTGGAGGAAGAACTGAAGAACGAGCCTCGCGGCATGGGTTTCTGCTACGGATATTGGAGCGCCAAGAGAGCTGCGCTTGAAAGAAGAGGTATAGAGTGGAACCCACCACCATTAATGAACCGCGGAGTAATCTTTGATTAGAACGGAAATGCGAAATGTAACACGAAAAACTGTTTAACGTCAAAACAGAATTTGGAAAACTACTCTGTGAAAAAAATATAAGTTTAATTGACTAGAAGAAAACCTTTTTTATCTTCCACAAAAATATGCTACTATGATAAAGTTCTATAACCCCACAACCATCAAAACCATCTCTAAGGAAGAGGTGGAAAGTATCAAGACTTTGGCACAGGCAGGTGACCCTGTGGCTTGTTTCAAATTGGGTCGCATAACCTATGCCTGGAGCGACCTATCTGCCGAGGAAGATTACCTCATCACCACCAAGCGCCTGTTGACACAAGCCCAAAAAGGAGGAGTGCAGGAGGCTGATGTTGCTCTTGCCATCATGATGCTGAATGGCGAGATAGAGCCTTATAATCCGCGGCGAGCCATAGGTATGCTTGAGGATGCCTTGAAAAAAGGTAATGAATTTGCAGCCTATCACCAATTGTGCAATTTAATATTCGCTCGCTTTGGTTATAAGCAGGATCTGGATTTGGCAGAAAAGATACTTGACCAGTTGATGGAGCACAGTAGCAACCCGTGGTTCTATGACCTCAAGGGAGAGGTACTTCAGGCAAGAGGCAGGTATGAGGATTCCGAACCATGGTTTGCCAAGGCTGTAGAGTGCGGCATCACCTTCTCTTATCTTGCGTTGGCCTATGCCAGGGGGTATGACAACAATGGTAAGCTGAGGGACTGGGATGCCTTCATCAATACTCAAAGCAAAGGTGCGGACGAGGGAAATATGTTTTGTATGCATTATTTTGCCGAAAACCAGATGCAGGAGTATGAGAGTCTCAAACCAGAGCAAACAGAGAAGCGCGACGAGTGCCGAAGCAACATCCTGGAACTGTTGGAAGAGTGCATTGACAATAAACACGGCTATTCGGCAGAAACCTTGGGCGATATATATCGCAAAGGACTCTATGATGTGCCGGTGGATTACGACAAGGCGTGGAGGTGCTATATGTTGGGTGCTGATTATGCAGGTTTGGGAGATTGCTACGAGAAACTATACGATATGATAGTGCAGGGACAGATAGAAAGGAGCACTGACCGTCAGGAGTATCTAGAGCAGTTTGCAATTTTTGGAGCTCGATTGCGCAACCGCCGCATGCAGGAGGAAACCGTGCGAATGTACCGCAACGGACGCATGACTCGCTATGCAGCAGAGATAGAGATGTATCATATGCCAGCTATTGAAGAACCATGCCAATAAGGATAAACGTACAACCAACACAGGAGAGTCTGGTGGAAAAGAGCCATTGGTGGGGATTTCCTGACCTGCCTGTAACCGTGAAGTGGCCTGAGAACGAAGAAGGCGAATTGCTAACCTTCATCTGTCAAGTGCGCTTAAAGGAGATTGCCGCTCTGGACCCCGAGGGGTATCTGCCCCACGAGGGTATGATGTGGTTCTTTGCCGATATGGATTATTTCCTAGGCGATGAGGAAGCCCAGTGCCGTGGCATAGGCGAGTGGGAACCAGGCACCTACATGGTAATATATGCCAAGGAAACGGATCATCTTTGTACCCACGAATACTATTGGGAGGATGGCACACTTGCCGTGCTCGAGGCAGAGAGAATGACCTTCGAGGCCTCTGAGACCCCAGAGGAGTTCGGTTTCAAATTGTTGGGTTTACCAGCAATGACCGAGGGTTATGAGAATGAGAACGAGGGACTGGTGTCGTTGCTTCAGATTGACGAGGAGGAAAGGTGGTCAATGCGCTTCTTCGATTGCGGCACGATAAACTTTATGATCCCCATAGAGGCATTAATGAAGCGTGATTTCAATGAATGTCAGTTGGTGCTGCACTCTTCATGAGAGCCAACCTTCAAATGCTCCCTTTTTATGAGGAAAAGCTGGCTGAGATTTGCTTTTCTCACCACAAATTACTAACTTTGTATAGAATTGATTTTACTAACCTACATATATATAATATCATGATTATGATGACGAAACGCTTTGCTGTATTGCTGATGGGATTGCTACTATGTGCTGTCTCCTTTGCACAGGTTCCTGTATACGTGACCAAAACTCTGAAACCCATCAATCAAAAGGGTTACGAGGCTGAGGCGTCTATAAAGGTGCGTGGAGACCAAACTTGGAAGAATGCCTTCACTCTATGGGAGGCTGGTGAGGTGACCTTCAATCTGGATGGCAAGTACGAGAATATCTCGTTTGTGATGGCTCCACAACATCGCCAGATTTTCAAGGACCCCAACATAGTGCTGATACATGCCGACGGGAGAAAGATTTTCGACTCTCCGGTAAAGACCGATGATCTGCCCAGACACATTACTTTGAACGTGAACGGTGTAAAGTCGTTGAAGTTCTCACTGGTGGACAAGGGAATGATATTGGCCTTCTGCGAGGTTGCCTTATGGACTAAAGGGCAGAAAGTGCACAACCTAGAGAATAGATACAAATTAGATGGCAAGAAAAAGATGCTATTCAGGGATTTAAAACCATATTACCTGAGTACATCGGCAGATTTGCAAGACGGATATCACAAATGGGTTGCTCCTGGTAGAAAGGTAGAATCCATAAAAATAGGAAACAAGACCTGGGACCATGGTTTGATATTGACTATGGACATGCAGCTCTCTGGCAATGGTGCGGCAGAAACGTTAGTGAACCTGAACGGGCAGTACGAGACATTGCAGTTCACCGTTGGGCCGATGGTGACCGACGATGCTAGTAATGGCAAGGGGTGGGTTACCATTTTGGGCGACAACAAGATACTGTATGAATACGAGATTGAGCAACATCATATTGCCAGACAGGTAACGCTGGATGTCACTGGTGTAAAGAAACTGGCATTTGCAAGCGAACAATCACACGGAAGCCATTGGGCGGGCATTGTGGACGCATGGATATATCCCAAGGGTGAGAAACCAGCCGAGACAGCACAAGAGAGCGAAGGTGAACCTGATCCTCGCCTAAAACAACTGCCTGATGTATGCAAACTCATTAGCAATATCCCTCCGTACTCGTTGCGAGGAAATGTAAGCAAGCAACTCTATGACGGAACATCGGACTATATAACTTTCTCGATGGGTGGAACTAAGTTCAATGAGGGATTTCTCATCTACAACTTTGCTGGTTTTCTGAGCGACGATGCCAAGTCACATGCGATATTCGACTTGGGAAATGAGTTTGACTATGTTAGCTTTGTTACTGGTTATGTGAGCAAGAGTTGGTACATGGTCAACGATGAACTATATGTATATGCCGACGACCAACTGGTGAAGACCATTCCACTCTGTGCCACCTATCCCAACCAGAAACATATAGTACCACTGAACAAATGCCGCAAGCTCAAGTTTGAAAGTAAAGGGCAGGGAACAATGGACGTGGCTGCCTATGGCGTGGCCGACCTAGTAGTTTATCGTGGCGAGCCTGTTGAGAACAACCTCTTTGCGCATCCCATACCCGAATGCCCCGAGGAGATAGACTTGATAGACCTTGGTGCTCCATATCTACACTACATCAGTACGTCAAAATCTGGAGGCTTTGTGGATGGCAAGTCCAAGAAGGATTACTTCACAAGATACGACAACAGCAGGATTTACAAGGGTTTTGTGCTACAGGCCAACACTCACTTCTCTCTTGATTTTGGAGTATTGTCAGGCACTGATGCTGTAGGAGCAAGTACCATCGGTGCAGCAGCCGTAGGGGCATCATTTGTACCTATCGGTGCGGTTGGTGGTGCTGTGGTTGGCACCTCGCTGATGAGTGTAGCAGGTCTGATGATGCTTGCCGCTGGCGGTGAAGCAGTTGAGAATTCGTGTGCGGCATTCAATACCTATGGACAGTATAATAGTGTCACCTTTACGGTGGAATGCTTAAGAAAAGAAGGTGACACACAGTTCTTTGGCCCCGATACCTATCAACCAGATATCAGTGAGAGAAAGGAGAAACTGCTTATTGGTGCTGACCATATTGTGATGGCAGAACTGGCAGTATTCGAAGGCATGAAGCCACAGACGGTAACGGTGCCTATAAACGGCTGCGGACAGCTGATGTTCTGGTTGGCTAATACCAATGGAAATTCGGCGGCATATGTATTCCACAACATCAAACTCTCCAAGAAAAAGTGCGAGTTGGAAATACCCGAGGATATGAGGCCAGCAGAGGCCGTGGTAACCAAACTGCATTGGCCCGAACTGACTCTTCCAGAAAACTGGGAAACACCTAAGAAAAGTGGAGTGGCGGCCATAGACAACTATTTTATGGGTATCAAGGACCTACACTACAAGGCAACGAAAGCACTTAAGGATTATGCTCCAGATTTCGAGGTGCATACATACTATCTTGAAACAGAAGCAAATCAGATATGTAAGGCTGTAAAACTATTCAGCAAAAGGGGTGGAGATATGAGAATTGCCTACACCATTAGCGAATATGATTATACTGTCAAGGCAGTAGAAAAAATGGAAAAATTAGCCAACGAACTGTCAATGATGCAGATAAGTGCTGGAACAGGACTGTTAGAATTGGGATTGGGAGCAATATCTTATGGCAAGATTTTGAAGGAAACTAATAAATTGCTCAAGCAACTTAAGTTAGCTGTAGACGAAATGTACAAATGCACCATGGCAAATGAAGTTTATCTTAAGAAACTAATTTCAACACCCATAGACATTGATGGTCGTAAGACTACTGAGAAGACACTGTTCTCTCCTCTGTTGCCTGGCGAGAAAGCACCCGAGGGTGCAAAGCCCAAAGTACGTAATTTTGCAGAATAGCTATACTGATTTATGGAGGCAAGCACATTTTGGTATGAACTGAGAGTAGATTTCTATATCGACAATGGTACTGGCGAGTATGAGTTAGACGAATCACTGGCCATACCGAGAAACAAGTTACATGTGGGCATGGCGTTATTCCACAATTTGGATAGAAAAGGCGGTTGGACTGCTTGGGGCAACGAGTATATTGAGGATATCAGACCTGATAGTGTATTTACTAGTGCAAGATTAGTGACTACGGCTAGATCGGTGGTGGTGGATGTGAGGAATGTAATGCCTTATCGTGATGGATATTTCTGCATCAGATTGAGGTAAGTAATGTTAATTTCCATAAAAAATGATATGATTCTTTGTATATCTTTAGAGACAACAGCTGACCGACACGTCTCCTATAGCGGTTATTACGCTTCGCACGAGGAAGTTGAAAAAGGCGTACGTGTGGACTGGAAGTTACCATCACAGTACCATAAGTATGTGAAGAGCATATACGTCAAGAGCACTCCAGATGGAGAGTTTGTAGAAGTGGAGAGTAGTTATGGCTCTGCGAAATTTTCGATAGACAGACAAAGCAGATGGGAATCCGGATCCATCGGGCTGAGCTATGCCTGTTGCGAGGTGTCAATTACTTTTGTTCCATACATTCAGGACTACTGGGATGTTTTGCTGACAACCCACGGCGGTGTAACATCGATGATAGCCAGGGACGAAATTAGGGAAGGAATGAACCTGTCAGAACTGCGCCCTGCTCTAGATGGCACTCCGATGCCAGGAATGGATTTGGAGGTTCGCTATATGACCCACAACTATTTGGGACTATATGTAGGCACTGATCATCGTGAGTTCATCTCTCTTTCTCTAGATAACGGGGCTGTGCAAAGACCCAATGTCACCCTTACCCTTGAGAGCTACTCCACTCTCATCACAGAATGGGACGAAATGGAAGAAAAGCCAGTGGAATTAATCGTGGATACCAAGGAACTTGAGGATAGCCTTACCAACCCGGAGGCTGCCTTGCATGTTGCAGAATCTGTAGCAGAGCAGTATCCTGAGATGCTCGAACTGATTGCCAAATATATGGGATTTGCTGCCGATCTCGGTTCTACTGATGCCATCGCATGGCTCAGGGACTATTATGAGGAGGATGATTCACGATACCATGCTTACGACTAAGCACCATCAAATATCCACAATAGATGCTTTGTGGACATTGATACAGAGTCAGAGATAAAGCGTTTGCAAAAGCGCCCGTGAAAGGATTTATGGATAACGAGGGCTGTTTTCTATCGGATATAAAAATAATAGAGCGACTCACTATTGTGTCCGCTCTATTTATTAATGTGTTATCAAAACACACTGGTTATGATTCAGGGATTCTTACCTTGCCACTCTATTCAATCACCACGCGGGTCCATCCATGAATGTCGGGTTCGATGCCATACTGGATGCCACGAAGCATATTGTATAGCTTGGTGGAGACGGGACCTGGTTTGCCGTCCTTGGAGATAACGTAACTGCGCTTCATCTCAAGGTCGTCAATGCGCTGAATGGGCGAAATAACGGCTGCCGTGCCGCATGCTCCTGCCTCCTCGAAGGTATCCAGTTCCTCGGCAGGGATGGGGCGGCGCTCTACGGTCAAGCCCATATCCTCGGCCAGTTGCATCAGGCTCTTGTTGGTGATAGAGGGCAGGATGCTGGTGGACTTGGGAGTAACGTAGGTATTGTTTTTGATGCCAAAGAAATTGGCTGCACCACACTCGTCAATGTATTTCTTTTCCTTGGCATCCAGGTAGAACTCGCAAGAATAACCAAGGTCGTGAGCCATCTTGTTGGCACGCAGAGAGGCTGCATAGTTGCCACCCACCTTGAAGATACCTGTGCCCAGAGGAGCTGAGCGGTCAAACTCGCGGATGATGACATAGGGATTGGTGGAGAAACCACCCTTGAAGTATGGTCCTACGGGAGTGACGAAGATAAGGAAGAGATATTCCTCGGAAGGATGTACACCCACCTGTGCGCTGGTACCAATCATGAGAGGACGGATGTAAAGGCTGGCTCCGCTCTCGTAGGGTGGGATGAAACGCTCGTTGAGGCGCACCACGCGGTCCACCATCTCGTTGAACTTCTCGGTGGGCAACTCGGGCATCAAGATGCCACGGCATGTACCCTGCAGGCGAGCTGCGTTCTCATCGCTACGGAACACTCTCACCTTGCCATCAGGGCAACGATAAGCCTTCAGGCCCTCGAAAGCCTCCTGTCCATAATGCAAACAAGTGGCTGCCATGTGCATGGGGAT
>JAFOCV010000029.1 GCA_017381015.1 Bacteroidaceae bacterium
GACCATGAACGGGTTATTCTGATGGGTGACTGGAATGCACGCTTTTTCTCGTATTTCAGCATTTTTGAGGATGCGGGATATACCCTTGGAAATACAGACAGTTCGAAATACACCTGCGGAAGCAGTTCCCTGGATAATATCATGGTCAAGGGCTTGAAGGTGTCTGACTTTACCATTCACACCACCGGCCTGTCTGACCATTATGCCGTAAGCGCAACGGTCAGCCTGGTGCAGGAACCGGGGGAACCCGGCGGCCCCGGTGACTTTGACAGTGATGGCTATGTAACGGAATCGGATGTGATCTGGCTGCTGTGGCATACCGTTTCCCCCGAAGAATTTCCCTTGAACGGCAACGGCGACTTTGACGGCGATGGATATATCACGGAGGCAGATGTGATCTGGCTGCTGTGGGGCTATCAGTAGTTGAGCTCCCCAAGGTATCACACTTTGTGCAAAGCACGACATAGTATCCAATATCGAAGCCGAGCGCTTGGGTTCTATTCCATATCTGTATGAGATGCTTTTTGCCAAAGGACCAACCGCCAGTATGGCAATGGTATTGTTGGCGGTAAGCATATCCACTGCTATTGTAGCTCCAGCAATGCTCAATTCAGCACCACGGCGTGATGATATCAGTCGACCCATATTCATTATCAACCAATCAATCACACCTTTCTTGCGCAATTGATCCATAATCACGGCAGCAATGATGGTCACTATTATCAGGTCATGCATACCCTGCACACCCACACCCATACTTGTCCATATAGCGCTGATGTCCATTATTCCTTCGCAAAGCGCAATAATGCCGGCAGATATTATTCCAAACAGTAGCACTAGCACAACATTCATACCTATTAGTGCCAAAAGAAATACTGCCAGATAGGGTAGTACCAGTAAGAGGTCTATATTACCCGGTTCTGTGGTAACCTCCGTACCTATGCCCATTATGGAATATATCACTATGGCAATGATGGCTGCTGGTAGCGCTAATCCCACGTTGGCCTTGAACTTGTCAGACATTTGACACCCCTGTGTCTCCGTTGCCATGATGGTGGTGTCAGAAATAAAGGATAGGTTGTCGCCAAAGAAACTACCGCCCACTATCACTGCCGTCATCAGTGGTATGCTTGTACCTGTGCTGTTTGCCACACCCACGGCTATCGGAGCCAGAGCTGCTATGGTACCGCAACTGGTACCTATGCTAATGGATACCAGGCACGATGTGATGAACAGGCCCACCATTATAAAGTTGCTCGGTATGACAGAGAGAACAAAGTTTACCACACTGTTCACGCACCCCATTTCCGAAGCCAGCGACGAGAAGGCACCAGCCAGTATGAATATCAGTAGCATCAGTATTATACCACCATAATCCTCCGTCTTGCGGTGTGGTTGTGTACTCATAGTATTTTGTTCCTCTATAGTCATATCCTTTTGATTTTTATTGATATAGGGCGGCTTATGTGATTAATTACTTCTGGTTAAGTCGCGTGCTATATCAATACAGTATGTTATATATTGTTTGTAAATGTATTTGTTTCAGTTCAGTCTTCCAATCCCTTCTCGTATGTAGCCATTGCATCCAGACTCATGCCCATGCTTGAGAAGCCTCCATCATGATATAGGTTCTGCATTGTCACCTTTCGTGTCAAGTCGGAAAACATCACCACACAATAGTTGGCACATTCCTCCGCGCTTGCATTACCCAGGGGCGACAAACGCTCAGCATAGTCAAATAGCTTGTCTATACCCTTCACACCGCTACCGGCCGTAGTCATCGTGGGTGACTGAGAGATGGTATTGATGCGCACCTTGCGCTCTCTGCCATATACGTAGCCGAAACTTCTCGCTATTGATTCCAGCAATGACTTTGCATCAGCCATGTCGTTATAGCCAAACACCGTGCGCTGTGCCGCCATATATGTCAGAGCCACCACCGAACCGTATTCTGCCAAAGTATCCAATTTCTTGGCCGCTTGTAGCATCTTGTGGAATGAAATGGCACTTATGTCCAAGGTCTTATTTAGCATATTATAGTCCAGGTCGTCATAAGCGCGTCCTTTGCGTACATTTGGCGACATACCAATAGAGTGGAGCACAAAGTCTATCTTGCCTCCCAGCACTTCTTGCGAGCGCTTGAACACCTCCTCCAGGTCTTCATAGCTGGTAGCATCAGCAGCGATTACCTCGCAATTCAGTTGCTTGGCCAATTCATTCACCTGTCCCATTCTGATAGCAATGGCGGTGTTTGACAATGTGATTGTGGCACCCTCTTCCACGGCCTTTACCGCCACCTTCCATGCAATGGATTGCTCGTTCAGAGCGCCGAAGATGATACCTCTTTTACCTTTTAATAGTCCGTAATTCATATAAGTTTTGTTTTATGGTTATAAAAATCCACACAAAGGTACGTAAATATATTCAATTTTATACACAAAACACCCGTCCATGTGCCAAAAAAGAGAGGACCACGGCATTTCCATGGTCCTCTCACTATATAATAAGGTATAAAATTATAGTCCCAGAGACTTCTTTATATCCTCTACCTTAGCCTTAGCCTTCTCCACCAAAGCGGTGTATTCGCAAGCGCAAGCCATGGTGTCCTTGATTTCGCAATAGAACTTAATCTTGGGCTCAGTACCAGAGGGGCGTACGCTAATCTTTGTGCCGTCCTCGCAGAAATACTGCAATACGTTGCTGGTAGCAGGGAAGTCCAGCTTGGTCTCGTTGCCATTGTTGTCCTTTGCGATGAGAGTCTGATAGTCCTTTGTCAATACCACGGGGCTGCCAGCAATCTCCTTGGGAGCCTTCTCGCCACGGAAGTCCACCATCATCTGCTTAATCTCGTCAGCACCAGACTTACCAGGCTTGGTAACATTGATAGTGTACTCGAAGCTGAAACCATACTCCTTGTAAATGTCCATCAACAGGTCGTAAAGAGTCTTGCCCTGGTCCTTAGCCCATGCAGCGATTTCGCAAATCAAGCAGATACTTGCTGGAGCATCCTTATCGCGAACCTTATCGTATGGCAAGAAGCCGAAGCTTTCCTCACCGCCACCGATGTATTTCTGCATACCTTCAGAAAGAGCAATCTCACGAGCAATCCACTTGAAACCAGTGTAGCAGTCGCGCAACTCTACATTGTTCTTCTTAGCCATCTCAGCGATAACCTCGGTGGTAACGATAGTCTTTACCAAGAAATCAGAGGGCTTCAACTGGCCAAGAGCTATCTTGTTCTTGATGATGTAATAAACGAACATCATAGCTGTCTGGTTGCCATTGATTATCTGCCATTCGCCCTCGGGGTTGCGACATACGATAGCCAAACGGTCAGCATCAGGGTCGGTAGCCACCACCAGGTCGGCATTCAACTTGGTACCAAGGTTCATACCCAAGGTCATAGCCTCGGCATTCTCGGGGTTGGGACTTACTACGGTGGGGAAGTCGCCATCCACAATCATCTGCTCGGGAACCACATTGATATTCTGGAAGCCCCATGAACGCAAGCACAAGGGTACTATCAATCTGCCAGTACCATGCATAGCGCTATATACGATGTTGAGGTCCTTCTGGCGCAAGATTACATCCTGGTCAATCATAGCCTCCTTAACGGCGGTCATGTAATCGTAATCCATTTCACCACCGATAATCTGAATCAAGTCCCAGTTGGGCTCAAACTTAACGTCCTCAATCTGTACCTTGTTCACCTCGTCAATGATACCCTTATCGTGTGGAGCCAATACCTGAGCACCATCAGCCCAGTATGCCTTATAACCGTTGTACTCCTTGGGGTTGTGAGAAGCAGTTACGTTCACACCAGCCACTGCGCCCAACTGACGGATAGCAAAGCTGATTTCGGGAGTGGGGCGAAGGCTCTCAAACAAGTAAGCCTTGATACCATTGGCACTGAAGATAGCTGCCACGCTCTCGGCAAACATACGACCGTTGTTGCGGCAATCGTGACCTACCACTACGCTCTGTCCACCCTCGGGGAAAGCCTTGTTGATATAGTTGGCAAAGCCCTGAGTAGCCATACCCACGATGTACTTGTTCATACGGTTGGTACCTACACCCATGATACCACGCAAACCACCAGTACCAAATTCCAGGCTCTGATAGAAAGCATCAATCAATGGAGTCTTGTCCTCGTTTTCCAATAGAGCCTTAACCTCAGCTTTGGTCTCGGCATCATACCTGTCACTGTCAAGCCACTTCTGAGCTTCTGCCTGACAACGTAGAATCAATTCTTGGTCCATAATAAAACTTGTTGTAATTTATGTTTGATTAATATATTTTTTGCATTTGAGCACGACAAAGTTATACAATTTATTTGTGCAAAGCAAAGTTATCATCTATTTTTTTAGTGGTAGCCTTGATTTTGTATGTTTCTGATAGTATTAAAGTAGGTTCTATAAATTTGCTTTGAGTTATTTGATGGTATCAATGATGAGATATATTACCTCCTCACGATGGACACCCTTGCCTTGGGCTATGCGATTCCCGCTATTAGGGCTCGCTCGGGACTTGCACCCATTAGCTAATGCTCATGCTGAGCGTACTGCGATAAGCGACAACCCAGTTCTTTAACTAGATTGTCGCTTTTGTCTGAATTATATTTTATATCAGTTGTGACGTTTATTTTTAGACAGGATTTCCAATGCCTTGTCCTTGCTAGATGTGAATGAGAACTGTTTCACTATCTCTGTAACGTCTTTGTCTATTATTCGGGGTGCAAGGACTTTCAGAGCATTTAGCTTAGCATCATCAAAGGAAATCATCGAGAGTAGTTTGGCGCACTGTCTGCTATTGAAGTAACTGCTGATGCAAGCCACTTTGATGACTCC
>JAFOCV010000030.1 GCA_017381015.1 Bacteroidaceae bacterium
GGTAGTGATGAGGCAATAGACCTTGTATACCGTATCTTCTGCGAACCCAGAGTTGATAATGTTGTGGCCATAGAACCCACATATGGTATGTACAAGGTTTGTGCAGATATAAACGATGTGGAGTATAGAGCTGTCAGCTTATCAGAAAATTACGCTATGTCTGCGGAAGCATTACTTCAGGCTTGCGATGAACATACTAAAGTCGTATGGATCTGCTCTCCCAACAATCCCACCGGTAATGATATGGATCGTAGGGAGATGCATAAACTCCTTACCGAGTTCAAAGGAATAGTTGTTGTAGATGAGGCTTATGGTGACTTCTCCGAACTGAAACCTATGCGCACCTATTTGGAACATTTTCCTCGTATGATTGTTCTGAACACTTTTTCCAAGGCATGGGCTTCGGCAGGTTTGCGTCTTGGCATGGCATTTGCATCGGAAGAGATTATCAGTTTGTTCAATAAGGTGAAGTACCCTTACAACGTAAACATGCTTACTCAGGAGAAGGCACGTGAACTGTTGACTGATATGCCGAAAATAGAGCGCTGGATTAACGAGGTGCGTCATGAGCGAAAACATATGATTCCCTGTCTGATGGAACTTCCTATGGTAAAGTGCGTTTATCCCTCAGCTGCTAATTTCTTGCTTGTGAAAGTTACTGATGCTGATGCCATATACGAATATCTTGTGGATAAAGGTATTATCGTACGTAATCGTAATCGAGTTTCCTTATGCAAGAATGCCTTGCGAATAACAATAGGTTCCAAGGAAGAGAATAACGAGCTTCTTGGAGCATTGAGGAGTTATAGAAGATAATATGCCATGAAACAAAGAATACTTTTCATCGATCGCGACGGTACTATTCTCCGTGAGCCGGAGGATGAGCAGATAGATTCCTATGACAAGTTTGAATTTCTGCCTGGAGCAATTACCGCGCTCTCATTCCTCGTGCGTCATACCGACTACAAACTGGTGCTTGTCAGCAATCAGGATGGACTTGGTACTGATTCATATCCTGAGGCCGATTTCTGGCCGACGCACAACCTGATGCTTGACATACTCAAGGGTGAAGGCATCGTTTTTCATGACCAGCACATAGATCGTTCATTCCCACACGAGAATCTGCCTACACGCAAGCCTGGAACAGCCATGCTCGCTTCGTATATTAATAATCCGGAGGTAGACATGGAGCATTCTTATGTGATTGGCGACAGGCAGACGGATGCACAATTGGCGGAGAACCTCGGTTGCCGAAGTTTGATTGTAGGCGAAGGTATGGACTGGAAACGCATTTCGGAGATACTTTTTGCAGGAGACCGCAAGGCATCTGTCAGCAGAAAGACTCATGAGACCGATATACAAGTAACTGTTGGTCTTGATGGAAATGGCAAGAGCAATATAAGCACAGGCCTTGGTTTCTTTGATCACATGCTTGAGCAGATATCGCGCCATGGCAACATAGACCTTGACATTACATGCCATGGCGACCTTCATGTGGACGAGCACCACACCATTGAGGATACAGCCCTTGCTCTTGGCGAATGCTTTGCTCTTGCTCTTGGCGACAAACGTGGCATTGAGCGTTATGGATACAGCCTTCCAATGGACGATTGCTTGTGTCAGGTTAGTTTGGATTTCGGTGGCCGTCCTTGGTTGGTATGGGATGCCGAGTTCAAAAGAGAGAAAGTAGGGGAGATGCCTACAGAAATGTTCCTACACTTCTTTAAGAGTCTATCGGACAGTGCACGAATGAACTTGAACATAAAAGCAGAGGGAACTAACGAACACCACAAGATAGAAGGTGTCTTCAAAGCATTTGCACGTGCCGTGAAGATGGCTGTTAAAAGAGACATAGAGCACTTTGATCTTCCGTCAAGCAAGGGAACGTTATGACGCAGAATTTCTCATCACATCTGTTACAAAGGGCTGTAGACGAGGTGTCGTGTCTGCCAGGAATCGGACGCAAGACAGCCTTGCGCCTTGTTCTACATCTCCTGCGTCAGGATGCACGCGTCACCTCCACGCTGACCGAGGCTCTTTCTGTACTGCGCAACGAGGTAAAGTATTGCCGCATGTGTCATAACATCTCAGATACCGATATCTGCGAGATTTGTGCCAATCCCAAACGTGATGCTTCTACACTTTGCGTCGTGGAGAATATACAGGATGTCATGGCCATAGAGTCTACCAATCTCTACCGTGGTCTTTACCATGTCCTGGGTGGTGTAATCAGCCCTATGGATGGTATAGGTCCCAGCAATCTGCACATTCAGAGTTTGGTGGAGAGAGTGATGGTAGGAGGTATTCGTGAGATAATTCTTGCTCTCAGTCCTACGATGGAAGGAGATACTACCAATTATTTCATTTATAGACGTCTGTCTCGACTTGCTCAAACTACCACTTTAACAGAAGGTAGATGTGAAGAGGAACAATTTACTCTACCACGTATAACAGTCATTGCTCGTGGAGTGGCACAGAACGACGAACTTCAGCACACCGACGAGGCTACATTAGGTCGTGCTTTGGCAGGACGAATTCCATTCAATGTATAAGTAATATTATTATGAAAAATCAACGACTATTATATTTATATTTCACAATTCCACTGCTAATCATTCTTTTTTCCATAGCTATGGATAGTGTGGCAGATGATGGAGCAATACCTGCATTCTCAGCCTCGGTATTATATGTCTTCCGTATGTTTGTAGTACTGCTGACTCTTGTGTCTATGGTATCACCATTCACTATATTCAAGGAAAGGTTGCTCTTACAGATTATACTTCTCAGTGTCTCTGCATTGTCCATTATATTGGACTATTATATGAATATTTCTATGCCTGGCAGCGATAATCTTCTGTGGTTTCTGCCAATGATTATAGTTATATATATAACAAGGTATAGGTCTTTATCCAATTCTGTAAACAAAACTACAGATAAATAATGAAATATTTGCGCGCCATAGAACCCGAGGATCTGGATCTGATGTACATCGTAGAGAACGACTGGGCAGTATGCCAGTACTCTGCCATCACGGTTCCCCTCTCTCGTTATGCACTGAAGCGCTACATAGAGGAAAGTGCTGGTGATCTGTTTCGCGACTTACAGGTGCGCATGACTATTATAGCCCCCAATGGCGGTACGGCTTGCGGTTTTCTGGATATTACCGACCTTGATGCAATACACCGCCGGGCACAGGTTGGCATAGTTGTTCTGCCGGATGCTCAAGGAAAAGGCATAGCGACCAAGGCATTGGACGAAGCAGCTATGTATGCACTCCAACAAGGCCTTCACCAACTGTATGCCATAGTGGCCTCAGACAATTTGAAGGCACGAAACTTGTTCCTCCGAGCTTCGTATGTGGAAACAACCGTTTTGCCACAATGGTTATATGTAGATGGTAAGTTCACAGATGCCATCCTGTATCAACGTATTCTCAAAAAATAAATATAAACAATACCTGAAATGACACAAAACGAAATTCTTGCTTTAATCAAGCGTGAAGTGGTACCAGCCATTGGATGTACCGAACCCATGTGTGTGGCTCTTTGTGTGGCACATGCTACGGAAGCATTGGGCGGAGAGCCCGAAAGTATTCAGGTAGGCCTCAGTGCCAACGTGCTTAAAAATGCTATGGGTGTCGGCATTCCCGGCACAGGTATGGTGGGATTGCCTATTGCTATCGCTCTGGGTGCTCTTGTGGGAAAGAGCAGTTACAAACTGGAGGTTCTGCACGACTGCACTCCTGATGCCGTGGAGCGTGGCAAGAAACTGATTGCTCAAGGATGCATAAACATAACTCTTGACAAGGAGGCGTGCGACAATCTCTATGTAGATGTGGTGTGCAAGAGAGGCAATCACCGTTCAGAGGCAATCATTGCACACGAGCATACCCGTTTGGTATATTTGTGTTGCGACAACAATGTCATGCTGGACGAGCGTTCATCCCTACATAAAACAACAATAGGGGAGGCCGGAAGCGACCTTACCCTGCAACAGGTTTTCGACTTCGCAACAAAGACACCAATAGAGGAACTTGAATTCATCAACGAGGCACGTGTCCTCAACGAAAAAGCTGCCGAGGAAGCTTTAAGAGGAAACTACGGACATGAACTAGGCAAGACACTGACACGTCCTCTTGGTAAGGGTATTATGGGTGACACTATCTTCAGCCATATCCTTTCAGTAACCAGTTGTGCATGTGATGCCCGTATGGCTGGTGCCATGATACCAGTAATGAGCAATAGTGGAAGCGGAAACCAAGGTATAGCCGCCACATTGCCCGTGGTGGTTTTTGCCCGCGAAAATCACAATACCGATGAAGAGCTTACCCGAGCCCTTGTTCTTAGTCATCTCACCGCCATCTACATCAAACAGAGTCTTGGCCGTCTCAGTGCTCTTTGTGGATGTGTTGTGGCAAGTACCGGCAGTAGTTGTGGCATTACATA
>JAFOCV010000031.1 GCA_017381015.1 Bacteroidaceae bacterium
AAGGCAGATGCTCTGAACCAGCTGAGCTAAACGCCCTAAACTTTGCTTGGAGAGATATTTTGTTGTTCTCACTAGAACTTATCTCTGTTTTGCGAGTGCAAAGGTACGCCATTTTCCCTAACCAGCCAAATATTCTCATAGAAAAAATTCAAAAATAATCACATTTTCTTCTTTCAGTGGGCTTCGGCACCTGTTTACACATTATATATTATAATTATATAGGGCCAGGAGTGCATAGAATACATTTTGGGCTCGAGGTTACCTCTTCTGCTCTTGTGAGAATATGCTTTCACACCGATGGATACCTTTTTCCGCAAAAGAAGGGGGATTTTCCTAACTCGTTTTAGAGTTTTGCCCGATGTTTTGTGCCCAAATGGCTATACCTTTGCAATCGAAAACACAAGGAGACTCGTTCTCACGTAGAAGAAATAATAGAGATTAGGTCGTTAGCGAACGACGAGAAGAACACAAGTTTAAGGTAAAAAGATTTAAGGAAATGAAAAAGATTATCACAATGGTAGCAGTCATGATGACCATGGCTACCACAAATGCAAGCAACAAGAATACTGATTCTATCTCTAAGGCTCCCGAGAAGATGGAGGCTTTCAGCAAGGTTAACATTAATGTACCTGCACGTGTAAAGCTGGTGAGCAGCGATGAGTATGGCATCATGGTGAATACGGCATCGGCCTTTGACGCTACGAAGCTGGATTACGAGGTGAGAAATGGTATTCTATACATCAGTACCGAGTGTGGCGACATGCTTTCTGGTTCTGGACGTGGCACCAGCATTATCATCTACACTCCAGAGGTGCACACGGATGTTACCTTGGGTGACGATGTAGTATTGAGAAGAAAGAAGAAATAGCAATAAATGTTTTGGTTAAATGATTGTTTAGTTTAAGGTTAACGTACCGTCCTTTAGGATAGGAAAAACACAAACAGGTTTAGTTTAGATTGCTCCCCACATCGGTTTTGATGCCGTGTGGGGAGCTTCTATTTATGTCACGTTACACCCTTTTTTGAACGGACAAAAGTTGTGAATAAGTAGTTTTATGCATTGAATAAGCGCTATACCCTACTCTATCACGATGGTAACGATGGAGCGCGGAGGAAGAGAGAGCGAATTGAGGGAATGGCTACCAGCGTACTGAAGATTCTTGTCGATGGAGGTGACGTAGAGCTTGCCCTTCTTGGCACCGTCACACTTGAGGGAGAGAGGTTGGGCCTGGTCGGTATAATTGATGGCCACGGTCACCACCTGCTTGCCATCGGTATAGGAAGAAAGCATCAAGGAAGTGGCCGCCTGGAGAGGTGTGGGAGCCTGACCAGTGGGACGGATGTCAATGCGTCGCATACCGGGACGAAGGAAGAAGCTATAGTTGGCCGTTGCCCAGAACATCTTGGTGGGCACGATGGTGCCGTCATACTTGACCGTCTCGCCGGAAGAGCCTTTCAGAGGGAGCAGTTGCAAGGGTACGTCCTCGTTGAGCGACACGGCTGTCCACCATTGCCAAGCGGAGGCATTGGCTAGGGCGAGGTCGGAATGGATGATACGTGCAACGTACAAGCCCAAGTTGATACTCTTGGTGGGCGAAGAAGGCATGGTTATCTCGTCATTCTTCTCCAGAATGCAATACTCGGAAGCCCAGAACTTGGTACCAGCATCATTACGCTGGATGGCATCGTGGAGCTGAGTGCGTATATCCACCAGGAGCTGGGGGGGATATGCTGTCCAATAGTCGTGAGCAGCAATGCAATTATATAGATTTTTGAACTTCAGCACGCTGTATTCACCCTTCTTGGAGAACATGGATTGGATGATGTCGTCGGGTACACGCTGGTCATCGCTTACTTCGAAGAGCATCTTGAATTCGCCCAATTCGGGGATGATTATCTTGCTGGAGAGGCGCTTGTCGGAGATGGCCTTATCCAGTTCTGAAACAAGGCGATAGATATCGGCCTTGGTGGCATAGGTGCCCTCCTGGAAAGAATTGGTGTGCCACTCCACATTGGGTTCGTTCAGAGGGCTGATGTACTTGATATTGTAGCCCTCGCCCTGGAAATGCTCGGCACAATGGGCAAGGAAGCGTGCAAAGTCGTCAAACTTGTCTTCCTGAAGATTGACGCATCTGCTATCGGCAGAAACGGTGGATGCAGAGCGTGTCATGAAATAGGGAGCAGAATTGGTAAAGAAGAGGAAGTCGTTCATACCACGCTCGCGTGCTGCTTGCATGAACCAGCGCTGACCAGCTTGCTTGGAAAAGTCGTAGGTACCATCGGGAGAGAGGAAACACTCGGTTCTGTTCCATGTGCTGGTAACCTCCTTGTACTCACGATTTTCATAACTGCCTGCGCCTATATTAATACGCCAACAACTGAGGGCCATGCCCATAGGGTTGCCATCCTTGTCGTAATCGTGCTTGAAGAGGAGGTCGGCCAGTTGTTGCTTCTTCTCCAGAGGCCAGTTCTTGCCCACAAAGTCCATACGCCACGCATCGGAAGCGCTGAAATTGTCTATCACCTGATACTTGACATTCTTGTCGATAACGTATTCTTTCACCTCCTGAGCAAAGGCCCCACCTGCCATCATGGCAGAGGAGAGAAAGAGAGAAAACAATAATTTGAATCTTTTCATGGTATAAAATAAAAAATAAACTTTCTTTTAGGTGCAAAGAGGAGTTCTGAAGGGTTCGGAACTGAGTTTTGGTCCTCAGAAATGCTTTTCCCAGGAGGCGGAAATGAGTTTTGCTACTCGGAAATGCTTTTCAAAGGGTTCGGAAATGAGTTTCTAAGCCCTCGGAAGATGCATGACACCCCCATGAAAGCACCGTTGACAAAGGCAGGGGCAGAAGCCCTAAGAGTCATTCCTTGCTTTTCGCCTCATTCCACAGAGCATCCATCTCGGCAAGGGTCATATCCTTGAGCTCTCGGCCCTGCTGCTTGGCTTGGGTTTCTACGTAGGTGAAGCGTCGGATAAACTTCTTGTTGGTCAGTTCGAGAGCATTATCGGGATTGATGCCATAGAGGCGAGAGGCATTGATGAGAGAGAAGAGAAAGTCGCCAAACTCGTTGGTGGAATTCTCCATATCGTTCTTTTCCAGCTCCACGCGCAACTCGTCTATCTCCTCGTGCACCTTGTCCCATACACCCTCGCGAGTGTCCCAATCGAAGCCCACATTGCGAGCCTTGTCCTGGATGCGATATGCCTTGATGAGCGAAGGCAATGAGTCGGGCACACCAGAGAGCACGGTTTTGTTGCCATCCTTCTCTTTCTGTTTGACCTGCTCCCAAAGCAAGCTCACTTCGCCAGCAGAATTGGCCTCTGCCTCGCCATAGACATGGGGATGGCGGAAGATGAGTTTGTCACACAATTTATTGCACACATCGCCTATATCAAAGACACCCTCCTCGCTGGCAATCTTGGCATAAAAAACCACGTGGAGGAGCACATCGCCCAATTCCTTGCACACCTCGGGCATGTCCTTTTTTATCAAGGCATCACACAATTCGAAAGTCTCTTCTATGGTATTGGGACGCAAACTCTCGAAAGTCTGCTTTCTATCCCAAGGACACTTCTCTCGGAGAGTATCCATCACATCCAGCAAACGGCCGAATGCCTGCATTTTTTCTTCTCTTGTACTCATAACGAGAGCAAAGATATACATTATTCATAAATATTTTATAACTTTGCACGCGAAATTAAATAAAACAAAAGATAAATCATGGAATTAGCATCAAAGTACAGCCCTTCTGAAGTAGAAGGCAAATGGTATCAATATTGGCTGGACAATAAATTGTTCAGTAGTAAGCCCGATGGCAGAGAGCCATACACCGTGGTTATCCCTCCACCAAATGTAACAGGCGTATTGCACATGGGTCACATGCTCAACAATACCATTCAGGACATCCTTGTGCGCAAGGCTCGCCTGGATGGCAAGAATGCTTGTTGGGTGCCTGGCACTGACCACGCTTCTATTGCTACCGAGGCAAAGGTGGTAAACCGCCTGGCCGAGAAGGGCATCAAGAAGTTGGACCTCACCAGAGAAGAGTTCCTTGAGCACGCCTGGGATTGGACCAACGAGCACGGTGGCATCATCCTGAAGCAGTTGCGCCGCTTGGGTGCTTCATGCGATTGGGACCGTACCTCTTTCACCATGGACGAGGTCCGTAGCGAGAGCGTATTGAAGGTGTTCTGCGACCTTTACGACAAGGGCCTCATCTATCGTGGCCTTCGTATGGTAAACTGGGACCCCAAGGCTCAGACAGCACTTTCCAACATTGAGGTAATATACCGCGAGGAGCAGAGCCATCTGTACAACCTTCGCTACTATGTGGCTGATGCCGACACCAATCCCGTAGTGCCCACCGGCCAGGAGGGCGAGGTATTGCACCAGGACGAGCAAGGCAGATACTATGCCGTGGTGGCCACCACACGTCCCGAAACCATCATGGGCGATACTGCTATGTGTATCAACCCCAAGGACCCCAAGAACCAGTGGTTGAAGGGTCACAAGGTGATTGTGCCCCTGGTGAATAGAGTAATCCCCGTAATCGAGGACCGCTACGTAGAGATAGAGTTTGGTACCGGTTGTTTGAAGGTTACTCCTGCTCACGATGTGAATGACTATAATCTGGGTAAGACTCACAACCTGGAGACCATCGATATCTTCAATCCCGACGGCACTCTATCCGAGGCAGCAGGCCTATACGTTGGTCAAGACCGCATGGAGGTGCGCAAGCAGATAGCCAAGGACTTGCAAGAGGCTGGTTTGATGGAGAAGGTGGAAAACTATACCAACAAGGTAGGTTACTCCGAGCGCAATCCCGACACCGCCGTAGAGCCTCGTCTCTGCATGCAATGGCACTTGTCTATGCAGCACTTTGCTGACATTGCCTTGCCTCCCGTATTGAATGGCGACATCAAGTTCTATCCCCAGAAGTACGTTACCACATACCGCAACTGGTTGGAGAACATAGACGATTGGTGCATCAGCCGCCAGCTATGGTGGGGTCATCGCATTCCTGCATACTATCTACCCTCTGAGCAGGGTCAGGAGGAGAAATTCGTAGTAGCAATGAATCGCGAAGAGGCTCTTGAGAAGGCTCGCAAGATAGAAGGCTTTGAGAATATCTCTGCCGAGGACCTTCGCCACGACGAGGATGCTCTGGACACATGGTTCAGCTCATGGCTATGGCCCGTAAGCCTCTTCAATGGTATCTTGAATCCTGGCAACGAGGAAATCAACTATTACTATCCCACCGCCGACCTGGTAACTGGTCCCGATATCATCTTCTTCTGGGTGGCTCGTATGATTATGGCTGGCGAGGAGTACCTGAAGGACGTACCCTTCCGCAATGTATACTTCACAGGTATCGTGCGCGACAATCTTGGCAGAAAGATGTCAAAGCAGTTGGGCAATAGCCCCGACCCTCTGGCACTTATCGACAAGTACGGTGCCGACGGCGTGCGTATGGGTATGCTATTGGCAGCTCCTGCTGGTAACGACATCTTGTTTGACGAATCACTATGTACCCAGGGTGCAGCCTTCTGTAATAAGATATGGAATGCATTCCGCCTGGTTAAGGGTTGGGAGATTTCTGACGCTATCGCACAACCCGAGCAGAACGTCAAGGCTATCGAGTGGATGCAGGCACAATTGCGCACATATACCGCCGAAATTAACGACCTCTATGGCAAATATCGCTTGAACGAGGCACTGATGGCCATCTTCAAGCTCTTCACCGACGAGTTCTCTGGTTGGTACCTGGAGATGATTAAGCCTGCTTACCAGGCTCCCATCGACCGCAAGACCCTGGAGGCTACAATGCAAATCTTCGAGCAGTTGCTTCAGATTGTTCACCCCTTCATGCCCTTCATCACCGAGGAATTGTATCAGCACATTGCTGAGCGCAAGCAAGGCGAGAGCATCATGGTGAGCACCTTGACAATGGCGGCTCCCACCAAGGAGGATGCCGAACTGATAGCACAGTTCGAGCAGTTGAAGCAAATCGTTTCTGGTGTGCGTGCCGTACGTCAAAGCAAGAACATAGCTCAGCGCGAACCCTTGAACCTGGAGGTAGTACTTTCCGAGGGCGAGACACGCATCACTCAGTGCCCCTCTATTGGTAGCATCGTGAGCAAGATGGCCACCCTGGGCGAAATACTTTACGTTCAGCAGAAGGGCGAAGGCAGCCAGGCGTTCCTTGTGGGCACCAACGAATATGCCATCCCTCTTGGCAACCTCATCGATGCCGAGGCAGAAATCAAGAAGGCAGAGGCCGAGATAGCTCGCCTGCAAGGCTTCATGACCGGTATTCAGAAGAAACTCTCCAACGAGCGCTTCGTGCAGAATGCTCCTGCTCAGGTGGTGGAGATGGAGAAAAAGAAGTTGGCCGATGCCGAGAGCAAGATAGCAGCCCTGGAAGAAACCGTTAAGGCTCTACGCGGATAAGCATCCCCGAAATGAAACTAGCACTGAGAATGATAATAGAGCTGTGTCGCCATGAAATCATTCGTGAGCGACGCAGCCTACATTTCTCTCGCAATATTCTAATCTGGACACTAAAACTCGTTCTTTGGATTAACGTAAGCGTCAACCTGGCGCTGGAACTCAGTGGCGAAAAACTCTCGTGGCAAGTGGTGGTGGCACTCCTTGGTGTTGACCAGTTTCTGCGATGGACAACTCAAAGAACACCCACATTCAGCAGCGAGCACTACCAGCTACTCCCCATCAGGCAAGTCGATGTACGCATTGCATATATGGTGCGGCTCATCTTCCTTCCGCTCAACTTCATTTGGTTGCCCGTGGTATGGCCACATTGGTGGATGCTGGCTTTGTTTATCCTGAATGGATATATCTATGCCGCCTGCTGGCTTTGGATACAAAAGATTTTCAGCCGAGGAGAGCACCATTCGTACGTATCAAATCTGTTGAGGAAATCCACTCCACTGATGTGCGATATCAAGCTGCGAATGAGACACCCAGCTCTGCACACCAAGATAAGAAACGGTTTCTTCGGAGCCTTGATGCTGATAGCAATGAGTTGCATACTGAAGGAGGAAACCTACACCAACTTTGTGGTGCTATACACTCTCACCTTCCCCACTCTGCCCTTGCTTAGTTCGCGTCTGGGTTACGAACAAGCATACATGCCCTTGCTCAAGACCAGGATGCATAGCCTTGGCCCCATCTATTGGGCAAAATACATGGCGGCCATATTGCTGCTATTACCATGCGCCGTGCTCCTGTTCATACCCGTGGCATTTGATGTGCTTTCACCTGCAAGATTGATTGGCTGGGTGCTGATAGTGGCCCTGGGCATATACCCTTTGCTTGTCCGCTGGGCACCACGAAGCGAAGTATCCTCACCAACGTCTCAACTTATCACTCTCGCCGTACTGACACTACCTGTATTAATCAATAAAATTATAAAACTATTCTTATGAAAAAGACAATTCTTATTGTGATGGCTATGCTATGCATAGGTATCACACAGAGCAAGGCTCAGAATCTGATGGACCTGCTAAAGGGCGTTAATTCTGCCGTAAATACTCAGAAAAGTGATTCCACCAAGAGCAATAGCGCCAGCAATGTACTTGGCTCTATAGGCAATGTCGTAGCTGGTCTCCTTGGCACCAATACGGTGAACAGCAAGTCATTGATAGGCACATGGACATATCAGCAACCAGCCATCGTATTCGAGAGCGAGAATCTGCTCACCAACGTGGGTGGCATGGCAGCTGGCCAGGCAGCAGAGAAGAAGTTGCAAACCTACCTTGACAAGATTGGTTTCACCGCCGGTAAGGTGCAGATTACCTTCAAGGAAGACGGCACTGGTGTGGTGGCTTTCAAGAACAAGAATATCCCCTTCCAATGGAGCGTGAAGGATGCTGACCTGACCATCAACCTGGCTAGTAGCGCTCTAACTCAACTCACTGGCAATAGCAAATTGAGCAAGTACACCTCGTTCAAGATTAATTGCAAACTGGGCTTTACCGACATGCAACTTTCCTTCAAGGCCGACAAGATGGCCGAGTTCATCTCAAAGGTTGTTACCGCCGTGGGTAGCGTGAGCAACAATACCACACTCTCTTCTGTTGCTTCCTTGGTAAACAAGGTAGATGGCATGTACCTGGGTCTTACCTTCAAGAAGTAAAAACCAAGCACATATACACACATACCGCTATAACAACATAATGGCAGCATTAGCACTTAACCCCTGCTATGCTGCCATTATTGTATGCGATTACTTGTGTGCTCTAAAGTCCTGTAGCACACTATTGCACCACCACCAAGCCGCCATTGGTGGGTATCTCCACGTCAATGGTTTGCTTTCTGGAGAGCTTGACCATCTTCTTTTCGCCATTCATATAAAGCACAACCTGGCTCTTTGGCTCAAGCATGGGGAGCGAAAGCGGTTGCTTTAGCGGTTGGTTCATGGCATTCACACCTGCTATGTACCACTTGTTGCCCGACCTTCGTGCCAGGATTACATACTTGCCAGGATATCCGTCAACAAAGCGCACCTCGTCCCATCGTGTGGGCACCTCCTTCATAAAGTCGATGGCATATTCTGGTGCATCGGTCAGATTATTTGGAGCCAAGGCAAAGTGCTGCACGGGAGATTGGAATAGCACCGCCGTGGCCAAGGCATATATATCCGAGGTGATACGACGCGAACCTCTCTCATTGCTCACATTATAATATTTATTCAAGGCAGAGCCACCAAAGTCCATCGCTCCCACCGCATTGCGCGTGAAAGGATACATGGCACCACAATCGCGTGCCTCTTCATCGCAGAAACCCTGAGAGAAGTGCAGGTTTTCAGATGCCAGAATAGCCTCCGAAGATACATAATTGGGATACAAGCGCTCCCATCCTCTGGGCAATGTACACCCGTGGAAGATACACATGATGCCAAAGTCATTGGCATCGGCAAGGATGTCTTCATAGTATTGCATCATCGCTTGCTTATCGCCTCCAAAGAAATCCACCTTGATACCCAGAATACCATTCTCCTGCATCCATTTCATCTCCTTGCGGCGCTCACGAGGATTGTTTAACATTCCTTTGGGCGACTGGGGAGCATCGTTCCAACTGCCATTGCTATTGTACCACAAATAGAGACCTACACCCTTGGATTGAGCATAACGAGAGAGTTCCGCTATACGCTCGCGACCTATCTGTACGTCCCACAAGGCATCTATCAATAGGGAGCGATATCCCATGGCGGCAGCAAAGTCGATATAGCGCTTCTGCTCTTGGTAGTTGCAACTGCCGTCCATACCTATTATCCACGACCACATGCCCTTGCCATAATCCCGGGCATAGTCCTTGCTGGCAGGATACTTCTCTTCAAGCAAGTCCCATGTCACGGTGGTTTCAATGATATTGGCTGGAGTGTGGCCCACGGTTATCGTGCGCCATGGAGTACTGCCTGGCAATGCCATCTGCACGGTACTGGTGCCCCATCCATTCATCTCGCCCTCCATGGGAAAGCCTATGCGATACTCGCCTCCATTGCCTCCCATCAATCGGCATCCCACATAACCGCCATCTGTGCCCGTTTCCGATACCAGTATCCACATCTTACGGGCTTCATCATCGTTGGGTACTTCGAAAAGGCATGGAAAGGTATATCCATTGCCCCAACCATTCCTGCCAACGGGCTCGCCCAACGTGTATTTCGTCTCATAACTGGGTGTTGTGCGTGCAAAACCTCCCATGGGATAGCTCTGCGGTGTCATATACGTGAGAGCATGCTCCGAAACCCTAAAGGTGGATGCTTCGCTGGTGATGACACAACTTCGTGTATCTCTCTTGGTGTGAAGGATATAGCGGAAAGCCACATCTGTGTTGCTCACTCGGAACTCTATCTGCATGGCTGGGCGCTCCTTCTGCAACAGGGGCAAGGTCACCTGATTGTACCTGTAGCTATGCTCGCCACCCACCTTAATACTGGGCAAGGCGTACGTACCCGTGTATTCTCCTGTAACGGTTCGTTCCTTCTGCCACGAAAGCTCCCTGGTATAATCGCCCATGGTGGTTTTCAATCCCAGCGCAGAGGGCAATATAGCCACCTGACCGTCATAAATGACCGAGTACATGGGACTACCATCACTCATCTGAAAGTCCACACTGATGCGCCCGTCAGGACTGCTCACCACCACCTCTGCCTTGCCGCCAAGAATACTTGCCATGGCCAGGCACAATGCCACGTATCTCTTCTTCATCATTATTGTGCTGTATAGTATTAGGTTCTATAAACTGCTTTATCCCTTTTATGAGATATTACCCAGCTAAACAAAATGCCCCACCATCACAAAGCATTTCTTTTTCTCTCTTTGCAAGGGCGAGGCATCTTGTATGTGTGTGTGTGTGTGTATTTGTATTGTTTTAGGTCAACTACTTTAAAATGTATTTCTTACCGTTCCTGATGTAGATGATTCCCTTTTCGGGCATTTCCATCTTCGTACCATCCAAGCGATAAAGGGCACCGCCTTCCAGGACATTGTCTTCCTCCACACTCTCCACTGGTGTCTCACCAGATGTAAAGTGCTGATATCCGCCCAACTGCACATAATCCTTATCCGTATGCTTCTTGTAATAACCGATAAAGATGGCACACTTGTTGTTGCTCCTGGCAGACTTGAAGTCAAAGACAAATTCCTTTCTCACATTGGGTTCTATATCTCCCTGCTCTTGCAGCATTTCGGTACCATACAGATAACCATCATCGTAGAGATTCTCCATCAGGAAGGCTACTATCTCTCTGCAATAGGGTTCGTCGGATAGGTTTCTGATAGTTGGTTTTGCTATCAATTCATCCTTATCAATGGGGCACTTGGTCAATTGCAGGCTTGCAGGCTTCTTTGGAGCCTCATTGACGGTCACCTCCGTCTGATATACTGGATTACTGCCATTTGCGTTCTCAGAGAACCATATATTGTACTTACCAGCCGATTCTGGTGTGAATACCAGGTAATAGTCATTTGTCTCGTTCTCCTTCATCAGAAGGGGAGCATAGCTCTGAAACGTGCCCTTCTCGGTGGTCTTGCTGGCAAAGAGGTACATAATACCGGTCAGTTCATCGGCCTGATTCTGAATCGTAATCTTCACCTTCTGTTCTGAGCCGGCTATCATATTGCTTGCTGGCTCCGCACCGAGTACAGAATACTGCTTCACTGGGTGCACAGTAATCTTCTCCACACTGCCATTAGCCGCGATATCCACCTCGAAGTATTTGGTCTTGCCACCCACGCGCACCCATTTGGTACTGCTCTTGGCACGGCACACCGTAGCAATTAGGTATTTGCCTGGCGACAAAGACAAATCTGTATCAAAATTAAGACCAATATACTTGTTATCGCCATAGTTGGCCTTCAGTGTCATCGAACCACAATCTCTCAGTATTCTGATAAATTCGCCATTCTCGTCAACAAGGCCAAAACCCACGTTGGCCGTTACTGATTCGGCATAGGGATTCATGAAATAACTATAAATCACATTGCCAATATACTGCTCGCTGTTGGGAATAAAATAGCGATTCACCTTCTTTTCCGTGGGTGGCTGAATACCAATGATTACCTCCTGACCTGCGCTGTATCCGTCGGCCGAACCGCTACCGATACCACCAGTACCAGGATTCATCAGTGCCAACTTGAAGTAGCCATCATGGCTGCCACCCCATCCCCAATTGAAATGGAACATGCCATTGCCATCATAACCATCACACACAAAGGCATGACCACCCTCCAATGAATAACCGGCATGATACACGGGACGATTCTCCTTCAATTCGTTATACACGATTTCTTCCCAATCGCTGATGGTATAGTAATCTATCTTTCTCATCTCCAAGCTTGCTTCATATTTAAAAGTCTTTCTCAGAGCTGTGGCCACATCCTCAGTATAAGCACCAGTTGCCAGGCGAGAAAATTCGCTCTTGATAGCCTGAGCACAATATCTCATCAGCTCTGCCACGGCCGACCCGTCGTCCTTGGAACCGTAGGTATCCTTCATCTCGTCCCATCTGAAGGCTGTAGATGGCAATTTAGACGCATACACCTTGGTACTGGATGAAGTATATCCAGCAATAGAAGCAACCGAATCCTGAGGCCATTGATGGTAATTCATCACTTGAGCCATTGCTGTAGCCGAACAACCCGTCACGCTTCTCTCGCCATTGTGCAAAGGGCATTCATTATTGTATGGAGCGCTCTGATTCCACTTGGTGGACACCAATGGAGCCACGGCTTCCCATTGCGCTGAGGTACGTGTCTGCTGAGTGGGTTGCTGCACATATCCGTCCAGCATAGCAATCTGTTCGGCATATCCCTGCATCCATGCCCTCACATTCTCAGGCATATTTTCCTCGTCAAAACTACCTGTGGTAGAGTAAGCCAAAATATCATCTGTTCGGTCATCGCCCGAAACCACCACATAACCCGACTTGTACTCAGCATTAAACACATAGTAAGCAGGAGCATCGCTCACCGCCTGCTGAGCTCCTCTAGCCTTACGAGCCGGAGCATAAACGGGGCTATCACTGGCCAAACGAGCACCACTATTGCGCTCAAACATAAATTTTGCAGCCTTACCTCTTGCCGATTCCAGGCCTACGGGTCCTGCCCACGCTACCAAGCAGCATAGCGTCAGGACGAAAAATAAACTAAATCTCTGTTTCATTATCTTAGGTTCTTATTTTATCGATTTGTCACTTATTTATTCGATTCCGAAGGGAGGTAAACACCCCTTTTAGAGTCAGAATGTAAGCGTTACGCGCACAAATTTATATATTTTTATACAAAACACACCATTCCCAGGCTTCATTATCTCCTATTAAGACCATTTTTTTCATATTTCTCCATGATTTTGTCACTTACATTCTGTAAAAATATAACTTTGTCACTCAAAACCATCAATATTATAAATAATGTACACATCAAAGCATATAACCAGCACGGGCACTATCTATGCCATGGAAGATGAGCGCGAAATGGGATATATCACCTACGAAATCAGCCACGACGTAATGACCATCACCCACACCATCGCCCACGTGGAGAAACGCGGTGTGGGACAATTCCTGGTCCTCGCCGCCATAGAGTATGCCAAGCAGGAAAACCTCAAGATTCACCCCCAATGCTCCTATGCCCGTGCCCTCATGATGCGCAACGAAGAGTACAAGCAGTTAATGGTATAGAAAATTATATTTCTTTTTTATCGGTGTATTTTGCAATGGTTAATGCTAGTACCATTGCTCTACAATTGGCTTTATATTCATATAATTAGGCATACACATACCTATATCCGCACCAATATATGTTGGGTCACAAATAATATAAGTTTTGCCATCATAAATGTATGCGTCACCAGATATAGAAGAATCATTAAAGCAAACAGCGGTACACTCATGGCCAGGATATTGAACGAGATGAACATCCAAACCTAGAAGATTGTGAACTAAGAATGCATAAAATACAGAGCGGTCTTCACAGTCATTCTTTGGATAATAGAAGTTCTCTTCTATGAAATAAGGTTTTTCATATCCATGCTGAATGCCATCTGTAGCATAGTCGAAAGCATACTGTACAAAATGCAAAAGTGCATTAGCGGCTTGCCTTTGAGACATTCCTGTTATTTGAGTCCGCAACTGTTCTATAATATTCCTATGAAATGGAGGCAGCACCTTAGATTCGGCATAATAAGGAACATCCATCTGAGGGTAATGACGTAACATCTCCATCATCCCACTATTTACGGTTCCTGTGATATGCAGTCTTCCATCAGAAAGTGTAAAAGTTTTATCAGATCCTTTATTCAGTTTGAGGCTTTGTTTGGCAAACACCAAATCAACAAACTCCCCTTTATATGCGTTGATTGGTAGTTCATAGGTATATATGCCCATTGATGACTCTGAAACAGGATTAATATTATCTTGGAAAACATAATACTTAGCGCCATCAATATTCAAATAGCTTCGCTCATACATCTTTTGCTTAAATGGAATAAGAAGGACCAACTGCTTATTTGTTCTTGCAATACGCACATCATATCCTATATGAGTAAGCAAGAAATGCTGCAAGACTATTCTGTCGGATGAAGACTCAGACTTCAGCAAAGCATCAGCATAGTTTCTAATCAGTTCAAAAGTGAACCAATCATTCAAACCAAACGATGTTGATATGAGTTTCAAAGAGTTTATCACGTCTTTTGATTCTCCTTTCTGATATTTCCTCCAAACAGAAGATATTGAAGTAGATTCAATAGAAGATACCTTGTGTGTTGTCAACTTTGCTGCATTCACTTCCACACCATGGAAGTAAAAGTTCAGCGTAGGAGTAATAATGGGGGTTATCGGAGTAATAGGCTTGGTTGGTTCTTCTGGTTGAGAAGTAACAGGTTCTTCCTTCGGTTTTACAGTTGGTTCTGGAACGACAATAGGTTCTGGAGACACAGGTACTTCTTCTACCTTTGGTACAACTACAGGCTTAGGCGTATCATCACGCTTGACACCACGAAACACTTGAAACTCTTTCCATACGCCATCAAGAAAATTTGCATAATCTTCCAATATGCTTTTACGGAATCCTTGATAGTCATTCAAGAGGCTTTCTCTGAATGTCTTATAGTCACTATTTATATCCTGTGCATGAGCCGCAGATGTAATAAATAATAGTAGAAAGAAATATTTTCTCATAAAATCTTTTCATTTACTCTAGAAATTACCCAATCCAAACAATCCAACTTCAGGGTCTGGTTCCTGCTGCCATGTACGAACTTTGATGATAGGTTCTTTTCTGTCATTCAAATCAACTTGGATGTATAAGTAACCCTCATCGCCATAGTTTGTTGAATAGTAGTCCTGCTTTATTTGAATACCATATTCTTCACCATCTTTTGCCTTACGAACATCATTGCTTGCAAAACGAATGTTGACAAACTCATTGGCACGGAAGCATACCTCCAGATTCTTAATATATTGCTCTTTGCTATATTGAGTCCTCCGAACATATTTATTATTACGATATGTAACAGGACCATCTTTGTGAGGATTTACTGCTTCAATTCTTTGAGCTACATGGCCAACTATGATTACTGCATCATCATCAAAAATGCTACGTAAATAATCTATTCTCTCAAGGGCATATGCTGTCTTGTAATTTTCAAGGAACTCCATTATTGTTTGGCGAGCCTCAATTGACCAGGCACCACGATTCATAATATCGGATTTTGCTTTCGCATCCAAGCCAAAGGCAATGCAATCAATCTTTCTATCCTCATTAAAAGTAAAAACAATGTCCTCTACAAAGTTTGTTCTTACACCTTTCTTGAATGAAAACGACATTTGAATGCTTCGAGCAACAACATTATCACCAAACTGATAGAATGCTAATTCATTTGTATTAAGAATTCTTGCACTTCCATATTGGATGAGTCGCTTAAACATATCTTTGCCATCCTCTGTAAAATAATCTTTGATGATATCGTATGACTTTGTTTTGATAGCTTCGACAACGTAGCTCAGAACCTCTCTGTAAGGCTTCTCGTCTGCCACAGGTGAAATAGTAGCATTGTTCTTAGATGCTTGTTTAAGTAGCACCTCTGTTTTGTCTATGGTAGATGGTTTCTCCTTTCTTGTCTGTAGATTAACACGTGAGCCTCGGAATGCCCCTACTTTAATTACGTTAAGTACGCTTTTAATCTCGTGATTGATATGTGCTTGGCCACGATATGCGTACTCGTAGTTAATTTGGATATTCTCCGGAACCATACCAGAAGCAAATTCCATAGTTCCACGTCCATTCTTTACGCTGGCAATGTTACTCCAATTTCGTCCGTCAAAATATGTAAAGTCAAGACTACTGACTGACTCACCGTTGTGCGTAAACATTAAATCAACGTTTGTTCCATCATTAGCTGCAATCTTTACTTCAAGGTCATCAAATATATTGTCCATCCTTTCTGGAATCCAAGTCAAAGGATGTATATTATTTCCAGTTTCTTCGTCAGTATATTGTATCTCAGCAGGTCTCTGAACTGACTTTAATAAAGAGTATGCCCAATAGTAGTTTCTGAGGGCATCATCAATCTTTCTATTTTCTTCGGCAATCATACCGAGTCGGATATGCTCTTTGAGAGTACGAATACGCCCTTCAAAGATTTTGTTCAGCTCCGATCGTTTAATAAAACGCCCAATATGCGCTTCATCAGGGTTATTGTCAATAACCAAACGTTCTGTATTTGTTAAAGTGGCAGAAGAGTATGTCTGTACTTTGAGGTTGGCATAACTCTGTGCATCGAGTACACCATTTGTCGATTTTTCGTCTTCAGTTAAAATGAAATCACTACTTACAGCAATCGATATTTTACTGATTAATGCGGCGAGGGCTTGTTGATCTGCTTCTTCTACAGTAGCCCCCCATCCTTCACCAAACAAATAGGTGTCTGAATTGCGCTTTACCTCATCCCAACTTTGTGAGAAAGCTGGGACGAGGCACATTACGCTAATAATTGATATGATTATTTTCTTAAACATTTATCCGTTGGGATTGTGATTTAGTTTTCGCTTTTAGGTTCAAAACCTTCGCGAACAAAGTCGCTTACCTTTTGGGCATATTTCTGTGCTGCTTCACTTTCTTTGAGTGCATTCTCGTAAGCACGGATGCGAGCACGTGATGCTGCACTCTCACTTACAACAAAAAAGGTCTGCATTTCAAATGTGCCATCTTTGTTCTCTTTAATTACGCAGAAAGACTCTTGCAGTTCACCATTGATTTCTTTCTCCACAAGGCTTTCGTACGCTGCATAGAAGTGATCGAACTCTGCTGCTACATCATCAGCATTACCTGCGAGGTCACTAACGATACGCCCCTTCACCTTACGACTAGCTTGCTGCGCATAGAGGTTAGCTGCATTATTAACACAGGTTTGATGGCCAACATTCTTAGATTTGAACTGCGAGCAGATACCCATGATTTCATAAGCTTCTTCACCATCCCGGTTCAACTTCTCATAATGCATAAGAAGAGCTACATCAAGCGAGCGTGTTGAACCATAAAGTTTCCAACCACCCTTCTTGAACTCCTTCATCTTTGTTTTGTACTCTTTCTTAAGGGCCTTTGACAATGCCTTAGAATTCTGGGCATTCACAACTGGCATCATTAAACAAAATGCCATAAGAAACATGATAATTTTCTTCATAACTGAAATGTTTTTAAATTAATAATTATTGACAAGTTAGGATAAAACGAAAACCAACATCACTGTAAGACGCTTCCGTACCGCATATTTTACAATCTGCTTCAAGGATTTTAGAATCAGAATTGTATGATCCACCAACACAATAATAGTAGGCATCCCTTGTTAAAGTCATTTCAAAAACATTACCAGTCATATCATATATTCCCAATTCGTTGGGGGCTTTTGTTTTTACATTTCGTTTTGTATCAGTATTCTCTGAATACCATGCAACGTCATCTGGTGTGTTACTACCACTATATGTGTAATTTTGACTCTGATTACCGCCTTTAGCTGCATAGTCCCATTGATCCGAAGTTGGTATAGAAAAATTCAACTTAGTTTGGTTGTTAATCTTTTCAATACAAGAGAGGGCTGAATAATATGAAATTGAACTTATTGGTTTTTGTGACGAAGAACTTGTGCCATTGATAGAATAATACAAAGCCTCCGTAACTTCTGTTTCGCCTATAAGATAGAAGCCACCTGAATATCCAGATACAGGAATCATTTTAAATTCGACGCCACTAGCTTTTACATATAAACCTGTACGCCAATTATTATGCGAACTTTCTGAAGGTATTGCCATATATCCACTCTCACCAACTTTTAACATATCGGAAGTACATGTACGAGTATAAGCAAAGTCAGAACCAACCAAACCTATGTTTCTATCTGAATCAGTGAATGTACCATATATATAAGGAGTGCTACCATTCGATGCAACGGTAGATGTAATCATAGCATTTGACGTTGAAAACTGGTTAATAGCAGGAGCAAATGTTGTATAGACAGAAATACCTGTTGTGTATATTTTTGCACCAGAAGTACCAGTGAAGCGTATGCGTCCAGTTTTAGGTGTTAACGATGCTTGTACAGTCAAAGAACCATTGTTATAAGCATAGGTTCCATTCAAATCCTCATAAATCTCCGTATTTGAATTGAGTGATACGAGTGAAGAACTAGAGAATGTCGCATTAACAAAGTAACGCGCTTCGCATTTTAGGTTAGAACCTGTTGCTAGATTTCCATCATAGCTAACAGACCAGCCCGATGAAGAGTTGTAAGTTGCTTCACCTGGAACAATGTTGCTACCATTGTAGAACGTAATGTAAATCTTGTCGCCATTTGTCCATGACGAAGTAGTTGTTCGTGTCTGAACTTTTACACCATTGGATTGCTGGTCGAACCCTACCACATCTCCAACGAACTCCATTGGAATGGTGTGAGTTGTTTGTTCGTTCTGTGTTTTGTTCTGTTCTAAATCGAGAAAGTCTTCATCAGAACATGATCCTAATGCAAAGCATACGCTTGCTACTAGAAGCCCATTTGTAAAAAAACGAATATATTTCATATCAATTTGAATGTTGTTAATTTATGGCCAATTATAATCTGCTCCGTATTCTTTTTTGAGATGAGGGTGTGTCATAATTCTTATCAGAACTATACTCTGTAACCGAGACCGTAACGCCAGAACTTGAAGAGTTATTCCAGTTCTTGTCGCTTTGATACCCAGATACAGAAAGAGTTGTACCACTTGCAGTATTCGTGTCGTAATTCTTATCAGAACCGAATCCTATTATGGTAAGACTTCCTGTTGAATTATCCATATTATCCCAGTTGTGATCATCGTCGTAATCTTTTCTAAGGAATAAACCTCCATAATTCAACTGAGTAACATCGAGTGTGAGTGAATAAGTACCCTCTTGAAGGTCAGTCAATGCGATAACAATCTTTCCGAAACGAGCATCTGTACCACTATTCTCAGAAGCTGTTACCGTAAAGATATTAGCCGATTGGGTAATTGACAACCACGATTGAGATGTTGTAACAGAATATGTTCCATCTGTCAACACTGTTATTGCTTCAGATGTTCCTCCTTTTGAATAGAACAAGATTTCTCTTGTATCAACTCTAAGATAACGAGCATCCTGAGTAACGACTACACGAACCTTTTGATTGTGTATGGTTTCAAAAATCAAGGTTGCAGTACGACTGTTTACCGAAGCATTATCAGATGCGGTTACCTTTACATCAACATTCCCTGTGCCGCTTGTCTTTGATAGGGTCAACCAAGTAGAACCATCTTCCACTTTTGCAGACCAAGAATCGTTTGTAGATATAGACACATCTAATACTCCTCCCTTACTTGTATAAGTGAGAAGATTGTTTGATACGGTGAAATATTTCCCTTTTTGGATAACATTGATTGTCGCGGATTTATCAGCCATAACAACCATAACTTGACCACTTCGTTCATCATCACTTGTATTCTCAGAAACAGAAACAGACAAGGTTAAATTGCCAGATGCCGTAGTTGGGGATATGGTTATCCAGCTATCACTTGCAGAAGCAGTCCATGTTCCATCTGTTTGAATGTTGATGATTTGAGTGGACGACTTGTCTTCAAAGTTCAGAACTGTCGTGTTAACATCGAATGTTTTACCTGCTTGAGAAACAGTTACAGCAACATCAATACTCAATCCTGTTTGAGTCAAGTGAATGACACCTGAACGGTTAGCAGTATTAGGATTCTCAGATGCAGTTACCTTTACGGTCCCATCACCTTCACCTTGGCTTGGAGATACTGTTATCCATGATGGAGCAGATGAAACTTTCCAATTTGTATTACTTAGTACAGAAAAGTTCTGAGATCCACCTGCCGCATTAAATGATAATTCAGATTCTTCAGTTTCTATATAAATTCCACGCTGTCGAACAGGAATCTGAATGCGTTGACTTCCACCGATAGAAAGATTAACATACCCAGTTCTTTCGCTAGTCGATGTGTTTGGAGATACACTAACTTTCATTGTTGATGTACCAGATTCCCCTGATGCTGGAGAAATATCAATCCAACTAGCAGATGATGATGCTGTCCATGATGCCTCAGCGTTTATTGTTACATTAACTGAACTAGCAGTGTTATTAAACACGAGTGACTCTGTTGATGCATTTATGGAGGCAGGAACTTGTCTAACAGTTATTTTCTGTGAAGCATTTGTAGTTCCATAATGGACAACCGAAATGGTTCCTGTTCGGTTCGAATTAGACTCATTCGCAGTTACGGCCAATGTAATAGTATTATCTTTTTGTGAGACAGTAAGCCAATTTGCAGAAGAAGATGCCGACCAAGAACAGTTTGCGGTTACCGTTATAGTCTCGGAATTCGGAGTTCCCGCAAAGTCAATCTCTGACTTTGATAATGATATAATGGGAGTAGCCCCAGCCTGAGTAACAGAAATTGGAGTTTCATACTTCCAATCACTAACGTTGGATTTGAGATAGAATATTCCTGTACGAGCATCATCGCCAGACTTATTTTCTGTTACACCAACATTAACTGATGCAGATGAAGAACCTGATGTAGGGGATGTTGATATCCAATCAATTTCATTTTCTATTTCCCATGGTGTTTCTGTGCTTGTAACTTGAAGAGATTTGCTTGAAGCCAAAGCTGAATATGATAAAGCAGTCGGAGTCACTGTCATGTATCGAGGAGTTAGAGTTGGATATAACCCCCACCCTTCGTTGTATTTCTCGATACATCCAATGAATAGAATACTAATTATAATGTATAAGAAAATATGCTGTTTCATCTTAAATGAATACTGTTATACCAAGTTTAACATTGAACCCTTCGCTCCATTTTTTTATCTTTGGAGAAACCTCTGATAATACTGTATATCCATCTGATTTTGTAAGATTGAATGAGTATTCTGGCGATAGATTTAGCGCAAAATAATCTACAAATGCTGCTGAAAACCTTAATGAAACAAGAGCACTAGCTGCATAAGCACCATCTGCAGGGGTTACTGTCACTCCACTCTCCATTGTCTCTTTTAACTTCATGAAATTTACACCAATCTGAGGCGTTAGACGGAAGCGAGTAGATATAGGGACCCCATATCCAATCTTTCCTAACACGTTCATAGCTGGAGTATAGTTACTAGCAAGAGGTTGAGTGTTATTTCCACTCCAATATATTGTTTCGCTTTTGCTGACACCATAGAGATAGGATGCTTCTACGTTTACATTGTGAATATAACCACCAATGGTTGCGCCCATAGCAACGAAAGTTCCAGCTCTTACATTAGTTTCTATGTAGAATTCACTTTTATAATTGTATATTTTGCTTAAAACAATATTTACGTTTGGGTTAGAACTGCTAAGTTTCATGCTCTTGATATAGTCCTTATATCCAGCTTTTGTTGCCTTGATATTATATGTGCCAGTAGTGAGTACTGTTGAAAAGGGAGCTGAACCTTTGTGTTCTTTGTTGACATAAATATTAGCTCCACTTGGAGTAGTAGTAAACCTATAGTTTGCTATCTGACTCAAAGATACACTGATGTCAGTCGTTTGATTCTCGTTAATAGTGACAGTTCTTGTCTCAGTGCGATAACCATCTGAAGACACCATAACCTCATGCTGACCAATTTGTAATTCAACAGGTTCCAATGCAGAACGTCCTATCGAGCGTCCATCAACAAACACTTCAGCCGAGTATGGATTCACGTGTACACTGAGTTTGCCTTTTATTGGATTTAGGTCATTGACAATCAAAGAATGTTCTTTGTCATTAACAGCTATTTGTCCCTCTTTGGGATAATAACCTTTAGCTTCTACCTTATAGGGGAACTGACCGTGTGCCATTTCAATAGTTGCTTCTCCTCTTGAATCAAGATTTACGCTCATACCATTAAGGGATAGCGATGCGTTGGCTGGATAGATTTTAATGTTCAACCTCTGTTTCTTTGTGTAATCATAGTTTGTCACGAACACCTGGTCATGAGTAATTTTCATGATATATGTTCGAGCCTTTTGTATGGTAATTGGAAAATAATAGTTAGGTAACGATCCAAATTGCTGATGACGAATACTAATATGCCTAATACCAAACGGAACCCAGAGCCATATCTCACCAACATGGTCATCCTCTACTTTTGTAATCCCGATTTTTCCAACATCAAAAGAGAACCCCTTTTGAGTCGTCTGCACACGGATAAGCGCACACTTATCTCCATTTTGATCTTCAACTGCATATCTTCCATTTGCAGTCAAATCCTTCTCATCAAGATAAAATTCTGTGACGGATATGTCCTGGGCATTTGTTGTCAACACACAAACAGACATAAAAACCATCAATATTGAAAGTCTTGAAAAGTATGAAATTATATAGTAGCCAGATTTCATTGTGTTACCTTAATCAATTTACTGCTGGCTACCATGCAGAAATAAAAGTTATATTTGTTATATATATAATACAAGTAAAGCGTGGAGCCAGTTCTGATGCTCGCTTCACAGTCTGGGGCTCCTGGAAATTGCCCTGTAAGTCGAAACGAGCAACGCCGAAGCCCCACGCCAGTTGTTTTATAACTCACCACATAAGTACCCATTAGTGCCATTGGCATAATGACACACCAATGGCAACAAGGTACAATGAGGGTTGTATATAACTACCCACGGGACATTCACGTTGCTTTGTTTTTGACTTACACGTTGAAATTTTTCCAGGATCTCAGACTGTCAAAAGCAAAGCGTTAGTAAACGCCTTTAATATATATACGTTCTACCGTAATTCCTACACTAAGGAATCGTTATCACGGATAGAACACTGCAAATATACAAAGAATATCCAAGAGTCCCAATTAACAACAAAACAAAATCATGCAAAACAATGTCATTTGTAATCAAATGCAGCATATAATAATGTTTAAACACTCACATTTCTATTAATATACCATACATCGTAAAAAAAAGTTGCCGGTAATATTATCGCAGACATCGCACATAAAGATGGTTCATTAAAAGCATCAAAACGAGGGGTACTCAAAACTGGACTGCAAAGTGGACTCGAAAGTAGACTCGAAAGTGCACTGCAAACTGCACCAAAAAGTGCACTCAAAATATTGGAACAAATACACATCAACCCACAATATACCTTGACAGAATTAGCAAAGCAAACAGGTTATTCAAGAAGTTGGATTGCAGAAACAATGTAGCGACTTCAAGAACAAGGCATCATAAAGCATGTCGGTTCTGATAAAACAGGTCATTGGAAAATTATATGATAGTTTAACCGTTAAAATAGAACATAAGATGTTATTAGGACAAAAGATAAAAGAACTTAGGTTAGAGAATGGTGTTTTACAAAGACAATTAGCATCCCTTCTTGAGATTGACACCCCTATGTTTTCAAAAATAGAAAGAGGTGATAGACGTGCAAAACGCACACAAGTAATTCAGATAGCCAACTATTTCAATGTTGACGAAAAAGAACTTCTTACCCTTTGGGTCGCGGATAAAGTCCTCGATGCAGTGGAAGATGAAGCTGAATTAAAGTCAGACGCAATCAAAGTAGCTCAATCAAGCATCGCTTTGTAATTACAAAATACGGGAACTTTCTGGTATCATTTCATAATGTTCCCGTATTCTTGTATCCGATTATTAAAGGAATATATTCTATATTCGGTTAAAGCTTGAAGTCATGCACTGTCGCTCGCTTCAGACTCTGTAACTCCTGGAAATTACACTGGAAGTCGAAACGAGCAACGCAGAAGCTCCACGCCAGATGTATTATAACTCACCTCATAAATACCTCCAAAGTACCATTGGCATAATGACACGCCAATGACAACATGGCACAATGAGGGGTGTATATAGCATATCCACGTTTCTCCTCGCTCGAGGAAATACGAAACGCAAATTACAGAACCATTTCCTCGCTCGCGGAAATGCAAAACGCAAATCACAAAACCATTTCCTCGTCCGCGGAAATGCAAAATGCAAATTACAAAACCATTTCCTCGTCCGCGAAAATGCAAAACGCAAATTACAAAACCATTTCCTCGTCCGCGGAAATGCAAAACGCAAATTACAAAACCATTTCCTCGCTCGTGGAAATGCGAAATGCAAATTACAAAACCATTTCCTCGTCCGCGGAAATGCAAAATGCAAATTACAAAACCATTTCCTCGCGTGAGGAAATGCTAAACGCAAATTACAAAGCCCCCACCTTTTTGGAGACCTTAGCTACTAACGTAGCGTTATCAAATCTGCGGTAAGGAGAAACCTGATTTATTTTCCTACTACTCCGATGACTCTGAAGTCTGAGCTTTCTCTCTAGAATAAGGAAAAAGAGAGAGGGTGAGTCATAATCACCATGGATTAGACTCACCCTCTATTGATGTTATTGAAACGATACCGTTGGCTTAGTAGAAGAGGTAACGATTGTCCTCTACGTTGGCCTTGCGATACAATTCTGTCTGATATGAGTTCATTGAACGTAGTGCTGTCTGAGTAAGGATACCCTGCTCTACCTTGAGGTCAAGATTTGACTTAAGAGCTTCCTCACCAAGAACCTGATATGCATATACACCGCTATTGCCACGTACACCGTTCTTGAAACCATCCTTGGCTGTAGCGCTAACGCTACCGCAAAGTGCGGGCTCCATGTTACCAGTCTTGGCAATGTATGCTGCCTGAGCGAAGGTTACACCACGCAAGGTGTCAACAACAACGCCTTCCAACTTGCTAGCCTCGGCAATGCTCTTAGCTGCAGCCATCTTCTCCTGAAGCATAGCAGCCTTCTTGTCGCGGATAACCTCGGCGGTCAAGAATCTCTTGATGTCTTCCTGCTTCCAGCTTACATAACCCTTAGGAGTGATACCAGTGAGGATGATGCACATCATGTGGTCGTTGTCGCCACACTCGTACAAGGGGCTTACGTCGCCTACCTTGGTGTCTTCACTGAAGATCCAGCGCAATGCATCGCGTGTAGAGCTTACGCCACCTACGGTGTGCTGAGCAGCATTTACATTGTCTGCATAAAGGATGCGATAACCGAAGTCGTCTGCCAAGGTATCGATAGCCTCTGCGTTCTTACCAGCAAGGAATGAAGAGAAGTTAGAGAATGCCTTGTCGTATGTCTGCTTAGAGAAATCAACAGTGTTCTTGATAACGGCAATGTCGTACTTCTTCACGGGGTTGCGTGTCTCTAGTACGTTGAGTACCAATACGCTCTGATTCTCAAGAGAGAGCTTCTTCAGTGTGCCAGCAGGAGTGTTGGTAAGAGCCTCGATGAACTTTCTGTCGCTCTCCTGAATGTTCATACCCTCGTACTGTGCAGAAGCAATCCATACCTTCTGACCTGACTGATTGTACTTCTTGGCGATGGTATCGAAGGGAGCGCCAGCCTTGATAGCATTGATGATGCTGTCTGCTGCCTGCTCTGCCAAATCCTGGCTCTCGCGAGCAACGCCAATCACGCGATACTGTACGCTATCGGGCTTGGTGGTCTCTGCCATCAAACGGATGATGTTGAGAGTATTGTCCACATTATTATAATAAGGACCTACCTGAGTACCTACCTTCATGGTGTCCAACTGAGATGCGATGTCTGAGGGCAATGCATTCTTGGTAACGGGCAACTGAGAGTAAGCTACCATAGAACGTGCCTCGCGTACAATCTTAGCGGGAGATGCACCCTCGATAAGCTGCTTGGCATAATCCTGCATCTGAGCATTTAGAGCATCATTGTCTTCCTTGCTAGCCTTAACTGCAACGTCGATGTACTTGATGTCACGACGCTCCTCAAGGTTCTCAAATGCTGACTTCATCTCTTCGTACTTAGCCTTCAAGTCCTTGTCCTCAACGGTGATTTCGCTGTCCTTGATAGAGCTGTAGGGAAGAGCTGCTACGAGAACGGTCTTCTCATTGTTGCGAGCATCAAAGTTGAACTGAGCAGAAACGGGGTTTGATACGATGCAAGAACCAAGTAGGCTCTGGTACTTCTGAATCAAAAGGCTGTTGCGGATAGCCTTCTCGATGAAGCTCCACCACTGAAGCAAGCTCTTAGCCTCCTCTACGTAGTCGGCAGATGCATCGGGAGAAACGATAATCTCATTGCACTGCTCGATGTACTGCTTCAATACCTGATAGTCAAACTGACCCTGCTGATTGCGGAAGGGAGTCTGTGCAAGCATGGGGTGCTCACCCTTGATGATAATCTGCTGCAATTCGCGGTCGGTAACCTGAAGGCCTAGCTCTTCTGCCTCGCTAGCTACCAACTCGGTCTCTAGGTAATTGGCCCATACCTGGTCGCGAACGCTCTGCATCTGCTCGTCGGTAAGGTTGGAAAGACCATTGCTAGCCTTTACTACGTTGGTGTACTCGTCTACCAACTCATTAAATTCCTGGAGATCAATGTCCTTACCATTAACAGAACCTACTGTGGTACGGTCTGACATAGAGAAAATCTCCACAACTTTTGTCCAGTCTGTGGCGATAAAGCCAACCAGACCTAGAAATAGGGCGCCAACTACAAGTGGGCCTGCATTTCTAACTTTTTGTAAAGCTGCCATTTTTCTAAAAAAATTTTATTGTTTATTATTATTTTCCTAAATTCTATGCGATTTTACGCGCAAATAGCGCACAAAGGTAACATTTTTTCTTGGATATCTGCCATTCCAACGACAATTCTTTGATTTTGACATGGAAATAAATAGCATTTTGGCCAAAGTAAGTACCTTAATCGAAAATATTTTCTATACTTTTGGGGCTTTTCGAGGTTAATGAACGGGGGAATTACTTGCGCGAAATAATGACTTCCTCTATCTTGTTGGAAGTCTTCTTGACCACCTTGACTTTCCAATTGCCACATTCGATTATCTCATTGACCTTGGGGAAGCTTTGGAACTCCTTAAGCACCCATCCACCTACGGTGATATAGTCGTCGCTCTCTGGCAGGTCGATGTCCAGCAGGTCATTGACCTTTTCTATCTCCATGCGTGCCGAGATATGGTATTCGCCATTGGGCAATTTCTTGGCTATGTAGGTGGTGGTATCGTGCTCGTCTTCTATCTCGCCAAAGATTTCCTCCACCAAATCCTCTACGGTGACTATGCCCGAGGTACCGCCAAATTCGTCCACCACTACGGCAAGAGATTTCTTCTGCGTCATGAGAGTGGAAAGCAGTTTTTGGGCGCTCATGGTTTCGGGTACGATGGGAGTTTCGCGTATGCATCGTGTCCAATCGTCGGTGGGTGCCAGACGGAACATTTCGCTCGAATGCAAGAAGCCCACAATGTGGTCTATGTCATTATCATACACGATTATCTTGGAGATACCACTATCCACAAACTGATTGCGAATATTATCTATTGATTCAGTGCGACTTACGGCTACTATTTCCGTGCGTGGCACTATACAATCGCGTACCTTGACATTGCGAAAATCCAGGGCGTTCTGGAAGATTTTTACCTCTTCTTCCAAGAGGTTTTCATCATCAATATTGTCAATATTATCCTGTATCAGATGGTCGAGGTCAGCCTTGCGGAAGCCCACTTCGCGCTTCTCCTTAGTAACCTTCATTCCCAGGATTAAGAGTATCAGATGCGAGAGACCGCTGGTAAGTCTGCTTATTGGCCATAATATTATATAAAATAGTATAGCAGGGAGGGCAAAGGTGCGCAACATGCTATTGGGATTGATGCGAAAGAGGGTCTTGGGCAGAAATTCTCCCGTGAAGAGTACAATGGAGGTACTGATGAGAGTTTGCCATACGGGGTGTGCTAGGTCGGGATGCAGGAAGTGCAGGAGTTTGGTCATCAGAATACCATAAACTACCAGTGCTATGTTATTGCCCACGAGGAGGGTGGAGATAAAATTGCTGGGATGCCTGTAGAAAACATCTATGATGCGAGAAGTAAGGCCTCCGTCTTCGCGCTCCATCTCAAAACGCATCTTGTTACTGCTCACAAAGGCTATCTCCATGCCCGAGAAGAAGGCCGAAAACATCAGTATTATTGCAATCTCTATTAGTAGCGTGTGGTAATTATCCAACATAATGTGTATAGGTAGTTTTTTTTCTGAAAATAAGAAAGAAATCTGTTCTTGTTATTCTATAGTCTTTATTACTCTAAAATCATAAAGGTGTGTGTGTGCGACTCTTTATGATGTGGGGCTCACGTTTTAATCCTCTTCCTTGAATTTATACTTATTCGGAGCTGGAGCCAATTGTGGGAATGTTTCTGCTCCCATGGGACGAGGCTTGAGATTATGTGCAGGTGTATTGGGAACCTCCACAGGTGCCTCTTCCGACACGATGGTGTCTGAAGATGTGGCGGGAGAGTCCTCGGCATCCGACATGGGGAAATTGCCCTTGGAATTCATCACCGAATATTGTGTCATCTGCTCATTGCTACGAAACTCGGTACCCTCCAGCGTGCGCTCGGGCGTTATGATGGTAATATAGGAATGATTCCACATCTCGTGCTTGTCCAAATCCCAATACAGTTCTTCGGTATTAAACTTGGTGCCCTGTACGTTTCTGATACGTACTCTGCCACGCAATTCCCACATGCTTTGCTTGTGAAGATATGCGGTATCGGCTTGCACGTAAAGGTCGACGTTCAGTTCTTCATCCAATCTCTGCATGAGGAGTCCTTTCTTGAACTTCCACGTAGGAGCCTGAGAGTTTGGGGTGTAAATATCCCATTCCTCTGCCACCAGGTGATAGCGTATCACACCCGAGTCGGATATCAATGTGCTCACACCCACACTGTGCATGAAGGGGAGGGAATCCTGAGCGGTGACCTTCACCTTGCCATCAGAGGCTTCTGGTGTGCACGCCAGAGCTAGAAGCAACACAAACATACATCCCAACCCCAGAAAGGGTGAGATGCATGCACGTTTGTTATTTTCTCTGAAACTATCCGAGGCCATGCTTGAGATTACTGAATCTTGAACTTCATGAACCATCGTTCATTGAAGGTAACACCTACGTTCAGCACAAAATAATTTTCAGTAATGAGGTTTTGAGAGCTGGGCGAACGGCGCAACCACTGAAAACCGACATTGACCATGGAACGATTGTTGTAGCTATTGCTGATGGGCAAGCCAAAACCCATACTGAGGGCCAGTTCGCTGGGGCCTTCCAATCTGTGCATCTGTGCGCCTTCTCCCTGAGGAATGCGCATGTAGGGACTACTGTATGAGCATCCCAAACGATACTTTATCTTATTGTAATATCCCTTGGTAGCCAATGGATTAGGAGTGTATTGCACACCAGCCTTAATCATATAGTTGTCCATGTACATCTTGTTGGTACTGGGATATGACACTATATTATTGGACACCACCATTGCGGGTACGTTACAATCTCCCCACATCTGATAGTGAAAGTCGGCGGCTACCTGAAGGGTATTCTTGTGCTGCCATGAAATACCACCTGCATAAGTCATGGGGATATCAAAACCACCATCATTGTCCACGGTAAGTGTGTCACCTGTGCTCATGTAGCGATAGAGGAAGGCATCCTCGGCCTCGAAATGATGTCCAAGACCAACGGTGGCACCTACGGTAAGCCAATCCTTGGAAGATACGCGGAATGCATACTGAGCACCGAGGTCAAACTTGTAGGTAAGAATGTCGGCATATTGGATGAAATGGAATCCATCGAATACCGATGTGGAGCTACCACCCTGGGTGAACCCTTGTGACATGGCATGGTTATAACCTCCCCAAAGCAAGCTGGCATTACCACCGATGGCAAAGCCCTCGAAGGGTTTCCATCCAAGTCCCAGGAATACCTGATTCAAGCCACCCGTACCGGAATAGCTGGTGGTATTGCGCACTAATTCGCCAGTATACTCATCTCGGAATGCGCTATTGCTGATGGTGGCATAACTGTAACTTATGGTGCTATATGGCTTAAAACCAAAAGATAAGCCCAAGTCCTTGCGTAATCTGAAACCTGCCACGGCATAGTCAAGAGTGGCATTGTTGACATTCTTGCTGTTCTGTGGTGTGGACATATGACCAAAGTTGCCCGACATAGCAATATCGAAGACAAAACTCAACGAGTCGATATATGCATAGGATGCAGGGTTCATGATATTTAGCTTGTTGCCCGATGGCATAGCCACACCCACGCCACCCATGGCACGATTCCAACTAAGTGATTGGTCGTTGAGCAAACCAAGGCCAAAACGAGAGTATGACGACTTGCCTCCACCATTTTGTGCCAAAGAAAAGGCAGCGCTCATGAGCAGCACAAAACATAGTGCCAGGCGCTGAGAAACAGTTCTAAATTTTATGTAATTCAAGTGAGTATATTTTTTGTACGTGTGCAAAGGTATGATAAAACTTCCAAATGAACAAGACGAGGGATTCATATTTAGGTCTTGCACACATATTTTATATATATTTTACGTGCACATAAGGGGTATTCACATTTATTTTTACTAACTTTGCGCCCGAATGAAACGTATAGTATTCCTTTTTGCCATCTTATTGGGCTCAGTTTTCGCATATGCCGAGCCTTTCTCAGAGGACATCGAAGTCAGTGTACTCACATGCTCCCCTGGGCAAGAGGTGTATTCTCTGTATGGACATACGGCCATCAGAGTGAAGGACATGAACAGGGATATCGACTATGTCTTCAACTATGGCGTGTTCGATTTTGACACCGAGTATTTCGTATGGAAATTCGTTCTTGGAGAAACCGATTATATCTGCATGGCCACTCCATGGGAATACTTCATTCAGGAATATAAGGCCAGAGGAAGCCAAGTGGTGGCACAGGTGCTCAACCTGACAGAAAGCGAGGCGGTGGCGGTGAGAGATTACCTGATGAACAATATCAAGAAGGAAAATCGCACGTATCGCTACAACTTCCTCACCAACAATTGCACCACACGAGTGATGGATTGCATAGACGCTTGTGTGGAGGGAGAATTGATTTACTCCTGGGCAACAGAGCCTCTCACCTACAGACAGATTCTGCACCAATATACCAAGGACTATCCCTGGGAAGAGCAAGGCAATGATTTCTTACTGGGCGCTGATGTGGATACATTGCTCTCAAACAGGGCTAAATGCTTCATTCCCGACTATTACATGAATGCTTTGGAGAAGGCAGTGGTAAGAAATGGTTTTCAGGACACAAGAAAGCTTGTCAAGACTTCGGAAATCCTTTCCCAAGCCGTAAACAGACAATCGAAGGCTGGAAAATCCTTTCCCGCCACACCATTGGTAATCGGAGGCTTGGCAAGTGCTCTCATGCTTTTGGTGCTGATGCTGGAAGTTTTTTGCAAGAAAGTATTCTGGCCCCTGGACATGGTGCTGATGCTGGTGCACGGCCTTGCAGGATGCCTCATCGCCTTCATGTTCTTCTTCTCGCAGCACCCTGCGGTGGGGAGCAACTGGTTGGTGGGCGTACTGAATCCCATTCCACTCATAGCCCTACCCTACACCATCAAGGCTGCATGGAAGAAAGAGCGCTCGGCATGGCACTATCTGATGGCTACATGGATGGCCTTCTATCTGCTCTTCATACCATGGATGCCCCAGGAGATATGCATCACGGCCATCTTCTTTGTAGCAATACAATTGAGCCGACAAATATCTTACATACTGTACTACAGACATTTACCCAAGAATAAGATTGCAAACAAAAGCCAACGCAAGAAGGCAGGAAAGAAGAAAAAATGAATTCTAATTCTACATATCGCTTTATCTCCACACTGGCAGTGCTCTTCTCCTTCTATGGAGCAGAAGCACAAACGGCACCCGCATTGCCCAAGTTGGTGGTCAACGTAGTCATCGACCAATTGAGGTCTGACTATCTGGAAGCCTTTGCCCCCTTGTATGGCGAAAAGGGTTTCCGCCGACTGATGCAGGACGGATGCGTGTACACTCAGGCAGAGTATCCCTTTGCCTCGCCAGATAGAGCCAGCGCCACAGCTTGCCTATACACGGGTGCCACACCATACGACAATGGCATCACCTCGCAGAGATGGCTTGACAGAGAGACACTTCGTCCCCTGTATTGCGTGGACGACAGCAAGTACAAGGGACACCTTACCACGGAGGCCAGTTCGCCCACACACCTGAGCGTGTCCAGCATAAGCGACGAACTGAAGATAGCCACCGAGGGCAAGGGCATAGTCATTAGCGTATCTCCATTCAGAGACGCAGCTATCCTCTCGGCAGGACATGCGGCAGACGCATGCTTCTGGTTGAACGAACTCACTGGTCAGTGGTGCTCCACATCCTACTATGGCAGCTATCCCTCATGGGCATTGACATATAGCAGATACAACTCCTTGCCACAAAGAATCAACGACATCGTATGGACACCATCCAACGAGGTTGTGGGCAACTTTAGCTACTTTGTGTCGGGAGGACTGAAGAAACCCTTCGAGCATAAGTTCAAAGGCAACTCCACCTTCCGCGAATTCAAGTCGAGCGGTTTGATTAACGAGGAGGTCAACAAGTTTGCCACTCATTGCATAGCATCGTCAGGAATGGGCCTAGATGCCATCACCGACATGCTTTCAATTACCTATTACGCTGGCAGTTACAATCGTTTGCCCGTATCGGATTGTCCCATGGAGCTGCAAGACACCTACGTGAGATTGGACAATGCTCTGGGCGGACTTATCGACGAGGTGGAAAAGCGCGTAGGTGCTGGCAATGTGCTCTTCATGGTCACGGGTACTGGTTATTTTGACGAACCAGCTTCTGCCGACCTTACCGCATATCGCATACCCACGGGTACCTTCGACATGCATCGCGCTGAAATGCTGCTCAACGTATATCTCGTGGCCGTCTACGGACAAGGCCAGTGGGTGGAGAGTAGCCTTGGCAATGAAATCTATCTCAATCGCAAGCTGATAGAGCAACGCAATATCAACCTGACGGAGATGCTGGAGATGAGCTCGACATTCATCATCCAATTGGCAGGAGTCAAGGATGTATACACCAGCCAACGTCTCTCTTTCGGAGCATGGACACCAGGTATATCCAAGATGCGCAATGCCTACAATCCTCATCGCTCAGGAGATATACTCATACAGATAGCACCAGGATGGTCGCTCACCGAGGTTAATGTAAGCAGCACTACCAACAAGCAAAATATTTCCAGAGAAAGTTATACCACATTCCCTCTGTTTTTCATGGGCGCGGGATTCGACCCCAACAAGATAGAAACTCCCGTGAGTATCGATTATGTTGCGCCCACCGTGGCAAAGGTGCTTCGCATACGCTCGCCCAATGCTTGTGGCAAACCTGCTCTCCGCCCCAATTGCCAATAAACAAGGTGGCGCACAAGAGCAAAGGAATCAAAACAGAGACTCCACCATAAGGCATTGATATAAATGAGATGCCACACATTTTACAACAGAAGAATAAACAATTGAACTAATGAATATAACAAACTTTTTAGTAAAACTTTTTGGCGACAAGAAGTCAAGAGATTTAAAGGCTTATCGCCCCTTGGTGCAAGCCGCATTGGACATGTACCCCAAGATGCAGGCATTGAGCAACGATGAACTTCGTGCTCGTGTGCAAGAGATTCGCAAGAGCATTGCCGACAAGGCTGCTCCCCTGCGCGAACAGATTGCTAAAATCAAGGAACAGATTCCCACAACAGAGATTCAGGACCGTGCTCCTCTATTCCAGCAGATGGACAAGCTGGAAAAGGAAATCCTTGATATCCTGGAGGTAGCACTGGACGAAGTTCGTGCCGAGGTATTTGCCATCGTCAAGAGCACTGCTGAGCGCTTTACCAACAACACCGAGATTCGTGTAAAGGCAACTGACTTTGACCGCGAACTGGCCACAAAGCACGATTTCGTGAGCATCGATGGTGACACCGCCGTGTATCAGAACCATTGGATAGCTGGTGGCAACGATATGCAATGGGCAATGGTACACTTTGATGTACAGTTGTTTGGTGGTACCGTACTTCATCAGGGTAAGATTGCCGAGATGTTTACCGGTGAAGGTAAGACCCTCACAGCTACTCTCCCCGTATTCCTAAATGCCCTCACTGGCAATGGCGTACACGTGGTTACCGTGAACGATTACCTGGCTAAGCGTGACTCCGAATGGATGGGCCCCATCTATATGTTCCATGGTTTGAGCGTGGATTGCATTGACAAGCACCAACCCAATAGCGAGAGCCGTCGTCAGGCTTACCTGGCTGATATCACCTTCGGTACCAACAACGAGTTTGGTTTTGACTACTTGCGCGACAATATGGCGCAAGACCCCGCCGACTTGGTACAGCGCAAGCACAACTATGCCATCGTCGACGAGGTGGACTCAGTGCTTATCGATGATGCACGTACTCCTCTTATCATCTCTGGTCCTGTGCCCAAGGGCGACGACCAGATGTACGAGCAGTATCAGCCACTGGTGGAGCGCCTCGTTACCGTACAGCGCAGCCTGGCCACTCAGTATCTTGCTGAGGCAAAGAAACTCATAGCAGAAGGTACCGCAGAAGGCGACAAGCAGAAGACCACCAACGGTTTCCTTTCTCTCTTCCGCAGCTTCAAGGCTCTTCCCAAGAACAAGGCTCTCATCAAGTACCTCTCTGAACCTGGTATCAAGGCTGGTTTGCTTGCAACCGAAGAGATTTACATGGAGAATAACAACCGCCGTATGCCCGAAGCCGTAGAGCCCCTGTACTTCGTGGTGGAGGAGAAGCAGAATAGCGTGGACCTCACCGACAAGGGTAATGACTGGCTCGCTTCTCAGGTGAACGACAATGCTCTATTCGTATTGCCCGATATTGCCGGCATGATGTCTCAAATCGAGTCCGACACCACTCTGGACGACGAGGCTCGCCTTCAGAAGAAAGACGAAGTATATGCCGACTATGCCATCAAGAGCGAGCGCGTGCACACCCTTCAGCAGTTGCTCAAGGCTTACACAATGTTCAATCTGAATGACGAGTACGTGATTCAGGATGGCGAAATCAAGATTGTGGACGAGCAAACGGGTCGTATCATGGAAGGTCGCCGATGGAGCGATGGCCTGCACCAGGCGGTAGAGGCCAAGGAGCACGTCAAGGTTCAGGCAGCCACTCAGACCTATGCCACCATTACCTTGCAGAATTATTTCCGCATGTACCACAAGTTGTCCGGTATGACAGGTACAGCTGTTACCGAGGCTGGCGAGTTCTGGGATATCTACAAGCTGGACGTAGTAGAGGTGCCCACCAATCGTGACGTAATCCGTCAGGACAACAATGACCGTATCTATAAGACTCAGCGCGAGAAGTACAAGGCCGTAATCGAAGAGGTGGAGAAGATGCGCAATTGCGGTCGTCCCGTCCTCGTTGGTACCACCAGCGTGGAAATCTCCGAGATGCTCTCCAAGATGCTCTCTATGCGCAAGATACCTCATCAGGTATTGAATGCCAAGTTGCACCAGAAGGAGGCCGACATCGTAGCCTTGGCTGGTCGTAGCACCGATGGTCTTGGTACTGTAACCATTGCCACCAACATGGCTGGTCGTGGTACCGATATCAAGCTCTCTCCCGAGGTTAAGGCAGCTGGTGGTTTGGCCATCATCGGTACCGAGCGCCACGAGAGCCGCCGTGTGGACCGTCAGTTGCGTGGACGTTCTGGTCGTCAGGGCGACCCTGGTAGCTCTGTATTCTACGTTTCTTTGGAGGACAAGTTGATGCGTCTGTTTGCCTCAGAACGTATTGCTCGCGTGATGGACAAGCTAGGCTTCCAGGAAGGCGAAATGATTGAGCACGCAATGATTACCCGCTCTATCGAGAATGCTCAGAAGAAGGTAGAGGAGAACAACTTTGGTGTGCGCAAGCGCCTGCTCGAATATGATGATGTGATGAACAAGCAGCGTACCGTCATCTACGAGAAGCGCCGTCATGCTCTCATGGGCGAGCGCCTGGGCATGGACATTGCAGATATGATTTGGGATCGCGTGTGCCACATCATGGAGAGCCACGATTTCCAGAATTGCCGCGAGCAGTTCCTTGAAATCCTTGCCATGGAATTCCCCCTCACCAAGGACCGCTACGATAGTGGCAATATGGACGAGATGGCCGAGGAAGTTTACCAGAAGGCTATGGAGCGCTTCAAGCAGAAGTGTCACATCATCTCCACCAATGCACACAAGGCCGTGACCATGATTGTGGAGAACCCCGACCAGATGCCACGCTATGAGAACATCATGGTGCCCGTGATTGATGGCCGTCGAGTATATCAGGTGAGCTGCAACATCAAGGAGGCTTACGAGAGTGGTTCGCAAGCTGTGGTAACTGCTTTCCACAAGAGCCTCATCCTGCACACCATCGATGATGCTTGGAAGGAGAACCTTCGCCTGTTGGACGAGTTGAAGCACTCTGTACACAATGCTTCTTACGAGCAGAAAGACCCCTTGCTCATCTATAAGCTGGAGTCTGTCAAGTACTTCGACCAGATGGTCAACAAGATTAACGACCGCGTAGTGAGCGTATTGATGCGTGCTCAGGTACCAGAGTTGCAGATTCGTCAAGCCGAGGCTCCACAAGCTCCCCGTCAGCAGGAGCGCTTGCAGGAGAGCCGCTCGGGCATAGACGAGGGTATGCGTCAGGCAGCCAACCACGACACTCGTGAGCAGCAGCCCGTTCAGCCCATCCGTCGCGAGAATCTTCCTGGCCGCAACGACCTATGTCCCTGTGGTTCTGGTAAGAAGTTCAAGCATTGCCATGGTCGCAACTTGTAATCGAACGGAAAACGGAAATCGGAAAACGGAAAACTAATCCGCTCACCTCATCCGTTCAACTCAGTTTTCCGTTTTCACATTTCCGTTTCACATACCTATGATATTATACTATAAGGTAAGTTCTAGGATTGGCCACGATGCCAGTCTTAGAACTACCCTCCCCCAAAAAAAAACACACAAATAGCTTAACCAAATAAAACACACACATACCAATGATTGCACCAGAGAAACAGATTCAGCGCGCATTGCGCCACGTAGCAGAGCGCTTTCCCAAGGAAAGTGAACCCGTTCTGAGCGACATTATCATTCGCGTCTTTCCTCATAGCGGAGAGATCAAGTTTTACGACGACGACGAGCGCGAACTCATGCGCATCGTGATAGAGGAATGGATTCACGGCTCGCGCGATGAGCATTTCTACGAAAAGGTTACTCCCATCATACGCAATGCCATCAGCCAGGTACGCAAGGAGGTGGTTGACCAGATGTCGCTACTTCGCCCCTATACCTTCGTGATGCAGGACGAAGACGGAGACACTCTCACCGACCTATACATCGTGGACGACAACGAGACCACCATACTCTCGGGCAGTCTCATGGAAGGTATCGACGAGGACCTGGAGGCTTTCTTCAATGAATTGATGAAGGATTAACCATTTTCCACTAATTCTTAACACACTCCGACTATATGTTTTTCTATTATCTCATGCCCGTGATATTCATCCTGGGTATTATGGCTATTGCCTTTGAAGATGTCATCAAGGTCAACAAGGCCGCCACCGCAGTGGGTATGTCCATATTCCTTTGGCTCATCTTCCTGCTCAATGCCGAGCATTTCTTTCTGATAAATCCACCCAAGCACATCAACCAGTTTTTCGAGGTATTCCCCGAATTCCGCTCTATGCCCGTCCACGACATAGCTTTCGCCTTCATTGAAAAGAAGCTCATCAGCGGTTTGGGCGATGTATCCACCACCCTCTTCTTCGTACTGGGCTCCATGGCCATCATCGACATAGTGGATGCACATGGCGGCTTCAGCATCATCTCGCAATCCATCAAGACCAGGTCGCACCGCAAACTGTTGTGGATACTCTGCTTCATCACCTTTTTCATGTCCATCCTGCTGGGCAATCTTGCCACGGTGATAGTGATGATATCCATTGCACGCAAACTGGTGCCCGAGCGCACTACACGCCTCGTCTATAGCTCTATGATTATCATAGCTGCCAATGCTGGTGGTTCGTGCTCGCCCATTGGCGATGTCACCACCCTGTTGTTGTGGACTGGTGGCAATATCTCTGCTCTGCATCAGCTCAGCACACTCTTCATTCCATCACTGGCTATGATGCTAGTACCACTGAGTATAGTAACATTCACCTTGCCCAAGAATGACCACCTGTTGCCTCTGGTGCAAGCAGATAATACTCATAGCAACATCAATCCCAAGACACGCCGTGCTGTGCTATGCGTGGGGCTTGGTTCGCTGGCAATGGTTCCAATATTGCAGACCCTCATTCAGCTGCCTCCCTTCATGGGTGTGCTCCTGGGCCTTGTGATACTATGGGCTATTACCGATAGAAAGTATGCCGACTCGGCCGATGAATCTCTGCAAAACCTTCGCGTGCAACATACTTTTTCGCGCGTGGATATCAGCACCGTCTTCTTCTTCCTTGGCATTCTGATGTCTGTTCAGGCACTTATCGTCACTGGTCAGCTCACCATCATGGCCAATCTGCTGAGCGATACCTTTGCCAACCAAAACCACATTGCCGTGGTGCTTGGTGTGCTATCGTCCTTCCTGGACAATGTGGCGCTCGTCTCTGCCACCATGGGCATGTACCCTTTGCAGGAGAGCGGCATCTTTGCTCAGGACAGTTCCTTCTGGACACTCCTGGCCTATTGTGCCGTCACGGGTGGTAGCATCCTCATCATCGGTTCGGCATCTGGTGTCACCGTAATGGGTATGGAAAAGATTTCCTTTGGCTATTACCTCAAGCGCTTCACTCCCATAATACTGCTTGGCTTCCTTGCCGGTGCATTGGTGTTTTTAGCGACGAGCGTTTAGCGAGGAGCGATTAGCGACTAGCGATTAGCGAGCATTCAGAGTATTCAGAGTAATCAGAGTATTCAGAGTATTCAGAGTAATCCGAGTATTCCGATTATTCCGATTATTCCGAGTATTCCGAGTACTCAGACTATTCTGATTAGCGATGAGCGATAATCCACTTATAAAATATAACGGCCGAGGTCCATTTTCTTCCTAAGCTGAGACCTGCGCCTAGTGGGGGACACATTATACGCACGCTTGTAGGCATAGTACAGGTTGGTGGGCGTACCTATACCGCTACGCCTACCCACTTCCACCATCTCCAAGTTCGTGTAGCGCAACAGGTCGTCGGCCAAGCGCAACTGGTATGCCATACGAAAATCCACACCTCGCATACCCGTCAGCAGGAATACAATCGAATCTATATCCTCTACTCTGGCACCCAGTGCAGAGGCAAAGTTTTCCATACCGCTATTTCCCTTAGCCAGATAGTTCAGGTATTTGTCAAAAACCTCTATACCCGTCGGCTCCGTCTTCACCTCCAATGCCTCGTATCTACCAATTCCGTCCTCGTTGTACAGGCGCCTCTTCCTGAAAGGACTGATATACAAATCCTCCAGCGTATACTGAGGCTTTACTGCCAGGGTTCTTGGCGTAAAATTCCTTATAGGTACAATCGAACGCCAGTATTCAGAATGTTTATTTCTCCTCTTCCACGAAGTACCATCACCTCTTCCCATAATATATTATCCTCCTGAATTTTATTTTGCTTCCTACAAATTAGTTGTTGTGGCACAAAATTACATTCTTTTTCTAACTCCCACAAGTTTTTTGGTGGAAAATTCAGTGTCAAATGTTAACTAATGCGTAGCTTAGTTAATATCAAAGCACTTGATAGTTAACTAACACATGGCTTAGTTAATATCGAAGCACTTGGGAGTTAACTAATGCGTAGGTTAGTTATTATCGAAGCACTTGCGAGTTAACTAATACGTAGCTTAGTTAATATAGGAGCACTTGGAAGTTAACTAATACGTAGGTTAGTTAATTGCCACTATCATTTTGGGCCTCTACATCATTGTAGACACGGCAAGAGAACTGGCATATTTGGATAAACACAAAGGTTTTGCTATATTTGCGCTAGAATGTGCGGATATGCACGCCTGGTGTGCGCTGGCGCACACTTTTGCAGAAGTGCATTTTTAGGTTAAAGAGCAAGGCATCAATGGATTAAGTCGAATGGCATGGTTTTTGTATGAGTATTTGTAGAGGCCCCTACAATTTCAAGCCTCATGCAAGACGAATACTCACAAATTATCAACTAAAAAAAAAACGATGAAACTACTGTTTATCAATTTCCTTCAAGCTCTGCGCCACATCAGGCGCAACAAGTGGCAGACGCTCCTGGTGGTGGGCATACTCTCCTTTGCCATGGCTGCCTTCGTATTCTCGGCCGCCGGTATCTGGAAGGTGACACACGAGGAACATGGCATAGTAAATGACGACGATGTATATGCGCTACAGGCTTCTACCCCTGGAAATACACAGTCCTACACGTATTTCTATCAAGTGAAAGTTGCTGAAACTCTAACCAAGAATTTGCCTGACGATATAATCCTGGCAATGGCATCACCCTGTGCCGATAAGCTCAAGAATGATACCAATAAAGTAGGAGGATACA
>JAFOCV010000032.1 GCA_017381015.1 Bacteroidaceae bacterium
ATTGGTAAAGGTAAAGCTGTAATCAGTAATCACGAAACCCGATGGAGGGGTAATGGTGTATACTGATGATGTAGCCGAGCCTGTCATCATCTGGATATTGTCGCCATCCCAATTCATATTATTTACGGGACATCCAAAGGTAAGCTGAGGTGTGGCATTACTCTTCCAGATGCTGTTCCATGATTGATTGGCAGTTTCGCCACGGTACAAATTACCCGTAGTCTTGTTCAGGGTGTATTCATGAATGATATCACCCTCTGCCCATGCAAAAAGCGTACAGAAGCACGCTAACAAAGCAAGTAGATTTTTCTTCATTTTTGTTTAGGTTTTTGTTAATATTTAGGTTAAATTTGTAATAATTCCACGCCAAAGTTAGACAAAAAAAACGGAAAATGGAAAGCGAAAACTGAAAAGATAGAATATGAATAAGCAGTTTTCCATTATCATTATCCGTTTATCGCGCTTGCAATTCGCTTACCAACAAAAGAACATTCGGCTCCGCCATATAAACTGACGAAACCGAATGAGTTTTAACCACTTTAAAACTTTTGCAAGACAATTATTTCTTTAGAACCCTTTCGCCCACAGAAGTGTAGCTTGAATCCATCTGAAGACTATCCTTCTCGGCAGCTATCTCCATCTGGATGAACTTCTCGGCCTCTACCGTCTGAGGCTTGCCTGTACCCCATACGATTTCATAGTAACCGCGGTCGATAGGACGATGCTTTCCATCATACAAGAATGCGAATACATACATATTACCGCCCTCTTCATTGCCATCAAACTTTGAATACTCATTGACGGGACACAACAAAGCGTATGCAATCTCGCCCTGAAGAGCCTTCTCGTTGACATGAACGAAGAAGAAACGGTCACCCTTATGTGCATATGAATTGGTAATCACGATAGAAGAATCCTGCTTGTTTACACGGAACTCAAGGTCAGTGCCCTTCTCGCCAAACCAATCCTTCACTATGTACGTGCTGTCATCCATCATGGTCAGTTCTGTCTGATGATGTTCAGGCATGTTGCACAAAGTACCCTGTACCGGTACATTCCATACTGGAGCAGGAGCAAACCACGCGCTTACGGCCAGAATCAATACATATACCCAGTGAGCAATAACACCTGCGCAGATACCTCCGATGAAGGAGCTGAGGAATGCCTTTGCCACCAAGGGACGATAACCCAATGAGTCCAGTGTAGCAGCATCAGTGCTGAGATAACCACTCCAGCACATACCCATAGCGGTGCACACGGCAATGGCATTGCCATCAATAATACCCTTGGCGGTAAACTCAGGAATCAAGCCCAAGGCTGCACCTACTGCACCCAGTGCTGTAATGGGGAATGCCACCAATTCGGGAGCAGTGAAGCCAAACAACCACTCAAAGACGATGCTTATCTTGCCAGCCACCCAAGGAAGCAATTGTGTTCCCTGGAATGCACCACCGGTGTATACGATAATCTCATTACCCAATTCGTCAACACCCTCGGCTGTACCGCCAAAAGTAAGCATCATCACCAAGGTACTGATGATAAGCACACCTGGGATAATGGCCATACCGATGGTAACGCCGTCCTTACCGCCATCCAGCAATGAATTGAGCACACGTACAAAGAGAGTGGTATCCTTCTTCTTGTCGTCGCCGTCCTGGCTGAAGCTCACATCGGGAAGCACTTCGCCACCCTGATAATCGGTGATTGCGGTAGCATCTTCATGACGGTAATTAGGGAACATCTTTAGCGTAAAGCGCTGCATCAAGCGAGTAGCTACTATACAACCGCATATTGCTCCAAAGAAACCAACAAAGGGAGCCAGAAAATATCCTTGTCCCACCATGAACACGATTACCAAAAGGCCCATACCGAAGGCGGTACCAAAATTGACAAGTGAAACGTGCTGATACTTCTTGAAATAACGAGCAAAGCCCTTGTCCTGACTAAGTGCAATGATGGCTGGATTGTCGCTCAGGAATGTAAGCACAGCAGCCAATGATGCCACACCTGGCATATTGAACACAGGACGCATAATGGGGCGCAAGAGACGTTGCAACAGGTCCACCACTCCAAACTCAACAAAAATCTTGCCCAAAGCACCAGTGATGACACACATACCCATAAGGTAAAAGACGGTGTTTAGCAATAGCTCGTGCGCTGTATGCATGATGGTGTTTAGCATGTTGGCAAATCCCATCACACTGCCCATATAGCCAAACAGGGCAACGATGATAATGAGGCATGGTATGCCATTAGGAATTCTTTTCAGCATATTGTTCTAATGTTTGATTTACTCTTATTTCTTCAATGCCCATCTCAATCCTCTCAGGATATCAAAGTTCATCTTGGCACCTACGTTTATCAGCAGGTGGTCGTCCTTCATCGCTCCCTGGGGATTGGTATTCACACCCCAGTGATATCCTGCCGTAGCGTGCAAACGCAATATATCGGGATATTTCTTGAAGGGTTTATACTCCACACCACCACTGACACTATTCATCTCCGTACCCGAGGTAACATACACATCGGCATCGGTATTGGTGTCGTTCACATCATAAGTATACTTGGCAAAAATACGTAGTGTGCTATGTGGGCAACCGCTCATCTCTGCTATCACGCTACAATCGTCAAAGAGGAATGTCTGTCCACTGCTGGCTCTGTTGACGTAATCCAACTCCAGCCACAACCTGTTGGGCATGAAATTGAATTTGTTGCCCAAAGCAATGTAGTTCATCCATCTGTCACGTGTACATTGAAAGGCATTCACCGACCAAAGGGTTTCCCACATGCCATGCTTTCCTGCCCAGAAAAGCGAGAAGCCATAGGTATTGTTGCTTCCTATATTAGTACGGAAGGGACTATTGCAGAACTGAACCATGAGACGGTCGTCCTGAGTGAAATTATAACTGGCACTCACACCGAATTGATAACAACCGATATGGTTCCAATACTCACTATTATTGCCATAAATATCAATAGGAGGACGGTCATACTCATAACCACCAATGGCTACAATCTGCTTACCTCCAGAGAAAGTCCACTTTGCATTGGGAGCATAATTCAGCACCATCCAGTCGGTAGCCTGCCAGAAGTTGCGGTCGTTGCTGAGATTCAATCTCTGACGCCAGGAGAATGATAATCCCTTGTACAATCTGGCATCAAGACGCAGGTTAAAAAACTCACCACGGAAACCACTCTTCTGATCATCCGTTTGTCCTCCGACACTCTGCGTAGTCCACCCAAAACGTGTCTCCACGAACAATTTCTGAACCTCAGGACCCTGGTACTGATACTTTCTACGAGCCGATGCTTCGTCCGACTCTGTGGCATGCAAAGTCATTGCACACGCACTCAAAAATGCTATTGCTATTAGATATTTTTTCATAAATCGACGTCAAAGGTACAAAGATTAACGCACTTGAACAAAAGAATATTAACACTTTTTAACACATTGCACAAATATCCCCACTCTCCGATGCGCTATTGCAGAAATTAGTTGTACCTTTGAGTCCGTAGAAAAAAAATAATCCTTCTGAATAATTTCAATACATTACATTCTATGAAGATACTTGTTACTGGTGCCAACGGCCAATTGGGTTCGGAAATGCGCCTATTGGCAGAGGCAGATACCAACAACGAATATATTTTTACCGATGTCAATCAAATGGAGGGCAGGACAACCATCCACCTGGACATTACCAACCGTGAGGCTGTATGCCAAATGGTACAAGCCGAGGGCATAGATGCCATTGTCAATTGTGCCGCATGGACAAATGTGGATGCTTGCGAGACTGACCCCGAACTGGCATCCCTGGCACACAAACTCAATGCCTTGGCACCAGAAAACCTTGCCTTGGCCATGAAACAAGTGAATGGTTTGCTTGTTCATATCTCCACCGATTATGTCTTTGGAGCCGAGCCTTACAACACTCCATGCAACGAGGAGCAGCAAGGCACTCCCACCGGTGTGTACGGTCAAACGAAGAAAGAGGGCGAACAACGTATCCTCGCCACCGAGTGCAAACATGTCATCATACGCACCGCATGGCTGTATTCCGAGTTTGGCAAAAATTTCTGTCGCACCATGCTCCAACTCACCGCCGAGCGCCCCACCCTACAGGTTGTCTACGACCAGTGTGGCACACCCACCTATGCACTTGATCTTGCCAAGGCCATTTGCACCATTCTTGCCGATTATGCCAATGCCAGGACATCAAACACCTACGCTAAGACCGGCATCTATCATTACTCCAACCTGGGTGTATGCTCCTGGTACGACTTCACTCAGATGATTCAGCATACGGCTTGCCTTCTGGGCAGTCCTCGCCAGTGCGACATACGTCCCTGTCGTAGCAACCAATACCCTTCCCCCGTCAAGCGTCCTGCCTACTCCGTGCTCGACAAAACCAAAATACAAACAACCTTCAACATAGAAATACCCTATTGGACAGATTCCCTGCGCCAATGTATGGAAAATCTGATAAACAATTAAACAGGAACCCTCAGATTCCCTTTCACTATAAACCGCAACAATACCTTTTATAATATGGACTTAATACCCTCCTTCCAAGTAGACCATCGCAACCTTATGCCTGGCATCTACATTTCTCGTCAAGACAAAGTTGGCAATGAGAGCATCACCACATACGACATACGTATGACTGCCCCCAATCAGGAACCAGCCTTGCAAGTTTCGGCCATCCACACCATCGAACACATCGTTGCCACATTCCTTCGCAACGACCCTGAATGGAAAGACCGCATCGTCTATTGGGGACCTATGGGATGCCTTACTGGCAACTATCTCATCATGAAGGGCGAATGGGATTGCCAATTGGTGCGCCAACTCATGCTTCGTGCCTTCCAGTACGTTGTTGACTATGCCGACGAAGTACCAGGCACCACTCCCGCCACCTGTGGCAACTATCTTCTCCACGACCTCCCCATGGCCAAGTGGGAAGCAGCTCGCTACATCAAGCGCCTTCAGGACGATTTCCATTGTGAATACCCAGGCATCGTTCGCCCCGAAGATGCAGGAGGCCTCGTCTTCCACGATGCATAATCCCCTCCCCCTATCGTAAGCACCATTACGGCAATGAGCATTACTAAATCCCCAAAAGAAAGCCTCTGATGCACCAAAGCACCAGAGGCTAATGATTATTTTGGAGAGCTTCCTAGAGCTTCCTAGGATATTCTAGATTTTCTAGAGCTTCTAGAACTTCTAGATTTCCTAGGCTATCCTAATCGCTAATCGCTCGTCGCTCATCTCAAGTCGTTCATCGTTCATTGTACTCTGAAGAATCGCTAGTCGCTCGTCGCATCCTCGCTCTCATCAGAGGGCTCAGAGCCTTCGGGGCTCACCTCTCCGTTTCCCGTTTCTACGGAGTTTTCCGTTTTCCCCTTTCCCCTTTCAGTTTTAGCGGCCATGCGCTGGTTGTAGCTGGAGTTGGCTTCGCCGATGATGGCATTG
>JAFOCV010000033.1 GCA_017381015.1 Bacteroidaceae bacterium
CCAATTAACGTTAGGAATAACAAATAGCAGAAGAACAATCATTAATGGTATAAAAATAAGCGTCATCAAAGCATACGTTGTACTCACATATTTTTTACCTAATTCTGTATCCTTCTGAGCTAAAGCTTCTGCCAATTTATTTTTAAGGCCGTTTCCTAGTCCTACATCAAAGAAACTTATCCACGCAACCATTGAACTAATAGTAAGCCATACTCCATATGTCTCACTATCAACATAGTCTAATGTCAATGGCAACAATAATAAACCAATAAGGATACTACCTCCCTTTATAAAAAGCATTGAAATTATATTCAATTTGCTTTTTACAGAGCGTTCACTACCCTTAGTAAAAAAATTAATAATAGTTGCAAAAGCCATTTTAAAGTAGTAACTATACTATAAAAATTTTTTCTTCAAAATTTCATTAATCTTCGTTGCATCACCATACTCACAAGGAGAATCATACGGCCTATCAGGGAAAGCACCATACTCCAACTTAATATCCAAACCATTATCCTTGATAAACTGCTCAACACGCTCTGCCAAAGAGATTGGCTCCCCCTTGCAGACATTGATGATTCCAATTATCTCGTTCTGCATAACAGCAGCAGAAATCAAATGCGCAAGTTCATCAACAGTAATGAAGTCATACTTATTTTTTCCAGTAGTAAATGGGAACGTTTTCTTACCCTCATCAGCAGCATTGAGCAACTTGCAGAAGATAGAGTTATTCTTTCTGTCATCCCCCAAAATATAGTAAGCACGAAGCCACTGAAGGATGCACCCCTTCTGTGCTGTATATTGGATCATAGCTCTACGAAGAGCATCCTTTGCAATACCATACATAGAGATAGGGTTACAAGGTGTATTCTCATCAATTGCACCTTCCCAATAGCCAACTTCATGCATAGTACCCATAACAGCCAACTGCTTCAAGCCTCCATCAATCATAGCAGTCATGAAGTTATAATGAGCAGACATATCTCCCATCTGAGTAGGAGCATTGTGAACAAAACCATTTCTCCAAGCCATATGGAGACACACATCTGGTGAACCCAACAGTTCCCATACGTTGCCCTCTGGTAATTCAAAAAGATTGAGCGAGTGGCATTCCGCACGCTCATCCACATCATTACAAACTATATCACAAGCAATAACTTCTGCACCTTTATCAAGAAGCGCCTTAACCACATGACGGCCGATATAACCATTGGCTCCTGTTACTAATATTTTCATTTATATAGACCTTTTAGTTTCATTTCCTCTATTGAGGCTTCGTATTTATCTTCTTGGATCTCTTGCTGATTTACCCAATTGGTGAACTGCTCTATACCTTGAGAGAAACTCCACCTGGGTTCGAAGCCTAAGATATTTCGAGCAAGAGTTATATCAGCATAGTTATGACGGATGTCGCCTAAGCGATAATTTCCACTTATGGTTATAGGAACTTCTATTCCGTATTTTTCGCATAGTGTATTGGCTACAGTCAACACATCGGTTGCAACACCAGTACCCACATTGAATACATGACCATTTGCTTCTGGAACTTCTAGACCAAGGATGGTAGCATCTACTACATCGTCAATATAGACAAAGTCACGAGTCTCACGTCCGTCTTCAAATATGTTGATCCCATTAAAGTTCTTTATACGGGTAGAGAATATGCTTATAATACCTGTATAGGGATTAGTGAGAGATTGCCCCGGGCCATACACATTCTGATAACGAAAGGATACAGACTCAACACCCATAGTCTGACATACCAAGTGAACGAGTTGTCCTTGTACCTGTTTGCTGACGCCATAAACAGACGATGGGTGAATAGCACTATCCTCTGTGGTCGCAACAAGAGTTACCTTTCCGCCACATTTAGGGCAATGGCAATCGAAATCTCCTTTGGCCATATCTTCATCCTTGCGATCAGTGGGATAGACATCTCCACACTTCTCACAATGATACTTTCCTTCACCATAAATAGCCCGAGATTCGGCTACAAGGACTCGTTTTACACTATGCTTTGTATTGGTGAGAATATCCAGCAAAATTGCTGTTCCTCCAATATTTGTATCTACATACTTCTCAATCTCATACATCGACTGACCTGTACCAGTCTCTGCAGCCAAGTGAATAACTGCATCTTGCCCTTCAAGAGCTTTTATCCAGTCTTCACGTGAGGTTACTGAACCTTTGATAAAAGTTACTTTATCCTTGATTGACTGATACAATGGAGAAGTCTCTTCCGGATTGTCTCCATGTATTTGTTCTGAAAGTGTATCAAGAACTGTAACCTTATAGCCTTTTGCTGTTAGCTTCAAAGCAAGGTTAGAACCTATAAATCCTGCTCCTCCTGTGATGAGAATATTTGTTAACATTTACTCGAACTATGGATAAAGGTTCATACTATAATCAAATGGAGAATCGAAGTTCCTTAGGCAAAGGTGGTTGATGTCCTTTTCTGAGAGGATGGCGTTCTCTATAGGAATCTGCCAGTCGATAGCAAGGGTTTCGTCTTTGATGCTGATGCCTCCGTCGGCCTGGGGGGCATAGAAGTTGTCGCACTTGTACTGGAAGATGGCGGTTTCGCTAAGGACGGCAAAGCCGTGGGCAAAGCCTCTTGGTACGAAGAACTGGAGGTGATTATCCTCTGTCAGTTCTACTGCCACGTATTGACCGTAGGTTGGACTGCCTTTGCGTATGTCCACTGCTACATCGAGCACGGCTCCCTTGACACAACGAACGAGCTTGCTCTGGGTGAATGGTGGGGCTTGAAAGTGTAGTCCTCTCATGACACCGTAGCTGCTCATGGATTCGTTGTCCTGCACGAATAGTATAGTTTTTCCAAAGTTAGGTATCGCAACTTTTTCATCGAATTCTTTTTGTGAGAAAGATTCAAAAAAATAGCCTCTCGCATCCCCAAAAATCTTCGGTTCCAAAATTACAACTCCTGGTATTTTTGTCTCTATAACTTCCATTTTACTTGGTATTAATGATACTTAATCTAACAATGTCCTCATATTTCCCATCCGCAGCAAGTGCTTCATCCTTCAATATAGCTTCAGCAGAAAAACCTGCATTCTTAAGAAGTTCGACTTCCTCGGGGAACTTATAGAACACATACGAATAAACCTTATGCATTCCATATTCATTGAATGCTTTTTCCACAAGTAAGTGAATGGCCTCACTTTGATTTTCAAGCTTCCATTCCGTATCAGTACTAGTAAACACGCAAAGTTCGCATCGTTTATTAGTATAATCTATATCTTTAAGATAGACTGTTGCGATTGGATAAGATACTACTGAAAAGTCTGTATCAATACAATCTACTATAAACTGCTTATATTTACCTGTCTCAATAAAATTTTTATAGAACTCGCGATTACTCTCCTCTGTTATAGTTGCTCTACTCAAACAATGATTAATCACATTATCATCATTTCGCCACCTTATTAACATTCGAGCGTCATCTAATGTTACTGATCTTAATACTATATTCATATTAACTCAATATAATTTTAAATAGAAGCCTCTGCCGCTTCAGCTACTGGGGCGTTTCTTATCTTACGAAGGCTCTTTGGTGCTTTGCCGACAATGTGCGCTAAGGGCGTAAACTCGGTAATCACGGTAAACTCGAAGCGTAACCGAGAACCGACGACAAACCGAGCGCAATCAAGCTTGCTTGGATTGTCGAGGTGCGAAGGAGGAAAAGCCTACGAAGTAGGATTAACCCGTAACCGCACAAATTATCTGTAAAACTCCTTATACCACTCAGCAAACTTGCGCAAGCCGTCTCTGAGGCTGGTGCTTGGTTTGAATCCAAAGTCACGCTCAAGGGCAGTGGTATCTGCATAAGTGATAGGCACATCACCTGCCTGCATAGGAACAAGTTCCTTGTGAGCTTCAAAATCGTAGTCCTGCGGAAGGACACCTGCACGGATAAGTTCTTCCTGAAGGATGATAACGAAGTCCAAGAGGTTCTCGGGTTGGTTATTACCTATATTATATACGGCATAAGGGGGGATGGGCAGTCCGTCTTCTCCTACCTGCTTCTCTGGTGCCTTCATCATCACACGATATACTCCCTCAACAATGTCATCTACATAAGTGAAATCGCGTTTGCAGTTGCCGTAGTTGAAAATCTGGATCTTTTCGCCCTTTACCAGTTTGTTGGTGAAACCAAAGTAGGCCATGTCGGGACGACCGGCTGGGCCGTAAACGGTAAAGAAACGGAGACCGGTACTAGGAATGTTGTAGAGCTTGCTATAAGCATGGGCCATGAGTTCGTTACTCTTCTTGGTGGCCGCATAGAGCGAAACCGGATTGTCAACCTTATCATCGGTGCTGTATGGTATCTTCTTGTTGCTGCCATAGACGCTAGATGAAGAGGCATAGACAAGGTGCTCTACTTCGTGGTGACGGCAAGCTTCAAGGATGTTATAGAAACCAATTAGGTTAGCTTCTATATAAGCATCGGGGTTAGTGATGCTATAGCGTACACCTGCCTGTGCTGCAAGGTTCACGACAATCTGTGGCTGATATTTGGTGAAGAGGTCTTCGATGAGCTGTTTATCTGCAATATTTCCCTTTACAAAGATAAAGTGAGGAAATTGCTTCAACTCTTCCAAGCGGTTTTCCTTGAGACGTACATCGTAGTAGTCGTTCATGTTGTCTATTCCGATGACAGTGTGATCTGGATGGGCTTGGCAGTATTTCTTCACAAGGTTGGATCCTATAAATCCAGCTGCTCCAGTAATTAATATTGTTTTCATGTTCATTATCGTCCTTTATACATGTCCTGGTAATATTTCTCATACTCACCACTAGTGATGTTATCCATCCATTCTTGGTTATCAAGATACCATCTCACTGTCTTCTCGATACCTTCTTCAAACTGTAATGAGGGATTCCAACCAAGCTCACGTTGTAATTTAGATGAATCGATGGCATAACGAGCGTCATGACCTAATCTATCTGTTACATAGGTAATGAGGTCGAGGCTGTATCCTTCAGGATTTCCAAGTATCTTATCAACTGTCTTAATCATCACTTTGATAAGATCAATATTTTTCCACTCATTAAATCCACCGATGTTGTAGGTCTCATTGATCTTGCCTTTGTGGAAGATGACGTCAATAGCACGTGCATGGTCTTCAACAAAGAGCCAATCACGTACATTTTCACCCTTACCATAGACTGGAAGTGGCTTGCCGTTGCGGATGTTGTTGATAAACAAAGGAATGAGCTTCTCGGGGAACTGATACGGACCGTAGTTGTTCGAGCAGTTGGTCACGATAGTGGGCATGCCGTAGGTATCGTGATATGCGCGAACGAAGTGGTCTGAGCTTGCCTTTGATGCACTATATGGTGAGTGAGGATTGTACTTAGTTGTCTCATAGAAGAAATCGTCACCGTAAGCCTTGTGACCTTCAGATGAAGCTACAGTCTTGAAAGGAGGCTCAATGCCTTCTGGATGGTTCATTGAAAGAGCACCATATACCTCGTCTGTCGAGATATGATAGAATCTCTTACCTTCGTACTTCTCAGGAAGCGACTCCCAGTACAACTTAGCAGCCTGCAGAAGAGAAAGAGTACCCATTACATTTGTCTTAGCGAATGTAAAAGGATCCTTGATTGAGCGGTCTACGTGTGACTCAGCAGCAAGATGGATAATTCCATCAATCTTCTCGTCCTGCATCAACTGATAAAAGGCGTCAAAATCACAGATGTCCATCTTGACAAACCTATAGTTTGGTTTGTCTTCAATGTCCTTCAAGTTGACCAAGTTACCAGCATAAGTCAACTTATCCAAATTAATGATATTATATTCTGGGTATTTATTGACAAAGAGGCGTACTACATGGCTACCAATGAAACCTGCTCCTCCGGTGATTACTATATTGCGTTTCATTTATAATGTATGATTATGATGTATGATTATAATGTATGATGTATAATTTTATTCAAGATTGGGTTTTCCAGTTTCTTTGAGTTCTTCAATTACCTTGAGAAGATACTGGCCGTATTGGTTCTTAATCATTGGTTGTGCAAGTTCGCGCATACGCTCTTCTGTGATCCAACCCTGACGGTATGCAATGCCCTCAAGACAAGCGATCTTAAGACCTTGGCGTTTTTCAAGAACCTCGACGTATGTTGAGGCTTCTGATAGAGAGTCGTGGGTTCCTGTGTCAAGCCATGCAAAGCCACGACCGAGGGTCTGGACCTTGAGTTCTCCGTCTTTGAGGAATTCCTGGTTTACTGTGGTTATTTCATATTCGCCACGTGCTGATGGTTTTATGTTAGCAGCAACATCTACTACTTTGTTGGGATAGAAGTACAAACCTACTACAGCATAGTTAGATTTTGGCTGGGCTGGCTTTTCCTCAATGCTAAGACAGTTACCGTCTTTATCAAATTCAGCTACACCATATCTTTCTGGGTCGTTTACCCAGTAGCCGAATACGGTTGCCTTCTTTTCTTCGTCTGCAGTACGTACAGCCTCCTTGAGCATCCTTGTAAAACCAGCACCATGGAAAATGTTGTCACCTAACACAAGGCATGCGCTATCATCACCGATAAAGTCTGCACCAATGGTAAAGGCTTGTGCCAAGCCATCTGGACTGGGCTGCTCGGCATATTCGAAGTGTACTCCATAATCGGAGCCATCGCCAAGAAGACGCTTAAAGCCTGGAAGGTCATGCGGAGTGGAGATGATAAGGATATCTCTGATACCCGCCAACATTAACACTGAGATGGGGTAATAAACCATCGGTTTGTCATAGATGGGCATCAACTGCTTACTGATACCTTTGGTAATGGGGTACAATCTGGTACCACTGCCACCGGCTAGGACGATTCCTTTCATAAAATATGTGGTTTTATATTGTTTCTGTATAACTTTGTTTTTAGAGTCGCTAGAGTCTCTAAAGTCGCTTACTATTCGACGAGAGATGAGAGACTAGCGAAACTTTTTATATCACACGCGAAGGCTATATATTCGATGAAAGACGAGCGTTTAGAGACGAACGAAAATGTTCTTCCCATTAACAACAAGAAGGAAAGCGATAAAATATGATTAAGCAGCCATTCAACTTTAAACGTTCACATATTATATTATATAATGTGTCTAATAACCCGCAACCCAAGTATTACGAATGAGTTGTCTAATTGTGTTGGAACATTCAAGCTATTTTACATGGGACTTCCAACAAGTGTGGAAACATTCATGCTATTTTACATGGGACTTCCAACAAGTGTGGGAACCTTCGTGCTATTTTACATGAGACTTCCAACAAGTGTGGAAACGTTCATGCTATTTTACATAGGACTTCCAACAAGTGTGGGAACGTTCATGCTATTTTACATGGGACTTCCAGCAAGTGTTGGAACATTCATGCCATTTTACATGGAACTTCCAGCAAGTGGTGAAACCTTCATATAAAAAAATATAGGACTTTTGTCAACTGACGAAACATTTAAACACTTTTGAGTATGACTTTCGGCAGGTGACGGAAAGTTTAAACACTTTTGACTAAGACTTTTGACAGATGCCGAAACCTTTAAACACTTTTGAGTGTGGCTTTCGTCAGGTAACGGAAAGCTTAAATACTTTTGAGTGAAACTTCTATCAAGTGATGGAATCTTTTATATCTTTTGTGAAAACCTTTCGGTTACTATATTCCATGAAATGTGGAAAATAGTACTCTATTTTCGGTTTAATATAGATTCCTGAAAAAATATCTTTGTTTTTAAAAACCTTTGGGGTGGTTGATTGTTATTCTATATTGAGATTATATTATTACTATACTTTATCAAAGATTGAGTCATAATGGACAAAAAGTCAAACTGCAGTATATAATTGGATTACCTTTGCCTCGGTTCTCATGAATCATTGACTAGGCTCAAGAATCCTATGTATGGTCAGAAAGAACCACATTATATATTATCAAAATTTTATTAACTTATGTTCAAATTAAAAAACATTAACACCAATAAGCTACGCAATGACGAGCTATTGGGCGTTCTGCAGGAAACGCTGGAATTTAGTGTTGCTCTCCTCAGTAATGAGAGAGATGCGAGTGTATTAACAATGTTTAGAAGTGCTGTGGAAGAGTACAGGGATGCACTGATGCAAAACTTCTATACAAAAGAGACTAAAGCTAAAGACGAGGCTGATAAGATTGCTTGTGAACAGTATCGAGGTCTAAAGCATTTAGTAAAGAGTATGTTATTGCATCCTGATAAGTCTGTGAGACTTTTAGCTCAAGATGTAATGCATATAATCTACAAGCATGGTAAGATCATACACTCTTCAATGGCTCATAGGTATGCCAAATTAGATGAGATGATGTGCGAGATTAATGCTTTGGGGAGCGATGTGCATAGTGCACTCGGTATTGAAACTTGGTTGGAGGAACTAACCCTTGCTATTGCCAAGTATAAGGTAGCGCGTGATGTTCAGAGAAAAGAACGTGTTGAATATCAAAAGGGTTGGGTATCAGAAAGCCGTGCACGTTCCGAAGTAGCCTTGAGAGAGCTGACTGAGACTGTCAATGCTCACCGAATCTCTTTTGGGGAAGAGGATTATAAGGATTGGGTGAAGAATCTAAATGCTGTAGCTGAGCTACAGAAATCTATCATCAAGTCGCGCGCCTCTCGTACAGAGGAGGCAGAGGAAGCAGAGAAACCTACTACTGAGGATGAACAATCACCTAATGACGAACAGAAAGAGCCTTCGCAAGAGGAGGTAGAGGATTCTGCTACTGCGGAGTAAAATCGGGTCTCTGGCGGTTTCGCCAGAGACTTTTTTATACATGGTTCATCGGTAGTTTTGGGGTGACCTCTTAATCTCGGCGGAAAATATCGCGGGTGTATACTTTGTCTTGTACGTCGTCAAGGCATGCATCGTAACGATTCGCGATGATGGCTTGAGATTTAGCTTTGAATTCTTCCAAATTATTTACGACCTTACTACCAAAGAAGGTGGTGTCATCTTCGAGGGTGGGTTCGTAGATTATTATCTCTGCGCCCTTGGCCTTGATGCGTTTCATCACACCCTGAATAGACGACTGACGGAAATTATCTGAGTTGCTCTTCATAGTAAGACGGAAAACGCCCACTGTAGGTAGGGTGAGAGCATCTTCATACCCCCTCCGCTCTGCTCGTCCCCCTAACTTAGAGGGACAGTTAAATTGATTGTTTTCAGAATAGCCGTACCAGCCAGCAAGTTTGAGGACTTGGTCAGCGATGAAATCCTTACGTGTGCGGTTACTTTCTACGATAGCAGACATCATATTCTGAGGTACGTCCTGATAGTTGGCAAGCAACTGCTTGGTGTCCTTGGGAAGGCAGTAGCCACCATAACCGAAGCTGGGGTTGTTGTAATGTGTGCCGATGCGTGGATCAAGGCCAATACCTTGGATGATGGCTTGTGGGTCAAGACCTTTGACCTCTGCATAGGTATCCAGCTCGTTGAAGTAGCTGACACGGAGGGCCAAATAGGTGTTGGCGAAGAGCTTCACAGCTTCTGCTTCCTTCAAACCCATGAAAAGCAAAGGGATACCCTTGTATTCCTGATTAGCGTTTTGCGACGAGCGATTAGCGAAAAAGTCAAATTCTTCACCATTGCCGATTGCTCCTTGTACTAGTAGGTGAGCGAAAGTATGTGCAGCCTTTTCCAGACGTTCTACATCAGCAATAGCATTAATTGCTTCGTTTTCTTCTCCAAATTGTTCAATCATCTTGGGATAGCCCACTATGATACGACTGGGATAGAGATTGTCATATAGGGCTTTGCTCTCGCGCAAGAATTCTGGTGAGAAAAGGAGGTTGAATTTCTTGCCTTGCAATGCTGGTTCTGTAGCGAAGCGTTGTGCATAGCGAACATAGAGGCTACGAGTATATCCTACGGGGATGGTACTCTTGATTACCATCACTGCATCGGGATTATATTGCAAAACAAGGTCGATGACAGCTTCAACGGCAGAGGTGTCGAAGAAGTTCTTCTGGCTGTCGTAGTTAGTTGGAGCAGCGATGATTACAAACTCTGCATCCTTATATGCTGCTTCAGCATCAAGAGTCGCAGTAAGGTTGAGTTCCTTTTCTGCGAAGTACTTTTCGATATAGTCGTCCTGGATGGGAGATACACGGCGGTTGATTTTCTCTACCTTTTCAGCCATGATATCCACAGCCATTACTTCATTGTGCTGGGCAAGAAGGGTTGCCATACTGAGACCGACATAACCGGTACCTGCTACTGCTATTTTCATATAATATGCAATTGTATGTTATTTCTATTGTATTTGAGTTTTAATGTCTCTAGAGTCATAAAGTCTCTAAGGTCATTTATTTTCAATTAGAGACGAGCGATGAGCGATTAGCGAGAAACTAGGAGGACCTAGGAGAATCTAGGAGGCTCTAGGAAAGCGATGAGCGAGAGAGACGAGCGTTAAACGCTAAACGCTCATCGCTCGTCGAGAATCTCGTACTTGGAGTGTTGGCTCTTGTACTCGGGGACTATTTCCTTCATGATGCGGACGATGGACATGTCGTCGAAGGTGTAGGAGGCTTCGCGCAGGCGGTCCTCATTGGCGACAGCGAGGTCATAATCGTACTCGCGAACGGAGGCTATCATGATCTTGGGGTGTCTCGTTGGTTTGGTCTGCTCCTTGTCGGAGAGGACTTCCTCGTATAGCTTTTCGCCTTCTCGGAGGCCTGAGAACTTGATTTCTATGTTCTGTGCTCCTGAGAGTTTTATCATGCGCTTGGCGAGGTCTACTATCTTGACGGGTTGTCCCATATCGAAGACGTAGATTTCACCTCCCTTGCCCATGGTGCCTGCTTCGAGTACGAGGCGGCAGGCTTCGGGAATGAGCATGAAGAAGCGAATGATATCGGGATGGGTGACGGTGATGGGACCGCCCTTCTTTATCTGTTCCTTGAAGATGGGGATAACACTACCATTGCTACCGAGGACATTGCCAAAGCGGGTGGTGACGAACTGGGTGATACCCTTTACCTTGCCTTCTACGATGGCTTTGTTGAGCGACTGGCAGTAGATTTCGCAGATACGCTTGGAGCAACCCATGACGTTGGTGGGGTTGACGGCCTTGTCAGTAGATATCATCACGAACTTCTTGGTTTCGAACTTTACAGCAAGGTCGGCTATGACGCGTGTACCATATATATTATTCTGTACGGCAATGGCTGGATTGTCTTCCATCATGGGTACGTGCTTGTAAGCTGCTGCATGGAAGACATAATCGGGACGATGGTGTGAGAAGATTTGCTCCATGTGTTCCTTGTTGGCAATGCTGCTTACGATGGTTTCGCATTTGATGTCAGGGAACTGGCGTGACATCATGAGACGGATGTCGTGCATGGGAGTCTCTGCCTGGTCGATGAGTACCATGAAGGCTGGACGGAAGGTGGCTACCTGGCGTACCATCTCTGAACCGATAGAACCTGCAGCACCAGTGATAAGGATAACCTTGTCACGTAGTTGATTACCAATGGCTTGGAGGTCTACTTCGATCTTATCACGGGGAAGGAGGTCTTCAATGTCTACTTCGCGAAGGTTGTGGTGTGTGAGTTCGCTGGTGCCATCCCATTCCTCAGCTGAGGGCATCATCATGATATGTATGCCGGCTGAGAGGAATTCGTCTACCATCTCTGTATTCTGGCGGAAGAGTTCGCTCTTGAGGGGTGATACAAGGAGGGTGGTGACACCCAGGGCTTTCATCTTATCTGCGATACCTTGCTGATTGAGGTATACCTTCTTACCCAGTAGTTTAACATCTGCCATCTCCTTGCCATCGGTGATGAAGGCTTCGAGACGATACTGTTTAACCTTGAGTGATGTGAGGCTCTTGGCCAGGCTGATACCTCCGGCTTTGGTGCCATAAATGGCAACTGGGCTTGCACCATCGGTATGAAAGTCGTCAAAGAGGCGCTTTACCATTATACGTTCTATCCACATAAACATGGTAGCAACGAAGAACAGTATTACACTGCCCATAGGGCCTGGGAGTGATATGCAGGCGATAGTAGAGGTCAGGAACCATGCTACTACGCAGAGTACTGTGCCTGCCAGTGATGCCAGAACGATACGCTGAAGGTCAACGAAGGATGAATAACGTATGATGCCGCGATAGGTCTTGAAGGCATAGAAGGGAATGATATAAAGTACTACGCAGAGGAGTGAGCCTAGTAGCATGGGGAGGAATGATTCTACCTGATGCACCAGGTTTATCTCAAAGTACTTGGCTACTATGCTTGCAAAGAAGACGATGAGACTATCCAGGACGAGGACGCCCCAGTAGGGCAAGGTCTTTTGGTTAAAGTACCAATCACTTATGTAGGTTATGGATTTCATATGACTTTTTAATCGATTAACGACGAGAGATTAGCGATTAACGAGGAGCTAGGAGGAGCTAGGAGGAGCTAGGAAGCTCTAGGAAATTCTAGGAGGCTCTAGGATATAGAGGATAGAGATGAGCGATGAGTGACGAGCGTTTAGCGACTAGTGACAGTGTTTATATTAACAACAGATGACACGGATGAAACTGTTTCTTTTCTCACGCTAAGGCGCAAAGAGGCGCAAAGGAGATTTGATAACTCATTGCTCTTAATACCTGAAATCACCCAAACAAGCTTGGTGATATTCATCTATTAATACCAATTGACTACGTCTTAGCTTCTTTTGAAGCGTTATCAAATTAGGGTAAAGGCAAACGTGTCTAAATTCGTGTCCATATGTTGTGCGTAGCTGCGACACACATCCCAAACAGAGGATAGGAAATAATATCGTGTTACATCGGGTATAAGTTCGGTTGATAAAATTAAGACCTTGTATTCAAGAGAATTATGTTAACAACGCGACTATACTCGATTAACGACTAACGATTAGAGATGAGCGACATTGTTATTCTTATTCTTTGTTTCACGCAAAGGCGCAAAGAAGCGCGAAGAAAGATTGGTGTCAAGCGGATGGATTATGTTATTTCATAACGTATGACGGTGTCATTGCCGCGATTGTGATAGCCTAATTCAAATTCATTTGATTATGCTTTCTCAAAAGCTTTACATCTATCCGCTTGGATGTTGAATTATATTTGCTCTTAAACCTCACGTAAAGTGTCGTTTTCGACGAGCGACTAGCGATTAGAGATTAGAGATTAGCGAGGTTTTAGGAAATCCTAGGGAGATTTCTGAGAAATCTGAGGGGCGTATAGGCGCTTTGGGGCGCTATTCCACTGGGGTGAGTTGATGCTTGGGGACGTAGGTAGTGGCATACGAGATGATGCCGGGGATGCTGACTACTACGCGGGTTTGGGTGTGGATGCGTGCCACACGGCCTATGATGCCCTTGAAGGGGCCGTCGGTGACCTGTACCATGCCGCCGGGGCGGTAGTGTATCTCGTCGTCGGTGACGGAATATGATTGTGGTATGCTACATTCTACTACACGAATGAGGTTGTTCATTGCTTCCTGGGGAATAGTGAGTGGAGTAGATGTATTGGGGGCGGTGTTGTCGTAAACGAACTGAAGCCTGCCAGACTTTTGGGCTGCGATAGAGTCGTGTATCTCATCATAGGTGGCATGCAGAAAGAGCAGGTCGGGACGAGAGGGGACTTGCTGCCATAGCTTCTCCTCGCCAAGGGTGGTGGCGCGGTATTCCAAGGGGGTAAAGGCTTGTATACCTTTATCCGAGAATGCTTGTGCCTGGGATAATGCGTTGTTATCGGGGCAGCGGAGGACGTACCAGCGGGGGAGCATGATTATTCGATTAGAGATGAGCGATTAGAGATGAGCGACTAGCTACTGTGTTTTTATTATTAACAACAGATGACACTGATTACACTGTTTTTTTCAAAGCTATTGCACATTCTTTCACTCGATGTCCACTCGCAGCTTCGCACGATGGACGACGGATGAACACGGTTTTTAGCTCACGCTATGTATTCGATTAGAGATGAGCGATTAGAGATGAGCGAATGGGTATTCTTATTATCAACGAGATTGTACGAGATGTCACTGTTATTATTCTTATTTCACACGGAATGCACAGAACATCACAGAAATATCATCTCACGCAAAGGCGCAAAGGGCGCGAAGGAGATTTGATAATCCATTGCTCTTAATATCTGAAATCACTCAATCAAGCTTGGTAATGTTCATCTATCAATAACAATAGACTACGTCTTAGTTTCTTTTGAAACGTTATCAAATCTTGTAAATCGTGTTCAATCCTGTTTTATTCTGTTGATTACTATAAGTCTAACAACGGATTGTTTGAGATTTAACGTGATTATTTCCTTGTGGATATGAGTTCTTTGTTAGATGTTAATCAAATCTTCGCTTGATTAACGACTGATGGACACTGATGTCGGGAGCCGCTCCTCTCATCTTGTTTTAATCTGTTTTTGTGTCGTCGGCACATGCGACACAAATCTGTCTGCCAAAGGCTTTCACTTTACAAAGAACAGTGATATCTAGTTTTATCTGTTGATTTTATAAAGATTTAGTGTTCAAGAGAATTATGTTAACATCAAGATGGCACGGATGGTACGGTTGTTAGTGAGGCTGTTATATCTCGCCGTTGATGATGAGGGAGTACCAGGTGTTGAAGAGGGGGTGGCTTAGGGGCTCGGTGAGGAGCTTAAGGTATTTGGCGGAGGAGTCTTGTGAGGGAGCGGTACTCTTGATACTTTTGAGGTGCGAGGCGGAGATGCTATTGAAAATGATAGGATATGGACGGCCACTGATTTCTATACAAATGGGGGCGTCTACTTGATCTGAGAGTAGTTGGAGAAGATATGCCGATTTCTCGAAGGCGAACCAGGAGTTGCCAACATGGTAGAGATGAATATTGCATTCATTACAGGCCTCCCTCTGCAGGATGTCGTTAATATCAGTGAGGATGAGGTGGTCCAACTGCTTCAGTGTTTCAAAAGCGTGACTTTGCATGGCGACTTATGTTTCCACTACCTGAATGAAGCCATCGGTGATTTCGGTCATTGCTACTCCGATGATGCCTTCTACCATCACAACAATCTTCTTTTTTCTACCTCGTGCCACCTTGACGAAGGTGCCTTCAATGCCGTCAAGTGCACCACCAACGATTCTGATGCGTGTACCCTTGTCCAGGTTGACTTCATCGGGAGAAAGGAAGGCAAGCTTTTCATTATACGTATTGCAAACGGTAATGAACTGCGTCATTTGGTGTTCTGGTACCACAATGGGGATGTTTCTGCCTTCGATGGTGTGGACCAGATAATGAAGGTATTGCACTTGGGACTTCAGATCTTGTATCCGATTGCGGGTAGTGTGAACGAAAATAAGGTTGTTGATGGCAGAAACCAGTTGGCGTTTCTGTTCGTCTTTCTTGTTCTTCTGTATCTCATACCTCATGGGTACGAAACACTCGACATCGTTTTTCTCCAGAAAATCCTTTGCCTTGAGCTCTCTACCAAATGTAGCACTCATTGCAAACCAAAGTATATCTTCTTCTGACATTTAAGGAAAGGATGTTGAGGATAGTATATTCTCTTGGCTCCCCGAAGCAGCAGTTTTTAAGCTCTGTTTCAGGCTGTTACGATGCCGTTTTGTTTTACATGTGTCAAAACATGCTTGTTGAAAATCTCTTGTAATCATCATGGATGAAAATATAGATCTTCTATGAGAAGATTGATTTTCTGTTGCAAATTTAACAATATTCCCTGAAATTCACAAATTTAGCTACATCTAATTTCTCTTATCTTTTTAGATTGACTAAAACAAATTGCAAAATGTTTAGCAAATTCATTATTAGATGCGGTGATAATTAACTTTAAATCAATCACAAATTTATTTGTGTGTATCTTCTCATAGGAGATGGATATTTTTTCGATTAACGACGAGGGATTAGGAATTAACGATTAACGACGAGCGAGGAGTGATTAGCGAAACTGTTTTATATCTCACGCAAAGGCGCAGAGAAGCGCGAAGGAAATTTGATAACTCATTGCTCTTAATACCTAAAATCACTCAAACAAGCTAGGTGATGTTCATCTATTAATACCAATTGACTGCGTCTTGCTTCTAATGAAGCGTTATCAAATCAGGGGTAAAGGCAAACGTGTCTAGGTTCCGTTCTGTGTTGTGTGAAACTACGACACAGTCCCAAATAGAGGATGGGAAAACGAGTATATATTCGGGTATAATTTCGTGTTGATGGAACTAAGACTTAGTATTCAAGAGAATTATATTAACAACACGATGGCACGGATAACACTGTTTTCAAAGCTATTGCACAATTTTTCACTCGATGGCCAATCGCAGCTGCGCACGATGGACGACGGATGGCACGGTTATTAGCTTACGCTATATATTTGATTAGCGAGGAACGATTAGAGATTAGCGAAGAGGAAACTCTAGGAAGCTCTAGGAGGTTCTATGAAATCCTAGGGAGATTTCGGAGGATGAGAGAGGATAATCAAAGGATGAAAGAGGATGAGAGATTAGCGAGGAACGATTAGAGATTAGAGATTGGCGAAATTCTAGGAGGAGCTAGGAAGGGCTTGGAGATTATGGGGATTATGGGGGATTATATGAGGCTGTTGGCGGAATTCTGCCTTAAATTAATTCCGCCAACAGGTGGGGGTGGGTTACTGATTTAGAATTTTGAGAATCTTACGGTTAGCTTTGTCAATAATATCAGATTTTATTGAGGAAAGGTAGATTTGGGTGGTCTTCTCGGAGTCGTGGCCCATACCCTTGCTGATGACACTGATAGGGATACCTTCGTCACGGGCAATGCTGGCCCATGAGTGCCGTGCGCAGTACATGGTCAGAGGTTGGGGTAGATGCAATATTTCGCCTATCTTCTTTAGTTGTCGATTGATTAATGTACTGGCATTGAGGTATTGCCTGCGATAGTTTTCTTCCTGATGGTTAATGATTGAAAACAGGAAGGGAGAGGAATTGTCAGACTTGTACTTTTGAAGTATGTGTTGCATGCATTGCTCCCAGTGTATTTCCAGTTGTTGGTTGGTCTTTTGACGTCGGTAAGTGAGGATACCATATCGGAGGTCTTTCTTTTCGAGGTATGCTATATCAATAAAGGGCATTCCACGAGTGTACAAGCTAAACAGGAACAGGTCGCGAGCAAAACTTTTTGACGGAGAATGCGAGAGGTCCATGTCCATGAGGCGGTGTATCGTTTCGAGAGACAAAGCTCTTTTGCTGGTGGGAGCAATGGAAGTATTGACACGGCGAAATGGGCGGCTATCCTCAATCAATCCATCTTCCAGTGCCCGTCTGTACACGGCCTTGAGGTGCTTCATATAAAAGGAAATAGAATTGTGAGACAAATAATTGTGCTTCAGAAAGCGCTCATAGTCAAGCATCAGTTCGGAGTCTATGTGGCAAAGGGCGATATCTATGTCGTGACGGAAACGCCGGAAGCTATTGTACGTAGCGGAATAAGTCTCGGCAGTACGTGCCTTCATATGTTTATGGTAGAGACAGATAGTGTGCTCCATATAATTGAAGAAGGAGAGCGAAGCCTTGAGCCGGTGAAACTCGGTTATAATGGAATCCACACTGACAATACATTCGGATGCAAGCAAATTATCGTATGCTTGCGCAAATAGTTGTTTGTCGTGGGATAATTCCTTGCTAATGATTTCAAGGTATTCTGAACGGACAGAGGAAGGAGAGATGATGATGCACCCCTTCCCTTCGTCCCATTCTTCGGATGCAATCCTGAACGAGGTGGTTACCTGCCTGACTACTCTTTTGTAAATCACCTGATAAAAAATACTACCCACACTGGTTGCTTTGGGGCTTCTGAACTTGAGTTTTACCGTAACCATAATCTATACATTATATAACGTGTTGTTATTGTACGGTAAAAGTAGGAAAAGAACCGATTAGAGACAAATATAATGATAAAAGGCCGATTCCAACAAATGGAACCAGCCTTTATTTCTCAAAAATCAATTATCAGGAAGTCGAGGGGGGATTGTCACTTTAGCACTCTGTCGCCACATTCCTTGGCCAGACGGCTTTCGGCATCCTTGAGTTCCTTGAATCGCACAAGGAGTTCGCGCTGCTGGGACTTCATGGCAGGGTTTTTCATATCAGCCATGACATTGTTAATCTTTTGGCGAACGATGGACAGTTTCATGTCGGCCAGGACGTGAGTGGTAAGTTCCAGGAGTCGGCTACTATCAGGAACCAGTTGCTGGTCACGACTATGATATTTGCTCAGCTCCTCCTTGTCCATACACAATTGGAAGGCAGCCTGTGACAATTGCTGGTTGCGATGACTGAGAAAATATTTCTCTGCCACAAAGCCCTCGTCGTGCACATGCTTCATGGCCTTGTCTAGCACCACCTGTGCCAATGGTTGGGCAAAAGCCAAGCCATCCTGAGTGAGCGAATAGAAGATAAACTCGGTAACGGAAAGAGGAACAGCATTGCCCTCACCATCCTCGGCCTCGCAAATAATCTTCTCGCCATAGCGTACTATTAACTGTGCCAGGAGAAGTTCCGTGGCAGGAGCTGCCTGCTCCCTGGCAGATGATGCAGGCGGAACTGATGCCGTTGACAGGGCAGAAGAAGCTGCATCAATATCAGAAAGTCCCTGAGCGGAAGGTTCCACAACGGGAGATGTGTCAGCAGCAAGAGACGGGTCAGCCTCGGGTTGCTGGTCACCAACAGTGACTGGAGTATTTCTGCGCTTATATTCCTCTTCCCTGTTCTTTGACATCTGATTTTGCACGGCACGATATATCATCTGCTCCTGCATCTGCATCATTTGTGCCGTTTCGCGGATATAGAGAGTGCGTGTGATTTCGTCAGGGATGAAAGAAATGCTGGTAACGATATCCGCCACCAGTTGACTGAGTTTGCGAGGGTCGTTTTGAGCCTGATTCATAGCCAGGGTGGTCTTAAACTTGAGAAAGTCCACCTTGTGCTCCTCCACGTATTGACGGAAGTCATTGGCCGTATGTTTGCGAGCAAAGCTATCGGGGTCGTCGCCATCAGGAAGAAGCAAAATCTGCACATTCATACCAGCCGCCAAGAGCATATCCGTACCACGCTGAGCAGCATGTATACCAGCCTCGTCACCATCATAGAGAAGAGTGATATTATTGGTAAAGCGATGAAGCAGATGTATCTGTTCCTTGGTGAGAGCTGTGCCCGAATTGGCAACGACATTCTCTATACCACATTGATGCATGGAGATAACATCGGTGTATCCCTCCACCATATATACCTGGTCGGCCTTGACGATAGCCTGCTTGGCCTGGAAGAGTCCGTACAGTTCGCGGCGCTTGCTATAGATGGCAGATTCTGGCGAGTTCTGATACTTTACCGCCACGCCCTTGGTGGCAGCATCCAATACGCGGCCACCAAAACCAGCCACCTTGCCACCGACGGTGTGCCAAGGAAACATCACGCGCCCCCAGAAGCGGTCGACCACGCTACCGTCTTCACGCTTGATGGAAAGACCTGTGCCCACGAGGTATTGCTCCTTGTATCCCTCCTTCATAGCACTTTGGCTCATGACATCCCTACCCTTGGGACAGAAACCGAGTTGGAACTTCTGGATGATGTCATCACGGAATCCACGTTCGCGAAAATATGAAAGACCTATGGCACGACCATCAGGCGTTTCGTGCATCTGACGCTGAAACCATCTGAGTGCCCACTCGTTGAGAATGAACATACTCTCGCGTTCGCTCTGAGCAGCACGCTCCTCGGCGGTGAGTTCGCGCTCCTCTATCTGAATGCCATATTTCTTGGCCAGATAACGAAGAGCATCAGGATAAGAAAGTTGCTCATGCTCCATGATAAAGCCCACGGGACTACCACCCTTGCCACAAGCGAAACACTTGCAATAATTCTTGGCCGGGGAGACCATGAAGGAAGGAGTACGGTCGTCATGAAAGGGGCACAAACCTTTATAGTTGGCGCCCGACTTTTTCAGCGTAACGAAATCCGACACTACGTCAACGATTTGCGCTGCCTCTTGTATCTTGATTGTGGTTGATCTGTCTATCATCGGTGCAAATTTATACAAAAAATCTATTTCTTTTGGTCAGTAGAGATGAAAAAGCGTTTTTTTGTCTAAATTTGCACAAGAAAAAACTAAAAATACCAAGCTTTATGAAGGACATCGTACAACGTTTTTTGAAATACGTGAGTTTTGATACCCAATCCAGTGAAAACAACCCCGGTCAGTGCCCCAGCACCGAAAAGCAATTCCGTCTGGCAGAATACCTTTTGGAGGAATTGAAGGCCATAGGCATGCAAGACGTAGAGATGGACAGCCACGGATATGTCTTTGCCACGCTGCCCGCGAGCAAAGGTATGGAGCAGGTGCCAGTGGTGGGATTCATTGCCCATATGGACACAAGCCCCGACTGTTCGGGCACAGATGTAAAGCCACGCATCATAGAGAATTACGATGGCACAGACATTGTGCTTGATTCCACGGAAGGCATCGTAACCAAAGTGAGCCAATTCCCAGAACTACTGCACCACAAGGGAGAGGACATCATAGTCACCGATGGCCACACTCTGCTTGGTGCTGATGACAAGGCCGGCATAGCAGAAATCACATCCGCCATGGCGTACCTGATAGAGCACCCCAAGGTGAAGCACGGCAAGGTGCGCGTATGTTTCAACCCCGATGAAGAAATCGGTTGCGGTGCACATTTGTTTGACGTGGAGAAGTTTGGATGCGAATGGGCATACACCATGGACGGAAGCGAAGTGGGCGAACTGGAGTATGAAAACTTCAATGCAGCCAGCGCCAAGATTACCATCAACGGTATCAGTGTTCACCCCGGCTATGCCAAGGACAAGATGGTAAATGCAGCCCTTTTGGCTACAGAGTTTGCTCAGCAGATGCCTGAAAACGAAGTGCCCGAGCGTACCACTGGTTATGAAGGTTTCTTCCACCTGTATCAGATGCAGGGAGGTGTGGAGCAAGCCACACTGACATACATCATTCGCGACCACAACACACAGATGTTCCAGATGCGCAAGCGCCTCATCCTGGACATGTGCGAGAGAATGAACGAGAAGTATGGTGCAGGCACCTTCTTGCCCGAAGTGAAAGACACCTATTACAACATGCACACCCAGTTGGTGGACAAGCCACACATCACAGACATAGCCAAGAGTGCCATCGAAGAGGCATGCGGCTTTGCCAAGGTGGTACCCATCCGTGGTGGTACTGACGGAGCACAACTATCGTTCAAGGGTCTCCCCTGCCCCAACATCTTTGCTGGCGGATTGAATTTCCACGGTCGCCACGAATTCCTTCCCATCCAAAGCATGGAGAAGGCCATGATGACGGTGGTGAATATCTGCAAATTAGTAGCAGAGGCAAATTAATAGTATGCTCAGCACTGACCTAACAACAAGTACAGCTATGAAGAAGATATTTTGGGTTTTAACAATGGCCCTTGCCCTTGTCAGCGCACCTGCGGAGGCCAAGAAGAAGGATAAGACGACTCCCGAAGAAAAGGGATTGCAAACCATCAACATCAATACGGCCAAGACTCATGTAGAGTTTCTGGCATCAGACCTATTGAAAGGTCGTGCTGCCGGTACCGAGTGGGGGCATATCGCTGGCGAATACCTCATCAGCATTCTCCGACTGATGGGAGCTACTCCATTGATGGAAGATGGTTATGTACAGCATTTTGATGCTTATTCTCCATACAACAACAGGACTATGACTTATTACGTGGACACTACCACTGTGGAGTGCATCAAGCTTGCGCCTCATCGCAAGGCCCACATGCGCAACATACTGGCCAAGATAGAGGGCAAGAATCCGGAAGAGATAATTGTGGTGGGCGCACATTACGACCATCTGGGTTATGACCCCATGCTCTCTGGCGACAAGATATACAATGGTGCCGATGACAATGCTTCCGGTGTGCAGGCCGTGCTCCAACTCCTGCAAGCCTTCATGGCCACTGGTCAGCAACCCGAAAGAACCGTTATCTTTGCCCTTTGGGATGGCGAAGAGGTGGGACTTTGCGGTTCAAAGTATTTCGTCAACAATTTTCCTGACATCAATAAGGTCAAGGCCTACATGAACTATGACATGATTGGGCGCAACAATATGGAGCACCGCCCCCAGCAACTCAAGTATCTGTACTCGGCCAAGGACTCGGTTTATGCCACATGGTTGAAGAGCGACATAGAAAAGTACTCTCTTGCTCTGGACCCAGACTTCCTTCCTTCAGAGGACCTCAGTGGCGGTAGCGACCAGGTGCCTTTCTTCAAAGCAGGAGCTTCCATAGTGTGGTATCACACAGACGGACACCCCGACTATCACAGACCCAGCGATGAGCCCGAGCGTATCAATTGGAGCAAGATGGTGGATATCACCAAGGCTTCCTTCCTCTGTCTGTGGAAGATGGCCAACAATGCCTTCTAGGTGGATTCTATCGGAGCAAGAATGATATCACGTTGCTATCTGGAGATAACGAATATTTGTAATTTGGATTGTGTATTCTGTCCAAAGACAAAGCGCGCAGGTCGAAGCCTCAGCATAGAGGACTTTGACCTGCTCACTGATAGATTGCGCAACGAGATAAAATTTCTATACTTTCATCTGATGGGCGAACCTCTGATGCACAAGCATCTGAAGGACTTCATCCTGATGGCAAAGGACAAGGGGTTCATCCCCGTTCTTACCACCAATGGCACTCTCATTCGTCAGCGTGCGGAGGCTCTGCTTGAGGCTCATCCCCACAAGATACAAATCTCTCTGCACTCTCATGAGGGCAATGGCAAGGAGCACCCCGAGGAATATATCCAGCACATCATGCAATATGCCACGAGGGCTGCCGCAGATGGTACCATTGTGGTGCTCAGATTATGGAATCAGGGAGGACTGGATGCTGCCAACGAGCATCTGCTGCAACTGATGGAGGCCTACATACCAAGACCATGGACAGAGCGCTATGATGGGTATAAATTGCTGGATAACATCTATCTGGAATATGACGGCGTCTTTGAATGGCCTGATGCCGAGAGTGAAGAATACGAGAGCGAGGAGGTCTTCTGCTATGCCCTGCGCAATCAGATAGGAGTGCTGGTGGATGGCACCGTAGTGCCCTGTTGTCTGGACCACGATGGCGATATACCTTTGGGCAATCTCTTTCAGCAATCGCTATCCGAGATACTGGCATCACCTCGTGCACGTGCCCTCTACGATGGTTTCTCTCATCACATGGCCAGCGAGCCACTATGCCGCCGATGCGGATATGCCGCCGTGGCAAAGAGGTTCAGAAAAAAATGATGGTTCCTCCCCTATGTGGCACACAAAAATATTCAATCAAAACATTTTAATCACTCCCATATATTATGGCAAAAAAGGAAAACACCCAAGCAAGTGATGACAAAAAGCGTTTCCAGGAATATAATGCCGAGGGGGCGGAATTTTCTGAAATTTATAAAATCATAGACGTGCGTATAAAAATTGGAGCCAGTTTTTATACGCACGTTGTCAATTCTATAAAAATAAATCTGAAATTTCAAGAATCAATGACATACCTATAAAAAACATAGTCATTTTTTATAGGAATGATGATGAATATATAAAAATTGTGGTCGTTTTTTATAGATACGTAGTCAGTTCTTTAAATTTTATAGCCATTTTTTATAGGCACGTATTCAATTCTTTAAATTTAGGCCATAGTTTGATAGTAATTAGATGTTTATCCTGTTATTATCATCAAAGATGCGCGTACACTGGCGCTCTGCTCCTCCCAACTAAAAAAGGCATCATCTGCCACCCCCAAAATACCACATTTTGGGTAGGTTGTTTAGTGATTTGGTTCAATTTTTATTACGTAACTTTGCAAAAGAAAGCAAAGCCTCTCTGAAAGCATTCGTTGGCGGTATACACGAGCAGGGAAATACCCTGTAAAGTGTAAAAGCGACTGATTTGCCCCGGAAAAAGGAGAAAATGCCTGTTGGTATTCTGGCATGAAATTCGTAGTAACGAAACAGGAAACGAAATAAAGATTAAAAACATATATCACTAAAATTGATTAGAAGAATGATGAAAAAATTACTACTCCCCCTATTCGTTTTAGCCCTTACTCTGTCTGCATGGGCTTCAAATCCCATGGAGAGCAATCGCCCAAAGACCTACAACATACTGGGTAGAGTGATAGACGACAATACTCACGAGGCACTGATGGGCGCATGGGTACAACTGGTGGAAAAGAACATGCGTATCTCCACCAACACTGATGGTGCATACGTGATAGGAGGTCTGGAGTCGGGCAAGTACACCCTGCGAGTAACAATGATGGGCTATGAGACGAAGGAGCGACAACTGATTCTGGAGGATGAAGCCATCGTGATGGCCGACTTTTCATTGAAACTGACCGACAGAAGCATAGAGGAGGTGGTGGTATCTGCTAATCGCAACGAGGTGAAGCGATGCATGGCACCGGTGGTGGTGAGCGTTCTGAACAATAAGACGTTTGAGAATGTCAATGCCCCCGACCTGGCCAAATCGCTGAGCTACCAAACTGGTCTTCGCGTGGAAAACAATTGTCAGAACTGTGCCTTCCCTCAGGTAAGAATCAATGGCTTGGAAGGCCCATATTCTCAAATCCTCATCAACAGTCGCCCCGTGGTGAGTGCCTTGTCTGGAGTATATGGCCTGGAACAAATACCGGTGAATATGATTGAACGTGTGGAGGTGGTTAGAGGTGGTGGCTCTGCCTTGTTTGGAGCCAACGCCGTTGGTGGCACTATTAACATCATCACCAAAGAGCCTACTCGCAATTCATTCTCCGTGAACACTCAGGTTTCAAACATGAACGGACAATCATGGGAGGAAACCATGGGAGCCAACGTATCCTACGTGTCCAAGAATCATAACTATGGAATAGCTCTATACGAGGCTTATCGTAACAGAAGTCCCTATGATGCTGATGGAGACGGATACTCAGAGGTGGGCAAGCTGGACATGAATACCTTTGGCCTTCGCACCTTCTATCGCCCCTCCAAGCGTAATGTCTTCAACCTGGAATATCATACCACCAACGAGTTTAGACGTGGTGGCAACAAGTTTGACATGGAGCCATTCAATACTGACATTACCGAACAGACAAAGCATGTGATCAATAGCGGTGGAGTTTCGTATGACCACTTCCTGCCCGGAGACCGCCACAAACTGTCTGCCTATGTCTCTCTTCAACACATCCTGCGCAACAGTTACTACGGAGCACAACAAGACCCTGATGCCTATGGTAAGACAACGGACCTCACCTATGTATTGGGAACTACCTATAGCGGACGCTTCAACAAGGTACTCTTCTCTCCTGCCACACTGACGGCCGGCTTGGAATATCAGGCCAACTCCATGCACGATGTAATGCAGGGCTACGGACGCGATATGCAACAGGACGTAAAAATTGGTGGTGCCTTCGTGCAAAACGAATGGGAGATGCGATACTTCACCCTCTTGGCTGGTTTTCGCCTGGACAAGCACAACCTCATAAAGAACGTAATCTTCAGCCCTCGCATAAATCTATTGTATCGTCCCAGCGAATCACTACAGACACGTCTGACATGGTCCACTGGATTCAGAGCGCCACAAGCCTATGACGAAGACCTACATATTACTGCCGTGGGTGGCGAAGGAGTACTGATACAATTGGCCGAAGGACTAAAGCCCGAACGCTCCAACAGCTTTAGCGGTTCTGTGGATTGGGCAACAAACATTGGGCACTGGAGTGCCAACTTTCTGGTGGAGGCATTCTACACCGACCTGCGCAATGTGTTCGTACTGGAGAATATCGGAGTAGACGCTACGGGCAACACCCTGCAAGAGCGCCGCAACGGTAGCGGTGCGCGCGTATATGGTGTGAATCTTGATGCTAAAGTAGCCCATGGAAAGGACGTTTCACTACAAGCAGGTTTCACCTACCAGCGTAGCCGATATAAAGCCTATGAGGCGTGGAGCGAAAACCCCAACGTAGCACCCACACGCAATATGCCCCGAACTCCTGATTGCTATGGTTACTTTACACTCACCACGGCTCCCTTCCGTCGCTTCGAGGCCTCTCTCTCTGGCGTTTACACCGGCAGAATGTACGTTCCGCACTTTGCTCCTGCCGCTGGCGATGTTCCTGCGGATTATCCCTATTCCTACATCAGCGAAGACGAAATGGTGCATACGCCCGACTTCTTTGATTTCAACATCAAACTCAATTACACATTCGATATTGACGATGATATCAAACTGCAATTGAATGCTGGTGTGCAAAACATCTTCAATGCCTTTCAGAAAGACATAGACCAGGGTGGCTATCGTGACTCGGGTTACTTTTACGGCCCCACATCGCCACGCACCTATTTCATTGGTCTCAAGATTTCGCACTAATTCTATCTGAATCCTGTCTACACATAGTACTGCCATAGATAGACGCCTTTCTCCTGATTTCGGGATGGTCTATCTATGGCAGTTTCCTTTGGACTAAGGATAAAGAGATGGCTAGCGCTTCTGGGGTTCCTTGTTGAAACGATACACTACATGCAAGAGAGCATAGCGTGGCATCACGGAGGTGAAAGTCTCGGTACGTCCCTGTGCATTGATGGTGCGTGTCACATTGGAAAGTTGGCCTAGGATGTCAAAGCCATCAAACATTACCAACAGGCTACCCTTGAAGAAGGGACGCGAGAGGCGAGCATTCCATACCCAATCCGTGGTATTTAGGCGCACATCGGCATATCCGCTACGAGTATATAGACTAAAGTCCGTATTGAGGTCTATCTGCCATGGTAGTTTCAGTGTTGCAGAGAGTGTGGTGCGCGAGGTCAGTGCACTGAAGTCTGTAAAATCTGTGCGCTCGCTAGTAAGACGCTCCCATGTGGGTTGGCACGTGATTTCGAAATGTTGTTTTCCAAAATCGGCTTTAAAACTGGGAGCTACAGATATAGCCAAGCGATGCACTCGTGAGAGGCTAGGACTTATGGCACCATCCACTCCCACGAGGTCTACATTCTGGCTGTATGTAGCAGAGAGAGGGATGTCGAGATTTTGTTTCTTAGCCACGCCAAAGTCTTTATGGAAGGTATACTCACCCGTAGTATTCCAATTACCATTAACATTCTCTGGTCGGTAGGTGCGCACACCAGTATGGGTGTCATACACATATCCCATTGCTATGGCATTGTATATGGTTCTGTATTCCCAACTGAAACGATGAAGAGTCTGTTTACTTCTGTACGTAGCATTTAGTTTAATGGAGGGGGTCAGAGTTGCACGCAGTTGTGGATTGCCTAGACGAATATTCATAGGGTCGGAATCGTCACGCATGTCTATACGTTGCTCTAGTGAGGGCAAGGTTCTGTCTAAGCCGAGATTCAAACTAACTTGATGCCCTCCATTTAAGTTGAGAGCTGTCATACTACCCATATACATGGACAAGCCAGTACGATTGAGCGTAGTGTCTATTCTGCCTCGCAGATAGTCCATATGCTCTTGGTTAAGGGTAATATGGCCATCAAATAGTGTCCATACATACCCATAGGAGCCTTTATTGAACTGATAACCTAGATTGAGAAATAGCTTGTGACTATTGTTGGTGTGTCTGCTAGTATAACTATTGTCTTTATCGAATACCTGCTGATACTCGCTGACTGAGGGCAACTGATTGATATCCGTAAGCACACTATCCAACTGATGCAAGAGAAATAGTGAAGAATTGCTATGCTGGTGCTGATGCTTGAATGTATAGGTGGTCATCAGCTGACGCCAACCTTCTCCCAAAGGTATTGTGTAACTGGCTCTGACGTTGAAGCCACCATCACGCATGGGATGATTGTTGCGATACTGATGATGATATAGAGCAGGTTGCTGTTGATAACCGTAGTTAACGCTCTGGTAGTCGAACGAGTGCTCATTGCGGTCGGCATAATCTATTGTGGCTCCCAGACGGATGCTTTCGTTGCTATTAGGTATTTTGATTACAGCACTGGTATTGAACGAGCCATTCACGGCATATCCATCGCCCATGCCTTTCTGCAAGACTCTATTGATTAGCGTGTCGCGCAGATTTACTCGCAAAGAGGCTGGTGAATAGATATCGTCCAACAACTGACGGCTGACTCCAGCTATTGGAGCGCTGAATGTGGCAGAAGCCATGCTACTAGCATGATTGAACAGATGATAATTGAGGTTGTAACTAAAGCTCCAACTAACCGACTTTGTAGAGAAGGAAAAACTCTGATTGGCAGAGACACGCAGGTCCTCATTCTTATTCTCATCAAAGCGATAATCGTAGGTATCACCTGTGGGAAGATAATTTTGCTGTACCGTGTGAATATCCCCCTTGGTGGTTTGATAATTGATGGAAGCGTTACCTCTGGTATTCCAACGCTTATTGCGGTCGCTCACATAGAAGTCTATATCGGCACGCTCTGTTCTGCGCAAGTCGGTGGTAGTGCCACGTTGCCAATTATCGTTGCTACCAGGACGTGAAGAATCGTCCAGATTGTTGGCATTGGCAATGATGGCAATGTGTGAAAAATCAGTATGGCGCATAGCAAACAGTCGTGCCAGGTATCTCTCTGAGGTACCACCACCTGCTTCTAAATTAGCTATCCATCCTATCATGTATTCTTTCTTCAGACGCACATCAATGACATAGCGTTGCGAGGCTCTGTCCTTAATGCCGAGCCACTCATTTTCTTCAGTTTGCTTGTCATACACTGCAATGTCCTTCACTGTATATGCTGGTAGATTTTCCAGCATTAGACGTCGGTCCTTACTGAAAAACTCCTTACCATTGAGCAGAAGGTCATTGACAAACTTGCCATTATGATAGATACGTCCGTCCGACTTCATCTCTATACCTGGCAGTTGTTGCAATAGAGCATCTAGCATTGACCCTTCAGCCAGGACAAAGGCATCTGCGTTATATATAATAGTATCACCCTTGTAGTAGAATTTGACTCTAGATGCTGTAACGGTCAGTTCTTGCATCATCTTGGAGGGAATTTCTGGTACTAGATAAAATGGCGGCAATGCCTTTGAGTATTCACGCTTGCCCACATGCTCTATGGTATAGTCAACGTAGGCTGTTTTGAAGCCCTCTTGCGTAATGCGAAATATGTATTTGGCTGGCTCAGAGGGAACGGAGAAGGAAAACTCGCTCGTTTCCCACATAAACTTATCGTCTGCCGCACCATAAAACTTGCGATGCGCTTCCGTCTGCTCAATCACACTACTGTCTGTTGCCAGCAACTGCACCGTGGCACCTATGATATCATGATGGCCACGAATATCCTGTACCAAGCCCTCGAGCACCAACATACGCTGGGAAGCATTCTTGGCCTGCACATAAATATCCTTGTCCTGCACCTTGACCTTGGCATCAAGGTTCTTACAAATCTTTCTGACGGCAGCGAGTGCATCTTTCTCATCAACATTGGCCGTTACGGCAATATTCTCCAAGCCATCGGACAGGATGGAGATGGTATACTCCGTTTGGCTCTGTTCAATAGTGCGCAGAGCTTCGGTGAGCGGAGTGTTGCTGAACTCATGCAGTATCTGGGCGTGAAGGAATGTGGCGGTAAGGGCAAAGAGGAATAGGAATAATCGTTTCATGGCTTATCCTCCTCTACTTCTACGACCTCAATATGAATTGTATCCTGGTTGACAGACAGGAGCAAGCCATCAAACATATTCATCTTCTGGATGAAGTGGGAGATACCCTTGCTGGGGTGCCAGGTGATGTAGAACTTCATACTCTTGGCAGCCTTGTCGTTATAGTTCACGGACAAATGGTAATGTGATGCAACCTTGGCAAGAATGCTGTCGAGTGTGGTGTTTTCGAAGTGAACTGGTGAAATAACCTTTGTGGTTGACTTTGGTTCCGACACAACCGCATTCTCCACCGTTTCTGCCTTCTTGGCAGCTCGTCTCTGCACTATATTTACCGTGGCAAAGGCAGTAACCGACACCAGGAGAATGCCCACGAATACCGCTGCAATCTTGCGCATAGAGGAGTACCAGCGAGTGGGCTTTCCAGCATGGGTGCGCTGTGATAGTTTTGCTTCAAATTCCTGCCATGCAGCATCTACATCGGGCTCTTTGTCCAATTGAGTCATCACGCTCTCCAATTGAGACTCGGTATATTGCTCCGGGTGCTCTTGCATGTCGCGAAAGAGTTTCTTGTTGGGAGTAGACATAAACTTAACTTTTAAGATGTTTCTTAATTGAATTTAGGACGCGAGAAAGATGTTTCCAAACAGCCACACGACTGATACCTTCTACTGCAGCAATCTCTTCATAACTGCAACCGTAAGAATATCGCATACGAAAGATACGCTGGTCCTGCTCCGTAAAGCACGAAGCCACATATTCTTCAATGTCAGCGAGGCGTTCGTCCTCGGCAGAGGTTGCTACCTGGTGCTCACTGCTGATGAATTGCTCTGCCTGATGCTTTATCTCCTCATGCCTGATGCGCTTGAAACACTGATTGCGAACACTCGTCAGCAAATAATGTTCGGTCGTGTCGGGCAGAAGCATAGCATCCCCCTGAAGCAAGTTGGCAAAGACATCGCTGACCACATCCTTGCTCTCCTGCTCATCAAGAAGAATACTATATGCCACCCTGTACATCTTGGCATAGTGTTGCTTGAATAGCTGTTGTATATAAACTCTTTTCATACGTCTCTATATCATATACCATTCAGAAGGATTAAATGTTAACCCCAACAAGCATATTTCTATTTTTCGGCACAAAATTAAGAAAAAAATCAAGAAGGAATCTGTTCCTACGTTCACAAAGCATTGTTTCTGCTTTGCTATCAGCATATATGAAAAATACCAATCATCCCTTCCCACCCCCTTAGATTACACTAAAACCTAGATTTTGGCACTTCCCAACCCCTTGGATTCTACTAAAACCTAGATTTTGACTCTTACCAACCCCTCGGATTACACTAAAACCTAGATTTTGGCACTTCCCAACCCCTTGGATTACACTAAAACCTAGATTTTGACTCTTACCAACCCCTTGAATTACACTAAAACCTAGATTTTGACACTTCCCAACCCCTTGGATTACACTAAAACCTAGATTTTAACACTTCCCAACCCCTTGGATTTCACTAAAACCTAGATTTTGGCACTTCCCAACCCCTTGGATTACACTAAAACCTAGATTTTGGCACTTCCCAACCCCTCGGATTACGCTAAAACCTAGATTTTAATAGTCCTTCATGATAAAGGTGTCTTGACTAAAGCCAAAGTGAATATATTCCCATGCCTCCTGTCTTCGACCGGAAAAACGAGAAAAAGAAAAGGAGAGCCGCAATGGTTCTCCTTCCAATATTATAGTAGTGGAATCATATTTCATAAGTAATTCGCACCTCAGTTCCCCCTACTCTTTTTACCTTTTAGAGAGGAGACAAATCCTTAAAGTATTTCCTCCAAGGGGAATAAAGTAAATAGAGGCGCCTAGAAGAATCAATTGCGCATTCTGATTAAGGAGAGAAATTCTTCGCGAGTTTTAGCTTGATTGAATGCTCCGCAGAAGTCGCTGGTAGTTGTGATACTACCTTGTTTCTCCACACCACGCATCTGCATGCACATATGCTGAGCTTCTATAACCACCATCACGCCTTGTGGATGCAAAGCCTCGTGAATGGCTTCTCTGATTTGCTTGGTGAGTCTCTCCTGAAGCTGCAATCTATGGCTGAAGACATCCACTACGCGTGGAATCTTGCTCAGGCCCGTTACCTCGCCATTGGGAATGTATGCCACATGCACACGACCGTAGAATGGCAACATGTGATGTTCACACAAGGAATAGAAATTAATATCCTTGACGATGACCATCTGATTACATCCCTCCTCATGAAAGATGGCTCCTCGGAGTATGGCCACAGGGTCTTGATTGTAGCCACGCGTTAAGTCTGTCATGGCGCGTGCCACTCTGAGAGGTGTTCGTTGCAATCCCTCTCTATTGGGGTCCTCGCCCAAGAGTTCCAAAATACGAGTTATGTGCTGCTGAATCTCCTGCTGTGCTGGTGTTAGGCTCTTCTCTTCTGAGTTCATCTTCTCTAATATTAATCTTGCTCTTCACAATGATGGCCTTGGGGAAACGACCAGTTTCGCGCATAGTGGTCAAGAGTTCCATAGCTTCTTCGCGTGTCTGGAAATCACCCACTCGGCAGGTCCATCGTGGTGAAGAAAAGGTGGTATAAACGGGGAGGTCTTCAAACCATATCTTTACCTTTTCTGCCATCTTGATAGCATCTTGTTTGGATTTCTGATTGTTACCTCCGTAGTATACCTGTACACGAAATCCATTTACTCGAATACGCTTGACAGGCACACTGTCCTGCTTAGCTTTGAGCATGGAGCTATCGCTCTGTGCACCGAAAGAGATGCTGTCCTGCTGTGCCATAGCATATGTTACGGACAATACAGCAATGAGCACTGATAGAAAAAAGCGTTTCTTCATAAATGGATCTTAAAGGTTTGTTATTTGATATTTTGTTTCCGCAGGAAACTCCCCCTCTATGTTATATAAGAGGAGAATGTTTCCTACGGTTATAGAGTGTTTGATATAGTGTTTCTATATCTTAGTTCCAAGCGTCGATAATGCCCTTGAAGTCGTCAGCCTTCAATGAAGCGCCACCAATCAAGCCACCATCGATGTTGGGCTTGCCAAATAGCTCGGGAGCGTTGCTAGCCTTGCAAGAACCACCATAAAGGATGCTTGTCTCGTCAGCTACCTCAGCACCATAAACCTCAGCTACGCAAGAACGGATGTAAGCGTGAATCTCTTCTGCCTGCTCAGCGGTAGCAGTCTTACCAGTACCGATAGCCCAGATGGGTTCGTATGCGATAACTACGTTCTTCCACTGCTCAGCAGTTAGGTGGAATACGCTACCAGCCAACTCTGCCTTACATACAGCCTCCTGCTTGTTAGCTTCGCGCTCTTCCAAGCTCTCACCGATGCAGAAGATAACCTTCAAACCGTTAGCCAAAGCCAAGTCAACCTTCTCCTTCAAAATCTCGGGAGTCTCGTGATAGTATTCACGACGCTCTGAGTGACCCAAAATAACGTACTCAGCGCCAGTGCTCTTTACCATAGAAGCGCTAACCTCGCCAGTGTAAGCACCGCTCTCCTTGTCGGCACAGTTCTCTGCACTAACAGCAATAACGCTATCCTTTAGCAACTCGCTAACGGTTGCCAAGTGAATGAAAGGAGTACCGATGATAACATCACAATTGGGCTTCTGGGCAGCCAACATCTCCTTCAATTCTGTAGCCAAAGCTACACCTTCCTGCAGGCTCTTGTTCATCTTCCAGTTACCTGCTACAATGTGCTTTCTCATTTGTTGAAAACTTTTTAATTGGTTTATATTCTATTTCTTTTTTCTCTATACATCTTTATTCCCATCCATGCTCTGTCTATGATTGTACATAGCAACAGAGGTATCAAGTACCAAGATAGGAGTATACCGGCACGCTCGGCAAGAGTGGAATCAGTATTGCTTGTCCAAGATATTTCTTCCAATGGTTTGTCCAGTTCTGATGCATTGGGGATTTGCGACGATGCCCACTTATTGACCACTCTACTTCCGCTGAGTAGTATAAGACCTGGATTGCTTCTCACCATCGTCTTTAGCGGAATCTCGTCAACAACATTGAAATCATACTCGGCACCCGTAAAGTCTCGCCAATTGTTGATCATCTCGTCGTTGCTAGCCGTAAGTGCCAGAATCTGATAACCATTATTGTTGCAATAGTCAGTCAACTCTGTGAGTTTATCCATAACGCCATCATCAGCATTCTCTATCCTTGGAATAATCACCCAAAACTTCCAGCCTGGGAGATTGATCAAGCTATCTGTCAAGTCGTTTCCCGTAACGGGATCTGTTATGATTAAGTCCGATATTGGAGGTACATTGCCAGAATCATCCCATTGCATCTGCTTGTTTAAATCCGCACCGATATAATAAGGACGGAAATCAATGGGAGGCAAGGTATAAATGCTATACGATACCAAGACGAAGCCAAAGACCCATGTATAAGTAGAAACCAACCATTGAGAATGTATGCTTATGAGTCGCGATTGAAGCTTATGATACATGGTCATTATGATGGCGAAAGTGAGCAAGATAACGTTCTTGATAAACGTCTGCCAATTGGTTAATTTCCACGCATCGCCAAAGCATCCGCAATCATGCACTGGGTTCTCTATGGCCAGATAAAGGGTAAAGGGTGTAAATATTGTCAAGAATATCAGCACCAACGTAGACGTGAGGCGACGATTAATGACAAACAACAGGTTTACACCCATACAGAATTCAAACATTGCCAAAGCTATTGCCAATACCAAGGGAGCATACATGGGTAAGAACTCACTAACTCCAAAGGATAGGGCATAATCCTCTATCTTGTACTCTGTACCGTGTGGGTCAATTAATTTTACTATGCCAGAGAATATCAAGACCAATGCTAATATCAATCGCGATGAATTAGCAATTAGCCACTTGACCACTGAGCATAATTTATTACTCTTCACCGAATGTCAATTTTATCAAACCGAACACTGCGTAATTGAGCATATCCATATAGTTGGCATCTATGCCCTCAGACACCAATGTCTCTCCGCTGAGAGATTCGATTTGTTTCGTTCTGAAAATTTTCATCAGAATGAGGTCGGTATAACTGCTTATGCGCATGCCTCGCCAAGCCTCATCATAATCATGATTCTTACGCAACATCAATTCCAAGCATTCCTGAGCATAACGATCGTATTCGGCCATTGCCTGCTCGGCGGTCATGCCATCACTTATATCTGCCGCGCCTAGTCTTAATTGTATTAACCCTATCAAGGCATAGTTGACAATACCTATGAATTCTGGGCGAATACCCTCTCCCACCATCGACACGCCCTTAGTTTCGATGCTACGTATGCGATTGGCCTTGATATAAATCTGGTCAGTCACCGATTCGGGGCGCATTATACGCCAAGCAGCTCCGTAATCGTGTAGTTTCTTGGAGAATAATGTGCGGCACTCTTGCATCACGGCCTCAAATTGTTCGCGAGTCTTCATTCTATTATATATATAAGGAGGGAGTTGTCTCTTGTTGTTTCAAAAAAACCGACCCCCGGCCGGGGACCGGTTCTCTCCTATTTTACTTTCAATTGTATTCCTTACGTTTCGTTCCCTAGCACTATTACAAGGGGTAGTACGATGTGAGTCTTAACTTATGAGTACTTCAGAATCTGTCCCACGCGAAGGATAGTCTTAGTACTGATATTGTTCAATTTACAGAGCTTAGCAACGGTTGTGCCACGCTTAACGGCGATAGAAGAAAGTGTTTCACCTGACTTAACCTTGTGCACGTTGGTACGGATAGCATCGCGACGCTCCTCCTGGAACTTCTTGCTCTGAGCCTCTTTGTCTGCGGCATAGGTAGGACCACCCATGCTTGCCAAGATATCATTGCTGGGCAATGCATTGGCCTCTTCGGAAGTAATCAAGCGACTACGACCAGCTGATGAGAACAGGTAATAATCAGCCAAAATATCTTGAGCCTTGAAGTCGAACATCTTCTCAGGATCAATGAACTTGCCTAGGAAACGAGTTTCGAAATGCAAGTGGCTACCAGTAGATTTACCAGTATTGCCACCCAAACCGATTGGTTCGCCAGCCTTTACATCCTGATCTTCCTTAACCAATTGCTTGCTCAAATGGCCATATACTGTCTCCAAACCATTATGATGACGGATAACGATATACTTGCCATAACCTTTTTTGCCTTGGTTAGCCACGATACGAATCTTACCGGAGAAGGCTGAGCGAATGGTATCACCTACATAAACCTTGATATCAGTTCCATAGTGATTCTTACGGAAAGAACGACGATAACCATAGCTGCTGGTCACACGATTATTCTCGCAAGGATTATGAAAACCGCGCAAGTCAATCTTATACTCCTTAGGCATCTCTACGCCATAATTGGTAGTATACTTATTGTCCCAGGTGGGATACAAGGCAACAGCAGGCTCTCCCATAGTCTCGATAGCAACCAACTTGATGATGCTCACTGAGTCAATGGAGCGCATACGCTTGTCGATAGGGGGAACACTAGCTAACTGATCCTGAGCAAAACTTGACAAAGCAAGTGCGCCCAATATTGGTAACATTAGGATTCTCTTCTTCGCTATATTCTTTAAGAAGTGCATTGGTGTGTCTGTTTTATGTGGTTGGAAATTGTGTTTCTTAATATTAAATCTCTAATTGTGTTTGTTTAGAATCAACTTAAGCCTCAATAACGTTGTTTACAATTCATCGAGAGCATAAAGACGGGGCAAGTTCAAATCACCCAAATCAAATATCTCCTCTGGACGGAAGAATCTCTTCAACTCTATCTCGGCCGACTCGGGAGAATCCGAAGCATGCACGATGTTTTGCTGATTGCTCATACAATAATCACCGCGAATGGTACCTACATCTGCCAGGCGACCATTGGTGCTACCGGTAATGTTGCGCACTACAGTAATTGCATCTATACCCTCCAGGCACATTGCTATCACGGGAGTTCTCATCATAGATTCCTTCAGAATGCCAAAAAATGATTTGCCTACCAAGTGTGAATAATGATCTGCCAAAATCTCATCATCCAGCTGCATCATCTTCATACCTGCGATACGCAATCCTTTCTTCTCAAAACGGCTTACAATTTCGCCAACAAGAACTCTTTCGATGGTGCAGGGTTTTAGCAATACCAAGGTTCTTTCCAACATCATGTTCGATTTAATTGTTAACAAGTATTAAGGCACAATAATGCCATAAGCGCTACAAAGATATAACTTTTATTTCAATTTCAAGCAATTATATCATGTTCAATTTCATTAAAAAATGCATTTTTAAGTTTAAAAGCGTCAAAAACACACTTAAAATGCATCTGAAAGTGTTAAGTTCTGCAAAATAGAGTTAAAACATTAGCTGATGTTGCTCCAATCCATTTCGTCTCGTTTGAGGTACTTAAGACGCTCCACAAGAATGTGGTTTTGCGGTTGGACAAGCATTGGGTCTTCATCCAACACGCGAGTAGCGGTATCTCTAGCCAATTGTACAATCTGACCATCTCTAGCAAGGTTGGCCAACTTCAAATCGAAAGCCACTCCACTCTGTTGAGTACCTTCCAAGTCGCCAGGACCTCTGAATTTAAGGTCGGCTTCCGCTATCTCAAAACCATCATTGGTTTCCGTCATTATATCTATTCGCCTACGTGTATCGCGCGACAAATCATATTTTGTCACCAAGATGCAATAACTCTGACTTGCTCCGCGCCCTACTCTACCCCTCAACTGATGCAACTGAGAAAGTCCAAAGCGCTCGGCATTTTGTATCACCATCACCGAAGCGTTTGGCACATTCACGCCCACTTCTATCACCGTAGTTGCTACTAAGATGTGCGTCTCGCCAGATGCAAAGCGTTGCATCTCGGCATCTTTGTCGGCGGGTTTCATCTGACCATGCACCATGCTGATTTTATACTCAGGAAATACTTTTTGCAAGTGCACGTATGCTGCCTCAACATTCTTCAAATCAAGCTTTTCACTCTCTTTGACCAAGGGGTAAACCATATACACTTGTCTGCCCTCTTGTATCTGCTGATTGATGCCAGAATATAGTTTTTCCGGGTTATTATCATACATGTGCATCGTCTGAATGGGCTTTCTCCCAGGGGGGAGTTCATCAATCACCGAGACATCCAAATCGCCATACAGAGTCATTGCCAAGGTGCGAGGAATTGGAGTTGCAGTCATCACCATAACGTGAGGCGGAGTAATATTCTTTTCCCACAATTTTGCTCGCTGAGCCACGCCAAAGCGATGCTGCTCATCTATCACGACCAAACCTAGATTTCTGAAACAAACATTATCTTCTATCACGGCATGGGTGCCTACCAGTATCTGCACCTCACCGCTTTGTAAACCTTCCAGCACCGACTTTCTGCGCTTGCCTTTCACTATACCAGTGAGCAATTCCACTCTCACGGGCATATCGCCTAACATCTTTCTGAAAGTGGCTAAATGTTGCTCGGCCAGTATCTCTGTTGGTGCCATGATACATGCCTGATAACCATTATCTAAGGCTATGAGCATGGTCATCAGCGCCACCATCGTCTTTCCAGAACCTACATCGCCTTGTACCAAGCGATTCATCTGCTTGCCCGACTTCATATCGGCATGCATTTCGCGTATCACTCGCTTCTGTGCCTCTGTCAATTGAAAAGGCAGATTATTCGAGTAGAAGTAATTGAAGTTCTCTCCCACCCTCGAAAAGACATGACCACGTATGGTGCCTTGGCGAAAGCGTGCATAGCGAAGAACGGACAATTGGACATAGAAGAGTTCTTCAAACTTCAGACGATAATTGGCTTGCGTCAATTCGTTAGAAGTAGAAGGATAATGCGCCGCTCTCAAAGCCTCGTCAAGCGAAACCATACAGAGGCGATCAAGTATGTTCCTTGGCAAGGTTTCTGCTATAGCGCCAGTGGGTATCTGACGCAAGAGAGTGCTGGTAAATTTCTCCAACGTACGGGAGTTAAGCCCAGCCTTCTTCATGCGCTCCGTCGTCTGATAATAGGGCTGCATGCTCATCTTGCTTAGCATCAGAGTATCTGCGGCATCTACATCGGGATGATTGAGATTAATCCTCTCATTGAAGAGCGATGGGCGCCCAAAAAGGATATAATCCGTGTGCAACTTGATGGTTTTCAGTATATATTGTTGCGAATTGAACCACACGCAATCCACCCATCCGTAGCCGTCGGTAAAGTGACCAATGAGACGTTGCTTACGCCCTTCACCCATTTGTTCAAAACTGATAAAGCGCCCCTTCAATTGCACGAAAGGCATATCGGATGTCAGTTCTGAAGTCCTGTACAAACGGCTACGATCAATGTGCTTGTAAGGGAAATAGTACAACAAATCCTCCCAGGTCTTCAGACCTAGTTCCTTCTGCAATAGCTCGGCCCTCTTAGGACCAATACCAGGCAGATAAGTCAGTTCTTTGTCAAGAAATGTTGTACTCAAGATATCTAATTCAACAGATGTAATTTTTCCTGCTACCTAAGCCCAAAAATCCAAAAGCCAGGTTCCGAACTTGGATTTCGTGACTCTAAAACCCAAGAAACAAACTCATAATTCCTGTTTCTAAACCCTAAAACTTAAAAATCAAACTTCGAAGTTAGGATTCTTAGCCCTAAAAACTAGATTCCTGATTCCGAGCTCTGTTTTTATACCTATTATTTGTTCAACATCTGATTGTAAATCATACCCTCGCGCAAGGGAGCCACGGCTTCTTCGCCCAGGAAGTGTTCAGCTATAACATAACCAAACTCCATGGCAGCAGCAGGACCACGACCAGTGATGAAAGAGCCATCCTTAGTTACCAACTCGCCGGTGTATATGGCACCTTGCAAATGACTCTCCACGCCTGGATAGCATGTAGCCTTCACGCCTTGCAAAATACCCAAATGTCCATACACCATTGGTGCAGCACAGATGGCTGCTAATGGTTTGCCCTGCACATGATGAGCCAAAATAGCTTGACGCAAGGGTGCGCATGCGTCCAAATTTGTACTACCTGGCAAACCGCCTGGCAAAAGCAGCATATCTGCCGCATCCAAGTCTACTTCCTCCATCAAAGCATCTGCCTCAATGCCCACGCCATGAGCACTATATACGATTTTCTCACCAGTGATGCTCACCGTCTTTATCTCAAGACCTGCACGACGAATGATATCTAGAGGAGCCAATGCCTCAATGTCTTCAAAACCTGTTGCTAAAAATTCGTAAATCATAGTATTATATTTTTGAGTTATTTTCCATGCGCAAAGTTAATTAATTTCAAGCATTTTTCCAAGCATTCTTTTGCTATTTCACATACTTTAGAGAAAAAAGACGGAGAAGGCTACTTGTCTCCACATCATAATTTGTACTCTCAGAAAAAGTCTATTTCCTCTGCTTTTTTGCTCGCTTATTCGAAACGTTGAGAATACTTCTCCAAATTACTCTCGCTCGGAAAAATCAAAAATCTTTTGCTTTTTCGCTCGCTTATTCGAAACTTTGAGAATACTTCTCTAAATTACTCACGCTCGGAAAAATCAAAATTCTTTTGCTTTTTCGCTCGCTTATTCGAACTTTGAGAATACTTCTCTAAATTACTCACGCTCGGAAAAATCAAAATTCTTTTGCTTTTTCGCTCGCTTATTCGTAATTTTGCACTCCAAATGAATAATAATAGTATGAAGCAACTATGTTTTGCCATTTTTGGCAACTCGTACCAAGCCAACAAGTCATCGTGCATCCATGAGCTAATAGCTCTACTGGAGGAGCGCAATGCTCGCCTCTTTATAGATAGCACCTTCTATCAGTATCTTACCAGCGAGCTAAGCATACACTTCTCGCCAGAAGGGCTCATAGAGGGTAGCGATTTCTGTGCCGACTTTGTCATCTCTATGGGTGGCGATGGCACCTTCCTTGAAGCGGCTCGCCGTGTGGGCAACAAGGGTATCCCTGTTCTTGGTATCAACATGGGTAGACTTGGATTCCTCTCCGACTATCAATCAGAGGACATTGCTTCTGCTATTGAACATATATATAATGGTACATATCGTATCGAAGAGCGCTCTCTCCTGATGGTAGAAGACCACTCTGGCAATATACAGGGCTACCCCTATGCTCTCAACGAAGTTGCGGTGCTTAAGCACGACAATTCGTCTATGATAAGCATCGATGTGGAGATAAATGGAGAATTTCTTACCACCTACCAAGCCGACGGCCTCATCGTCAACACAGCTACTGGTAGCACTGGTTATGCGCTCTCCGTTGGTGGTCCTATCATAGCTCCCGGTAGCGATATCATAGGTCTGGTACCCATCGCACCACACTCGCTCACCGTACGTCCTCTCACACTCTCTGCCGATGCAGAAGTAAGCATGGAAGTAAAGAGTCGCTCTGACAATTTCATGCTCTCCATCGACGGACGAAGCGAATCAGCCCTTGTTGGCACTAAAATACTCATTAAAAAAGCTCCACACACCATCAAGGTACTCAAGCGTAGCGAGGGTAGTTTCTTCCGCACCCTCCGCAACAAACTAATGTGGGGAGCGGACACAAGAGAATAGACACTAGCATCCCGCTTTAGGAAAAGATATCAGAAGTGCAAGAATTCCTTTCCTTCTCCAAAAATGCACTCCTAAAGTACAAGAAAACTACTCCTATACACAAAATGTGAGCAGAAAACCCCAGAAGTATCCTTCGATATTGTTTTCTGCCTCTCACTAATACAAAATAAGTCATCTGTAACACCACAACATCTAATTGGGATGACAGATGACAGATGACAATTATTATTTACGCCTCTTCCACCTTTACTAGGCTTTGACCATTGACGACGAAGGAGGTTTTAACTCGATTAACAAGGGATAGTCGTATTGCTATAGTCATGACGATATCACCATTATCCTTATAGTCTTGTGAGATAATGCGTGATTGCAAGTCCTTGACCATGCGCATAACCATATTCATATGTTCATAGCCGAAGGTGAGTTTCATTTCCTTTTCAACGAGACGTTCTGCAAATTCTCCGGCTTCTATAGCCAGCGATGCTGCCGTTTTATAAGCCACAATCAATCCGCTAGTACCCAACTTGACTCCACCAAAGTAGCGAATAACCAGAATGATGAGGTCTGAAACATCAGCACTGACCATCTGTCCAAGAATAGGTTTGCCTGCCGTACCAGATGGCTCGCCATTATCATTGGAGCGATACTCCTCGCCTTCAGGACCTAAACGATAAGCCCAACAAACGTGACGCGCATCAAAATACTCTTTCTGATACTTCGCCACCTGTTCAAGAGCCTCCTCTGCCGTGCGCACAGGTATAGCGAAAGCAAGGAACTTGCTCCTTAATTCGGAGTAAGTTCCTTCGCTTGGCTTTATCAATACTTTGTATGAATCTCTCATGACAATTTATGTACCACCAATCCAGAGCGTAGTTTGGGCTCAAACCATGTAGCCTTAGGAGGCATAATATTGCCACTATCTGCTATGTTGATTATCTGTTGCATGCTAACGGGATGTAGAGCCAATGCCATACGCATCTCACCATTATCCACACGACGCTTCAACTCTTCCAAACCACGCAAACCGCCAACGAAGTCTATACGCTTATCACTACGCAAATCCTTGATACCCAGGATTTGGTCAAGAATAAGGTCACTACTGATGCTTACATCAAGCGATTTGATGGGATCACTATCATCTGCCTTTCCTGGAAGCAATTCCAACTTGTACCACTCGCCATCAAGATAGAGACTAAACTCGTGCAACTTGGCTGGACGATAGCACTCTGCTCCCATGGGAGTAACAACAAAGTTTTCTCCAAGAAGAGACAAGAACTTCAAACTGCTAAGACCATTCAAATCCTTTACCACTCGATTGTAATCAAGGATGGTCAATTGGCTAGCAGGGAAACATACTGCCATAAAGAAGTTGTACTCCTCGTCGCCCTTATGAGCGGGATTTTGCTTAGCCTTTTCTGCTCCCACCAATGCAGCAGCTGCGCTACGATGATGACCATCAGCAATGTATAGGTATGGAATGTCAGCAAAGGCTGATGTGATAGCATCCAAATCATTTTGGCCTTGAATCAACCACAACTGATGACGGAAGCCATCACCCTGTGCAACGAAATCATACTCAGGCTCTGCTACAACGTATTTAGAGATTATAGCAGAAAGTTGTTCGTTGTCTGGGTATGCAAAGAAGACAGGTTCCATGTTAGCATCATTGACACGCACATGCTTCATGCGGTCTTCTTCCTTGTCGCGACGAGTAAGCTCGTGCTTCTTGATAACACCATTGAGATAGTCATCAACATAAGCACACACCACCAGGCCATACTGTGTCTTACCATTCATTGTCTGGGCATAGATATAATATCCTGCCTGTTGGTCTTGTACCAGCCATCCCTTGTCCTGGAACATTTGGAAATTCTCGGCTGCCTTGGCGTACACTTCGGGAGCATACTCGCTAGTGCCTACGGGGAAGTCTATTTCTGGCTTGATTATATGATAAAGACTCTTTTCATTGCCTGCGGCTTCTGCACGAGCTTCCTCAGAGTCGAGTACGTCGTATGGACGAGATTGAACCTGTTCAACGAGGTCTTTGGGAGGGCGGAGGCCCTTGAAAGGACGAATTATTGCCATAATATTAGATTTTTCTTAGGTTTCTTATTTCTTTTTGCCGAAAAACTTGTCGTACAAATACATTGCCATGGCAAACACTAAAGCGTAAACTAAATACACATAGAAAGGATTCTTGTCATCAAGGATAAATTCATCGCCAATCCACATGAAAATGGCGAATAGTATCCCTGTTATCAAAGCTCCAAACATTTTCGCGTATGCCATATAGTTTTCCGTTTACTTGTTCAATTGGAACTTGGTAATACCTTCCTTAATATATCCGACAATTTGCTTTGCTGCTGCTATACCAGCATTAACGTTGGCCTCTGCTGTTTGAGCACCCATCTTTTTAGGAGTTGCGAAGTAACGACCAGCCAATGCCTCTGTGTATTCGGCGTGCATATCGGGCTTGATATCTGCAACGTACTTAATATCCGTACGTTCCTTCATCAATTCCAACAAAGAAGCCTCATCGATAACCTCCTTGCGAGCGGTATTTACTACGATGCCACCCTTCTTCATCTTGCCCACCAATTCAGCGTTGATGCTCTGACGTGTTTCGGGAGTAGCTGGAATATGAAGTGACACTACATCACATTGCTCAAAGAGTTCTGTTTGACTGCTAGCAGCCACAACACCAGCACTTTCAATAACCTCTGCAGGACAGAAAGCATCATACGCCATTACCTCCATGCCAAAGCCCTTTGCTATGCGAGCTACATTGCGACCGACATTACCGAAAGCGAGGATACCCAACTTCTTACCCATAAGTTCGGTACCACTTGTACCATCATAGAAATTACGAACAGCCATAACGAGCATGCCAAACACCAATTCTGCAACACTATTAGCATTCTGTCCAGGGGTGTTCATTGCCACCACATTAGCCTTGGTACATGCTTCCAAATCAAGATTATCAAAACCTGCACCTGCACGAACAACAATCTTCAAATTCTTAGCTGCCTCTACAACTTCTGCATCTACCTTATCAGAACGAACAATCAATGCATCTGCATCAGCTACAGCCTCTAGCAGTTGAGATTTCTCTGTATATTTCTCCAACAAAGCAAGCTCCATGCCAGCCTCGTCGATTACCTTTTTGATTCCATCAACAGCAACCTTGCTGAAAGGTTTCTCTGTTGCAATAAGTATCTTTGCCATAAAAACTTATTTTAAATAGTTAGGGCCCCACGAAACTATTAAATATTAAAGTTTCGAAGAGCCCATCTGATTATTTTCTATTAATATTTCGCTTCAAACTCCTGCATGCAAGCAACTAGAGCCCGAACGTCTTCCATATCTACCGCATTGTAAAGGCTAGCGCGGAAACCACCTACACTGCGATGACCCTTCAAACCAACCATGCCACGCTCTGTAGCAAATGCCATGAATTCAGCCTCCAACTCCTTGTACTCGTCGTTCATCACGAAGCATACATTCATGCGACTTCTATCCTCTTGGTCCTTAACGGTAGCGCGGAACATCTTGTTGCGGTCAATCTCCGCATAAAGAGCATTTGCTTTCTCAATAGCGCGACGCTCCATCTCTGCTACACCACCATTTGCTTTAATCCATCTGAGGGTTTGCAATGCGCAATAGATGGGTACCGTGGGAGGAGTATTGAACATTGAACCAC
>JAFOCV010000034.1 GCA_017381015.1 Bacteroidaceae bacterium
GCCGTCTGAAAGTCGTTTACCACTTTGGCTTCCATCTCGCCTGTGAGTAATTTGTTTATTTGCCCGTTCACCTCGAGAAAGAATCCGAACTCTTCCATATTTCTGAATCTATCCATGGCAAATGATTCTATCTTCATCATGTGTGTTTCCTCCTATTTTATTATCAGTCAAAGGTGTTTTTAGTCCAAAACATGTTGTAAAGGTATTATTTTTTTGAAAGAATGATGCTTCTAGAAGTAAAAAACAGTTGAAAAGACTCTCTTCTGAGCCTTCCGGGGGTGATTTTCTATCGAAACTAGGCGTTTTTAAGGCAAAAAATTTAGTTTTATACCTGTCCGCGCCAACCGAAGATAGGATATTCATGAATATCCATGTTTCGGTCGCGCCCGAATATAGTATATTTAAGAATATCTATGTTTCGGTTATGACCGAAGATACAATATTTGCAAATATGTTAGTTTCGGTTACGCACGAAAGTATAATATTTATGAATATTCATATTCCGGTTACGCCCGAAAGTATGATATTCATGAATATCGTTGTTTCAGGTGGAAAGTTTGGTTGTTTTTTCTTTGTAGAAGGGCTGAAATGTGGTTCGGGCAGGTGTTTTTCTATTTTAGAAGGGCTGAAAGGTGCTTCGAACAGGTGTTATTAGGTTTTAGAAGAGTTGAAGCGTGCTTTGGGTAGTTGTTGCTTGATTTTAGAGGAACTGAAGCTTGGTTCGGATAGTTGTTGTTTGATTTTAGAGGAACTGAAGCTAGGTTCGGATAGTTGTTATTTGGTTTTAGTTCAATTTTTGCTCTTTAAATTTCGTTTTCCGATGAGCAGGGTATCCTTTTTGACACAATAGGACAAAGATAACTGTAACGGAAGGAAATTGCAATTCCGATGAGATTTCCTGTTGTCATTTGGCTTTTGGAGTTTATTTTTGCTATTATTCTGTCGTTTCTGGTGGTATTTGCTTAAATATTTGTATCTTCGCCTGAAATTTTTCATTATTATATATATAATGTGTGCTATAAAGGTGTAAAATATTGAGGTGATATGATGCTATTTCAAAATCCCATAATATGGTTGATGCGATTCAGAAAGCGCAAGGGTTATGGTGTTCACTCACCTTTTGCCTTTGACTTTATCACCAATGTAATATATAATAAGGAGAAATATTATGCCTATAAGGACATGGACCGATGTCTGCGCTGGTGGGAAAAGGGTAGAGTGAAGAGTATGAGACATCTGGCCTTCAGACTTACCAACTTTCACGAACCCAAAACTATATATTGTGATGGACAAGACACTCATATTCTGGAAGCATGTAAGCAGGGCAGCAAGGAAATGAAACTGATTGCAACCGATTCACCCCAAATGGCAGATATGATTCTACTTGCCAGAGCTGACGAAAAGGCGATGACTCACCTGGATGAGGGAACTATGCTGGTGCTCAAGAATCTTAGAAAGGAGAAAGACTTTTGGAAAAGGATTAAGGAAGACAACCGCGTGACCGTCACCTTTGATATGTATGATGTGGGAGTGGCATTTGCAAAGAAAAGATTAAACAAACAACACTATAAAATAAACTGGTAGCTTATGGCTAAGATATATACAAAGACAGGAGACGAGGGTATGACCAGTCTTGTGGGCGGCAAGAGAGTGAGAAAAAGTTGTGCACGACTGGAGGCTTATGGTGATGTGGACGAATTGAATAGCCAATTGGGTCTGTTGCTGGTCTCTGTCAGCGATGAAACCGCCAGAAAATGCATAGAAGAGTGCCAAAACACTTTGTTTTCAGTGGGAGCAATACTTGCATCTGAAATAGAAAGCGGAAAAGTATCGGGTCAAACTGTTCCTGACGAGGAAATAAAAAGGTTAGAAACCCTGATAGACGAATGGAATGCCATACTTCCACCATGGCGAGGCTTCGTGCTACCAGGAGGAATAGAATCAGCATCCAGAGCGCAGGTGTGCAGAACCGTTTGCCGACGTGCTGAACGACATATTCATCTCCTTGCAGAGACCGAGCTAGTACCATCCGAAGTGATGCAATATATGAACAGATTGAGTGATTTACTATTCGTAATGGCCCTAAGAGAAAATTTTTTGGCAGGAAAAGAAGAAATTATTTGGAGAAAACGAGGACAGTAAAAATAAAGTACTATCTTTGCCACCCGAAAAGAGATGTCAAATCCTTTTCAGTGATAGAAATATAACGCATAACAAAACTAAATTAAGAATAAGTATGTATTGGACTTTGGAATTGGCGTCAAAATTGGAGGATGCTCCTTGGCCTGCTACCAAGGAAGAACTCATTGACTACGCTACTAGAAGTGGCGCGCCATTAGAGGTTATCGAAAATCTGGAAGAAATTGAGGACGAAGGCGAGGTTTACGAAACCATCGAAGACCTATGGCCCGACTATCCACAAAAGGAAGACTTCCTTTGGGATGAAGAAGAATATTAATCCTCCAATTCTCAAGACTAACTAGCAAGGGTATGCCACATCAGTAGGCATACCTCTTTTTTTATCAGAACTTATTAAAAGTATAACTATGAAAAGTAATGATTTGTCGTACAGCGTTATTGGCTGTGCAATGGAGGTTTATAAAGCCTTAGGTCCTGGTTTGTTAGAGGGTGTATATGAAAAGGCTTTGATACACGAATTAGAACTAAATGGATTTGATGTTAAATCTCAGTTGGAACTGAAGATGAATTACAAAGGAGTCAATGTTGGTGATGGCTTGAGGCTAGATATCATAGTTAATGATGAATTAATTGTTGAATTAAAATCAGTGGAAGAACTTAAACCTGTTCACTACAAGCAATTATTGACATATTTGAAGCTATCAGATAAAAGAATTGGTTTGCTAATTAATTTCAATGTGAAAGATTTGATGGATGGTATAAAGCGAGTAGTCAATGGCTATTAACGAACCGATTTCTTATTTGTCATCGCTCAAAGGTTATATTATACATAATTTTTTCACGCAAAATCCACGAAATCCACAGAATTTGTCGCAGGCTTCGCCACGACGGCTAGCGCGGTGTGAAAGCAAAGTGCGAGCATTCCGCATGGGGCGCCGTGCAACTGGCGCATTTTGTGGATTCTGCGTATTCTGTGTGCGATAATTGTATTATCGTGAGAAAAAGAAGACGGAATGTGATGTCTTTTTATAGCAGAAATGGTGCGCATACGCAAAAATTAATAATGTGAGTGAGAAAAAAGAGGGGGACTTAGGCAATAAGTAGAGAGGTTGTACGTTATTATGAGTGATGAAGAGGCTATTATTGATATTAGTGATATTGTTGACCGCAGAATGTGTGGTGGCGCAAGATGATGTGGCCTTTACTAACTTTTGGAGTTTCCAGAGTTTTTATAATCCTGCAGCGGCAGGACGTTCAGGACAACTAGATGTCAAGGGCGCATACAGAATGGAGATGGCTGGTTTTGAAGATGCAGGACAAACAATGCTTATCCAGGGAGACCTGCCTATATTTTTCGTTCCTAAGGCAGAAAGACACGGAATGGGTGCAGGTTTTATGGACGATAAAATCGGACTTTTCTCTACTAAAAGGCTTTGGCTGCAGTATGCATACCATCATCCCTTTGGTAAGAAGAATATCCTGAGCGCAGGTATTAAGCTAGCAATGCAGTCGAATGGTTTTGATGGTTCAAAGGTAGACCTGGGTGAAGGCAGTAACGATGAACTTGTACCTTCGTCAGATGTTACCGGCACGGGTTTTGACCTGGATTTCGGTTTGAGGTTCGAACGAAAGAATCTATGGTATGCAGGTGTGTCAGTCATGCATTTGCTTTCTCCGAAGGTAAATCTTGGCGAAGATAAGCAATACCAGGTGACAACATCGCCCACTATATACGCAAGTGGTGGATATGCTTTCAAGTTTAAAGTCCCAGAGTTCTCACTCAAAACAGATGCTATGCTGCGAACAAATTTGCAGTCATGGCGAGCAGATATCAGTGGTCGTCTGTGTTACGATGGCGAGAAGGGCAAGATGTACGCAGGTTTGAACTATAGTCCCATGGTTAGCGTGGCATTATTGCTGGGTATTACCTATCATGGAGTGAATGTGGGTTATAGTTACGAGATGTATACCGGTGGCATTGCCGTACAGAATGGTACGCATGAAGTACATATTTCCTATTTGATGGAATTAAATCTGACCAAGAGAGGAAAGAACAGACACCAATCCGTAAGGTGGTTATAAAACAAGTTAAAAGAATAAATATAATATATGACTAAGACAAAGAAATTCCTGGTGATTAGTGCAGTAATGGCAGTTGTTGTCATTACCATTACTAGTTGTATGGGAGCACAAAGTAATGCCATGGCCAATGGCAGCGAACTGATTGGAGTGAGAGGAACTTCAGTTGGCGAAACCACACCCTTCGGAATGGTTGCCGTGAATAAAGGTAGCCTGAAGATAGGTCTTGAGGAGAATGACACCTTGTGGGGTTCTGATTTTCCACGTCGCGACATCAGTGTAGATGGTTTTTGGATGGACCAGCACGAGGTTAGCAATGCCAAGTATCGTCAGTTTGTCTTCTGGGTGCGTGATAGTATTATTCGCGAAAGATTGGCCGACCCTGCATATGGTGGCGATGAAACCTACAAAATAGAAGAGGATAAGTATGGAGAGCCCGTCACTCCTCATTTGAATTGGGCTAAACCTATTCCCACTATGCGCAAGGCTACGGAAGATGAACTTCGTGCTATCGAGAGCGTATACGTTACTCATCCTATTGATGGAACCAAGATGCTAGACGCCAGTCAGATGAATTATCGCTATGAAATATATGACTATGCGATGGCAGCCAAGCGCAAATATCGTCTGAATCCTTCAGAAAGAGACCTTAATACCGACAATCAGGTCAATGAGAATGAAGTGGTGATGATTTCCAAGGACACAGCATGGATAGATGATGATGGCAAGATTGTTCGTCAAACCATCACACGTCCTTTGAGCGGACCATGGGATTTTCTCAACACATACATTGTTAATGTCTATCCAGATACCACCTGTTGGGTAAATGACTTTGACAATGCCGACAATGAGAGATACATGAAACTATACTTCTCACATTCTGCCTATGATGACTATCCTGTGGTGGGTGTTAACTGGGAGCAGGCTAATGCATTCTGTGCTTGGCGTACAGAGATGATGCTCGTTGGAATGGGCGAATATGCCAAGCAATTGCAGCGTTACCGTCTCCCAACAGAGATTGAGTGGGAGTATGCTGCGCGTGGCAAGGAAGGCAATGCATTCCCCTGGGAAACTCAGGCAGTGAAGAGCGATAAAGGATGTTTCTATGCCAATTTCAAGCCAGACCGTGGCAATTACACCAAGGATGGTAGCCTGATTACCTCACGTTGCGGTATTTTCAGCGCCAATTCTTCAGGACTATATGATATGGCCGGCAATGTTGCCGAATGGACAAGCACCGTATATACCGAAGCCGGTGTGGAAGCCATGAGTGATATGAATCCCGAACTGAAGTACAATGCCGCTTTGGAAGACCCATACAGACTGAAGAAGAAATCAGTAAGAGGAGGTTCATGGAAGGACCCAGAGAGCATGATACGTTCGGCATGGCGCAGCTATGAATATCAGAATCAGCCACGCAGCTTCATCGGATTCCGTTGTGTAAGAAGCATGGTTGTGGACAATGCGAGAGTAAAGAAATAAAACTTATAAAACCTAAAACAAAAATAATACTATGTTTATCATAAACAAAATCCAGAAATGGATGGACACAATAGCAGGGCAGACATTTATGCAGTATGCCTATAGTTGGGGTGCAGCGATTGTAATCCTTGGTACTCTGTTCAAGTTAACCCACCTTCCTGGTGCTAATATAATGTTGTTCGTAGGTATGGGTACCGAGGTATTCGTATTTATTTTGTCCGGTTTCGAACGAGTAACAGAGAAGTCAGAGGAATCAGCTACCGAAGGCATCGCTCAACAGCCAGTTTATGTTTCCGGTGCACCAGTTGTAATGGGCGATTCTCCCGTTGTTGGTGGCGCCGCTCCTGTTGCTCCCGTTGTTGTAGGCAATGCCCCCAGCACTCCTATTGATTCTGAAGCATTGGCACAGGGTGCTGCACTTAGCGCAGCAGCAGCCAGTCTTGCTAGCGCTGGTCAGGCAGCAGCAGAGGCACAGTTGGCTCTCTCTCAGTTGAAGGGTGGAGCATTGAATGCAGACCCTGCACAGATTCGTGCTACCGACCCAGCAGCCATTGAAGAGGCTGTTAAGAATTATGCCGATGAATTGGTGGAATTGACAGAGGTTCTATCCAGAGTGAAGGCACAGACAGCACGTATGGGTACTGACAGCGAGGAGATGGAAAACCTTAATCGCACCCTCACAGGTATTGCCACCGTATATGAATTGCAGTTGCGCAATATTAGCAAGCAGGTAAGTACCATAGAGCACATAGATGAGCAGACACGCAAGATGGCATCACAGATAGAAGAGCTTAACGGTGTGTATGCACGCATGATACAGGCTCTCACAGTCAATATGGGAATGGCACCAGGACAAGTGCCTGCGACTAAAGCAGAATAGAATCGGTAAAACCGTACTTTTTCATCATGGGAAAGATAGTTAAAAAGAAAATTTCTCCGCGTCAGAAGATGATAAATCTGATGTACGTCGTACTAATGGCCATGCTGGCACTTAACGTTAGTAGTGATGTATTGAAAGGTTTTGGACTGATTGACGAGAAACTGACCTCAAGTACAGAAAGTTCTGCTCGTTTGAACGAAGAGGTATATAAGAAGTTTGACCAGCAATATCAAGCCAATCCCACCAAGGTAAAGGTTTGGTACGATAAAGCACAGGTTGTTCGTGGCATGACGGATTCGTTATACACTCTGATTGACGAACTCAAATACGATATCGTCAAGAAGTCAGATGGTGACGACGCAGACGTGCAGAATATCCGTCACAAGGAGGACCTTGAAGCGGCCACCCAGATTATGCTCTCTCCCGTAAGTGGCAGAGGTGAAGAACTACACGATGCTATCGTCAGTTACAGAGAGCGAGTGACATCAATGCTGGTGAGTGAAGCACAAAGAGAATTGGTAGAGCACAATCTGAATACCGATGTACCATTGGAGGCAAAGCTTACTGGCAAGAACTGGCAAGAGTATATGTTTGAATCTATGCCAACAGCAGCAGCCGTTACCTTGCTCACCAAGTTGCAGAATGATATCAGATATGCAGAAGGACAAGTTCTTCATGACCTTGTTACCAATATCGACGTAAAGGACGTAAGGGTAAACCAACTCAATGCATACGTTATCCCCAGCAGTCGCACTGTGGTACAGGGTGGTAAGTTCTCTGCACAGATTATCATGGCAGCAGTGGATACCACACGCCGCCCCACCATCTTTATTGCTGATAAGGAGATAAAGGATAATCACGGTACATACGAAATGATTTGCACCAGAACAGGTGATTATACCCTCAAGGGACATATCGAAATACTTGATGGCGAGGGTCAGACCGTAAAGCGCAACTTCGAACAACAGTATACCGTTGTAGCTCCCAGTGCCACCGTTAGTGCAGATATTATGAATGTCCTCTATGCAGGATATGACAACCCCATGAGTGTCAGCGTGCCAGGTGTTCCCACCAATCAGGTAAGCCTGAGTATGACCGGTGGAACGCTAAAGCAGACTGCACCAGGTAAATATATCGCCGTTCCCACCAACGTTGGTGGAGAAGCAGAGTTTACCGTAACAGCCAGACAGGAAGGTCGCAATCAGGTAATGGGTAAATTCACCTATAGAGTACGTAAATTGCCCGATCCAACGGCATTTATTCCCGTAGGCGACAAGCATTTCATGGGTGGACGACTTGGTAAGTCACAACTTATTGCATCCAGCGGTATTGGTGCAGCCATTGATGACGGTTTGCTGAATATACCATTCAGTGTAAAGGGATTCGAGACAGTATTCTTTGATAATATAGGCAATGCCATTCCAGAGGTTAGTTCTTCTGCCAACTTTACAGAGCGTCAGAAGAATATGATACGCGGTCTATCACGTGGTAAGCGATTCTTCATTACCAAGATACGTGCACAAGGTCCAGATGGTATTGAGCGCACACTGAATGGTGCCATGGAGGTGATAATAAATTAATCTAACGATAACACATTAAGACATAAGCTTTAGAATATATGAAACGATTGTTCGTAGTGCTGATTATGGCAGGTGTAGCCACACTGATGAGTGCGCAGCCCTCAAAACGTCGTGTTACCACCAGTAATGCGATAGCTACCCAGGCTAATGCGAATGCCAGTACTGGTTCTGGCACTGACCGTGCTTCGCTGATGTTCCCCACCAAGCAGGCAATGCCAGATGATGTGGTGTGGCGCAGAGATGTGTATCGCGAGCTGGACCTTACCAAGGATGAGAATGCACCTCTCTATTACCCCGTAGAACCTCAGGGCAGACAGGTAAATCTATTTACATACATATTCCAGCTGATGATGACCAACAGAATCCAGGCCTACAGGTACAATCCTGATGGTAAGGAGAATTTTGAGGCTATCAATAAACTCCCTGCCAAGGAATTGTTGGATAAATATGAAATTCATTTTGAGGAGAAGGCAGGTAAATACACTGTTGATAACAGCGACGTACCATCATCAGAGGTTACACGCTATTACATCAAGGAGAGCGTTTATCTGGACCAACGTACAGCTAATTTCTCCACCAAGATTACAGCCTTGTGCCCAATTTTGATGCGTAGCGAAAATGATTTTGGAGGCGAAATCGTACCTCAACCCCTATTCTGGGTTAATTATGACGAACTGGCACCCTGGTTGGCAAAGTTACCCATAATGGCCAGCAATTACAACAATGCCAGCAATATGACTGCCGATGATTACTTCGCAATGAATCGCTATAATGGCAAGATATATCAGACCAATAATCTGCAGGGCCGCGCTTTGGCCAACTATTGCACTACCGACTCGGCAATGATTAAGGAGCAGAAGAAGATTGAAAAGGAAATATCAGACTTTGAGGAAAGCCTCTGGGGTCACATGAGCCCCGAGGACAGCATCAAGGCAGCGCGTCAGGATAGCATCCGATTGGCTAAGGAGGGTACCAAGGCCATAAAGAAAAAGACTACCACGGCCCGTCGCACCAATAATAGGGCTACCTCCTCGGTAAAAGCTGCAAAAACCAAGACCAGCAGTGCTCCTTCTGGTGGAACAGCCCGAGTGAGTGCACGCCGTCAGAGAAGATAACAGATATAAGACATCCTCCCATACAATGACACCACGTCGTTGTATGGGCTATTACAAACCTAATAACAATTTTAATTTATGAAAAAACTTTTACTTTTGATTGCTGCCGTAGTATTTGCTACCACAGTATCTGCACAAGACAAAAAGCTATTGGAGTGGGGTGTTGAAGCAGGTCTTAACATCAACTCATTAAGTTTCAACAAGGACGTATTGGCTAGCAGTAATCGTGCTGGCTTCTTCGTAGGTCCTAAGGTTAAGGTCAACGTACCCTTGTTGGGCTTCGGATTGGATGGTGCATTGATTTACAGCATGAACAGTGCTGCCTACAATGATGTAACCAACAACGTAGAGAAGTCTGAGAGTTTTTCTTACCTTGAGGTACCCATCAACCTACGTTACTCTTTCGGTTTGAAGGCATTGAAGATTTACGCAGCTACTGGTCCTCAGTTCAATTACTGCCTGAGCTCAGAGAATACTCTCAACGATTTTTTTGCTATTGCAACTGGTCAGGGTGACATGAGTCGTTCAACATGGGGCTGGAACGTAGGTGCAGGCGTAGAGTTGTTCAGTCACTTGCAGGTTGGTGTTACCTACACTATACCCATCAGCGATAGCGGTAACTTCGAGTGGTCACAGCTTCAGAACCTTGCTCCCAACTTCAAGCAGAAGACCATCAAGGTTCGTCTTGCTTACTTCTTCTAATCCGGACACATATTCGCCACTCAATGTATGCAGATTGTATAGTTCCTCTTCCTCTAGAGGGGGTATTTACATATAACGTACCAACCCACTTGAGCCAAAAGGTTCAGGTGGGTTGCCGCGTGAATGTACCTTTCGGAGCCAAGAAGCAATACGCCGCTCTTGTCACCAGGTTGCACGAAGAAAAACCAGATTATCCCACTAAAGATATTTTGGAGGTTCTGGAGGAGAATACGATGCTCTTGCCCAGACAATTGCAACTATGGCAATGGGTGGCAGAATACTATATGTGCACATTGGGCGAGGTATATAAAGCAGCCATTCCATCGGGATTGAAGGAAAAGGATGGAGTGGTAAAGTATCGCCCCCGCACGGTAGATTATGTCAGACTGAAAGAGGACTTCTTTGATGCATTCAAACTGAATGCCAACTTGGCATCCCTGCGCAATGCTCCCAAGCAACAATTGCTCGTGCTTCGATACATAGAATTGGCAGGAGTCAATGCGGCACTTACCTTGCAGAATTATAATCTGCTGAAAGAAATTACTAAGGAAGAATTGCTCAAGGCTGCCAATTGCACCACATCGATATTGAAAGCCGTATGCGAGCGTGGTATGCTTGAAGAGTATGAAAAGAATGTAGACAGAATACCTACTGGCAATATCCCATCCGATTTGATGGTCCCCGTACTCTCCGATGCTCAACAAGAGGCAAAAGACAGTATTCAGCAAGCGTGGTCGTCCAATGATATCTGCCTGCTTCATGGTGTAACAGCCAGCGGTAAGACAGAGATATACATCCATCTTATCAATGAAGCTATCAAGCAGGGCAAACAGGTGCTGTTCCTCTTGCCCGAAATAGTATTGACAAGCCAGTTGACCGACCGCTTGCGCAAGGTCTTTGGCAATCGTCTGGGCGTTTATCATAGCAAATACACTGATGCCGAGCGTGTAGAGGTCTATCGCAAGCAGATTTCAGATTCCCCCTACGATATCCTTATCGGCGTGAGAAGCAGCGTTCTTCTCCCATTCAGGAATCTGGGACTGGTCATCATTGACGAAGAACACGAAACCAGTTTCAAACAGGCTGAACCTGCTCCCAGATACCATGCCCGCAGTGTGGCACTGATGATGGCTCGTATGGAGGGTGCCAAAGTACTACTGGGCACAGCTACTCCTTCGCTGGAAAGTTACAATAATGCCATGCTTGGCAAATATGGCTATGTCAAACTTACCAAAAGATATGGCAACGTACAGCTTCCCGAGATAGAAGTGGTAGACATAGCTGAACTGAAGCGCAAAAAGCTGATGAAAGGGCTGTTTTCTCCCATTTTACTGCGAGAAGTCAGATGTGCGCTTGAGCGAAAGGAGCAAGTCATCTTGTTCCAGAACCGTCGAGGCTTTGCTCCGATGGTGGAATGTCACGTCTGCGGTTGGGTACCACAGTGTCCGCATTGTGATGTAAGTCTTACCCATCACAAAAGTTCCAATCGCCTGGTCTGTCATTACTGCGGCTACACCACCCAGCCACCTTTGCGTTGTCCCCAATGTGATGGTGACAGTCTCAATAGCAAAGGATATGGCACAGAACGTATTGAAGACGAGCTAAACAATCTCTTCCCCGAAGCCCGTGTGATGCGAATGGACCTGGACACTACACGTAGCCGCACCTCGTATGAAAGCATCGTTAAGGGATTTCAGCGCGGCGAAGCAGATATCCTCATAGGTACTCAGATGGTGGTGAAGGGACTTGACTTCAGACGTGTCAGTGTTGTTGGTATTCTCAATGCCAGTACCATGCTGAAACAACCAGATTTCCGTAGCTACGAACGCGCCTTTCAGATGATGACCCAGGTGGCTGGTCGTGCTGGTCGTACTGGTTCACTCTCAGAGGCAGACAAAAAGACCGGCCGAGTGATACTGCAGGTGCATGATGCCAATCAATCCACTGTGCAGCAGGTAGTCAGAGGAGACTATGAAGCCATGTTTCGTGAACAGATGGAAGAGCGCCAAATCTTCAACTTTCCTCCTTTCTGTCGCCTGATACACATGTATATGAAACACAAAGACGAGCGAATCATAGAGCGTATCTCCGAAGAAGTGGCCAAAATGCTCCGTCTTATCTTCGCTCAGCGCGTTCTTGGTCCAGATATGCCATTGATAGCAAGAGTACAGGCAATGCACATCAGAAAGGTATCACTGAAAGTAGAGACTGCAGCCAATCTTAATGAAGTGAGACGTCGTCTTCGAGAAGTGCAAAATTATCTTCTTAGCAAACCAGAATACAAGTCTGCAGTTATTTACTATGATGTAGATTAGTTTTTCCCAGATTTCAACGAGTATATCCTGCTTCTTTTTCTATATATTTTGATACAAAAACGCAGTAGAAAAAACAATTTTCCGAATACCAAAGTTAAGGATTATATTTAAATGGCAAAACTTTTGTAAAAAAAGTGTTAAAAAAATATTCTAATATATTACTATTCTTCTCTTTATTATATAATGTAATATTTTAATCTATAACTTTGTGCATCAAAGATAAGTTTGTACGTATGGAGATACTGTACCTACACCTTATATATAATATATAGAGCAAGCCTAAATATCGGACAGAGGTTCGATTAGAGAAAGATAAATAAATTTAATAACAACGAAAAACAAACTATTTTTTTAACTAACTTAATTTATTAACTAAACATCAAAACATTTATGAAAAAGATTACATCTTTTCTTGCGATGGTGATGTTGTGCTGCATCAGTGCATTTGCACAGGAGACCGTAGGTACCGAGTTGCCTAAGGACAAGCTCATCAAGATCGGCACAGCACAGAAGGAAGTTGTTGCTGGTCAGTGGTACTTCCTTCACAATCCTCGTAATCCTAACCAGGCTGCTGAGGCATTTGACCAGGATGGTCAGATTCAGAGCGCAGGTGGTTTTGTAACTGACAAGGGTAATGGTGCACAGCCTCTCTTGACAGCTACTTCAGTTATCGACGAACTTACTTCTGAAGAAGGTGTAAACGCCGCTAACTACTATGCAAACATGGTTGCTTTCCACCCCGTAGAAGGCAAAGAGAATGTTTACAAGATCGAGTTCGGTACTGGTAACTGGCTTGGTGCTAGTGATAAGCCCGAGAGCGTAGACAAGATTGGTCACGCTGCTGGTAACTCAGTTGAGTACAACTTCTACCTGATCAAGAACGAGAGTGACGAGCAGCCCAATACTGCTGGCCGTTTCGGTTGGAACAAGTTCGATATGGCTAACCGTATCGATAACAATGGTGCAGGTGGCACTGTTGTGTTCTGGTCTGAGGGTGAGTCTGTAGGTTCTGACCTAGGTGGTGACAACGAGGCTATCAAGGGTAACCGCGTATGGCAGATTTACAGCATCGAGGTTGTAGCTGACTTGGATAAGTGGGAGGAGTCTTTCAATGCTCTTCTTGCTGCTTATACCGAAATTGCTGCTTTTCAGGATGGTGATGCATTGCGCGTTGACAACTGGGCTAACGGTGTAGGCGTAGGTACAGCACCTGGTAACTACAAGAAGGAGTACATCGATGCATTCCTTGCTATCCACAATCAGATTAGCGAACTAATGGACCTAGCTGAGGAAGAAGGTATTGAGGCTGTTCAGGAACAGTTTACAGCTGCTCAGCTTGATGAGTTGAAGCTTGCTTACAACAATGCATACGTTCAGGCAGTTCAGAACAAGGTTCCCCTTGCAATGACTACTATCGAGCCCGGTTACTACTATTTCAAGAGTGCTAACCCCAACTTCTGGTACAAGAACGTAAATGATACCACATTCTACACTCAGGCAGAGGCTAACGAGGCTAACGCTGAGAGCGGTATTGAAGAAGGTGAGGAAGGCTATATAAATGCTGGTGACGTTAAGGAGGTTGTTGCACGTCAGGTATTCGACTATGACGAGAAGGCAATTAAGACCAACCGTGATAGCAATGGTACTCCTGGTTCTGCATGGGGTACTTGGGCAGCTCATCCCGACTTCTTGTGGAAGGTAGAGCGCTTCGAGGGCGACACTACTGGTACTCAGTACACTATGTACAATGTAGGTCAGGAGGTTTACTTCGTTGGTATCAACCAGAGTAATGCTACTGCAATGAATGCTACTCCTACTGCAGTATGCTTCGACTTCCGTGGTGAGCAGGCTGTACCTCTTCGCGAGGACCTTCAGACTGCTATCAACATCCGTAAGACTACTCACGGTGAGGGTGGTTATAATTATATCCACGCTGGTGGCCACAATAATGGTGCTGGTACTGGTTCATGGTGTGTAGGTTGGGCTGACGGTGGTGTTACTCGTTGGTACATGCAGGCAGTAAGCGAGGCTGAGGTTGAAGCTATCATGAACAGCCCCGAGGTATTGCTTGAGAAGATGGTTACTAACGGTAACAGCATTGCTGCTGCATTCCCCGCAGAGCTAGAGCTTGCTCAGGACTTGGTTGCTGATATCAACTGGGATGCTCCTGTTGCTAACGCAGAGAACTTCGAGAGCCCCTTCACATGTACTTCTGAGGGTTCTATCGCTCAGTTGTTCGATGGTGAGTGGAGCCTAACTAACTTCTGGCATTCAGAATGGAACTCTGGTTCTACCAACGCATATAGCATGACCAATGGTACAAACTACTTCGTTGTACACGATGCAGAAGGTTTGATCGAGGGTGGTTTGGCAGTTCAGGTTGCACGTCGTGATGCTGCTAACGACCACGTTGCAGAGTTGACCGTTTATGGTACTAACGATGATTATGACCTTGCTACTGCTACTGCAGCTCTTAAGACTGACGCTACTACCGATGGTTACAACTGGGTTGAACTTGGTGTATTGGAGACTCCTTATGGAAACAGCAGAGAGCAGATTGTTTCTAACGCAATCGAGTTCGAGGGCAAGTACAAGACTTACAAGTTCGTTGCTACTCACACTGTAGGTTCTAACTACACCGACCGTGGTTACTTCCACATGGGTGAGTTCCAGCTATATCCTGCTAAGATTGAAAAGCGTTACGAGACTGTTCAGTATGACGTTCGCAAGGCTGAGGCTGATGCTGCTGCTGCTGCAGTTGCTGCTTGGAATGCGGCTGGTTACTCTGCTGATAGCGTAGAGTTGTTCACAGATGAGGCATTCAACGCTACTTACAATGCACTAGTTGCTGCTTATGAGGCATGGGATGCTGTATTCGTTAATCCTAATGCATTGCGTACTTCTATCTACAATGCTCCTGCTGACGAGTTGTTCGTAGTTGGTAACAATCCTGGCCAGTGGGCTGAGGGTGTTGCTACTCCTACTTCTGTTGTAGCTGCTGCTAAGGCTTACGATGCTACCGGTAAGTACACTGATGCTGAGTCTGAGGCTCACATTAAGGCTATCGCTGACATCTTGGCTGTTGTTTACGACAACGCTAACCCCGTAGAGGAAGGCAAGTGGTACCGCATTAAGTTCCCCACAGAGGCAATGTATGAGACATACGGTTGGGACAAGGCTGGTGCTCAGGCTTCTGTAAGCCACGATATCACTGTATCTCCCGAGGTATTCGGTAAGGTTCTTGCTGCTGGTGCTTCTGTTAAGTCTTACGCTAAGTATGATACAGAGGATGGTTCTGCAGGTGAGGTTCTTACTTATGCTGTAGATGAGGCTGCTGAGATGTTCGAGGGTCAGGATCTAGTATTCTTCGAGGATGAGTTGGAAAACGGTGAGGATCTATTCCGCTTCATCGCAGTTAGCGATTCTACATACATGATCCAGAACAAGGCTACCGGTCTATACGTTCGCGCTACATATCCTGCTGCTTTGAGTGTTGTTCCTTCTGTTTTCAAACACAGTGCTATTGGTGCAGGCGCTAACTTGCTTCGTGCTTACACAGCAGGTGGTGGTGAGGAGAATGGCTACAACTACTTGCACGTTTCTCGTGCGGACAACAAGTTGACTACTTGGGATTCTTCTAACCTTGGTTCTAACTCAATGCTTCTTATCGAGGAGGTTGAGGAAGTTACTGAGGCTCCTGCTAACAGCTACATCCACAAGTTGTGGCCTGGTAAGTTCAATGCATATGCAATGCCTCTTGATTTGACTATCGGTGAGGGTGCTACTGCTTATGCTGCACAGTTGAATGTATCTGAGGAAGACACTACTGTAGTATTGATGGCTTACGAGGCTGAGACTATCAAGGGTGGTACTCCATTCATCCTGGTTGCTGATTCAGAAGGTGACTATGTTTCTTACGCAGAGGCTTTGGCTGAGATGAAGGCTAGCTTGAAGGAGCAGATGGGTGACGAGTATGATTCTAACGCTGACCTAATGGCAGAGGACATCGTTAACTCTGAGTCCTTTGCTAAGATCGAGATGACTCACGGTGAGACTGTTGCAGAGAAGGTTGATACTGTTGGTACCTTGGTAGGTGCATTCAATATGCCTTTGATGGAGGCTGGTAAGGCTATCGTAGTTAAGGAGAATGGCTTCGCTCACCACATGGTTGGTGGTTACTTGGCTCCTTACACTGCATGGGTGAAGGCAAACTTCACTGGTGAGGATGTTCTTAACTCTATCCAGATCAAGATCGAGGGTTCTATCGACAC
>JAFOCV010000035.1 GCA_017381015.1 Bacteroidaceae bacterium
AATCTGTCTGCCAAAGGCTTTCACTTACAAAGAACAGTGTCATCTCGTTTCATCTGTTGATTTTATTAATGTTAGTTGTTAGTTTTGAGGGTTAGACATTAGTGTTTTGAGGTTGGTTTTACGAACAAGGTACCTGTGTGTTCGTTTTCTGATGCAAAGATACGACATCTTTTTGGCGGTTTGGCAGATAATGGCAGATAGTGGCAGATAGTGGCATTTATTGTCATTTAGTGTCATTTAGTGATTGTGTATCAGGCGAGTAATATAATATGAACAGGGTGAGAGACATACACAATGCAAGATTAGGTGAGCAATGCGTTTATTTGCAAAAAAATGCAGATTTAGTGCTCAGAAGAGTGTATTTTTACTTCAAATTTATGGTAGTTTTGGAGATTGATGACATAAAGTGAGGCAAGGGGGAGCAAAGGGGTGGATAATTTTAATATAGGCATATCATTGAGTATTAACAAAATGGACATCATCGTAATCAATATTCCCCCTAGAAGGGTAATCAGGTAATCAGTAATCAATTAATAAACAAACAGGCCATGTAATGTAAAAAAGATTTTTATTATATATATAATTAATTATATATATAATAACTATATATTTAGTATATATTTCATTGAGTTTAGGAGTAGCAGAAAACAAGAACTGATTTCTGATTACCTGATTACCCTGTCTTTTCCTGAACGATGATAAGTATGATACAACAGAGTTAAGAACCTGTTAATAGCGAGCACTTTATTTTGAAAATGTTTAGTTTATTAATGTTGTTTTGCTAACTCTGCCTTCGGATAGGTGAAGAAAAGAGTGATGAACAGGGCGAAGCTCTCTTCTGTGGAAAGGATGTGGCTAGGGCAATGGGGTATAAAAACAGCAAGCAATGCTCTCGCGCAACATGTAGACGAGGGTGACAAAACCACTGCACTAATTCAGTGCACCAGTTCTAGTTACAAGACACAAGCCATCTTCATCAACAAGTCGGTCTTTACTCCCCTTTGTGTGGCCAACAGGCTGAGGTTCTGAACGTGACCACGTCTGACGACGCGGTAAAATACCGCCTCGTCTATAGTCGTGGATGAGGGATGATGTAGCAAAACGCTACACCACTACTATAAGCGGAATTCAGCAGATGCCATCTTCATCAACGAGTCTGGTCTACTTTCCTTTGTGTGACCAACGGGCTGAGGTCGTGAATTCCGACCTCGTCTGAAATCCCCCAACTTTACTTACCTGAAAAATCTGAATAGCCACAAAATGCTGAAAAATCAAAGGAAGGCAAAATCAGCACCTCGGAGCACCAAATCAAACGCTTTCATACCATGAATCAGTACTTTTTCCCTCAAAAAAACGTGGTTTTCTGAGGTGGTTTTAAAACACCCTCATAATCAGTTCGTGAAATATTCTAACACGTCAGAAGATAATGATATCTCTCGCCTCAGCTGCATAGCCCTAACTGGAATGCTGATTCTGGGATGTGATTGTGGCATAAAAAAAGGAGGTGCGCTCATCAAGAGACACACCCCGCTTAAGAGTATTATTAACCTTTTAAAACTTTATATTACAATGCGGTTGCTTGCTCTACTACCATAGATACTGCTGCTGGTAGACCTTCGATGCTCTTACCGCCAGCCGTAGCAAAGTGTGCCTGACCGCCACCACCACCTTGGATGAGACGTCCAGCCTCGCGCACCATCTTGCCTGCATTGAGACCAGCTGCGACCATGTCGTCTGAGAAACCAACGGTCAGTGTGGGCTTACCCTCGAACATGCTACCGATGGCTACTACCAACTTTTCAGAGAACTGAGCACGCAACTGGAAGGTGATATCCTTCACGGCTTGAGCATCCAGGTGCACTACACCAGAGATTACCTTGATGCCTGCTACATCATGAGCATTGTCTATGAGCTCCTTCTTCTGCTGAAGAGCGCGCTGAGCCTTGAACTCGTCCAACTGCTTGCGCAAGTCGGCATTCTCGCCAATGGCCTTCTGAATGGTGGTAATCAGGTCGGGAGCATTATTGAATAGGGAACGAATCTCGGTGAGGAAGTCCTGCTGCTTGTTCATAAGGTCTTCCACAGCACGACCGGTTACTGCCTCGATACGGCGTACACCTGCTGCTACGCTGCTCTCACTGATGATGCGCACCATACCTATGCGTCCGGTGCTCTGTACGTGACAACCGCCACAGAACTCTACGCTAGAGCCAAACTGAACCACACGCACCTTGTCGCCATACTTCTCGCCAAAGAGTGCTATAGCGCCCAATTTCTTAGCTTCCTCCAGAGGAGTGTCTCTGTATTCCTGAAGGGGGAGGTCCTCACGAATGCGCTCGTTGACGATATACTCTACCTCGCGAATCTGCTCAGGGGTAACCTTCTCAAAGTGAGAGAAGTCGAAACGCAGATAATCAGGGGTAACCAAAGAGCCCTTCTGCTCTACGTGCTCGCCCAGTACGCTACGCAATGCCTGGTCAAGGAGGTGGGTACAACTGTGGTTGGCCTCAGTAGCACGACGGCGCTCCACGTCCACACATGCCATGAACTCGGCTTCGGGATTGGTGGGGATGCGCTCCAGGATGTGTACTGATACGCCATTCTCCTTCTTGGTATCGATTACCTTGATGGTCTCTTCATCGTTGATCAAGACACCGGTGTCACCTACCTCACCGCCCATCTCGCCATAGAAAGGTGTCTGATTGAGGATTGCCTCGTATACCACACCCTTCTTCTGCTTTACCTCGCGGTACTTGACGATGCGGCAACTGTATTCTGTGAAGTCATAACCAACGAAGGTGCTCAGCTCGTCGCCAGTCATCTCCTCGGTACCAGCTACTATGTGCCAGTCGCCCATCTCCACCTGAGCTGCATTGCGGGCACGAGCCTTCTGCTTCTCCATCTCTACATTGAAACCAGCCTCGTCCACGGTCATATCGTTCTCGCGACAGATAAGCTCGGTCAAGTCCAAGGGGAAACCGCAAGTATCAAACAATTTAAATGCCTTCTCGCCTGCTATCTCGCTCTTGCCGGCAGCGCGTGTCTCCTCGATGATACCATTGAGCAAACGGATACCATTCTCCAGGGTGCGCAAGAAGCTGTCTTCCTCCTCCTTCATCACCTTCATGATAAAGTCCTTCTGTGCCACCAACTCGGGGAAGGCACCACCCATCTCCTGTGCCAGAGTGGGCACCAGGGTGTACATGAATGCCTGCTTCTGGTCAAGGAATGTATAGCCATAACGCACGGCACGGCGCAAGATACGACGAATCACATAACCAGCCTTGGCATTGGAGGGCAACTGGCCATCGGCTATGCTGAACGAGATGGCACGAAGGTGGTCTACGATTACTCGCATGGCAATGTCTGTCTTCTCTGCCTGACCATAAGCAATACCTGTCTTTGCCGCCAAAGCCTGGATGATGGGCTGGAAGATATCGGTATCATAGTTGGATTGCTTGCCCTGAATGGCACGTACCAAACGCTCGAAGCCCATACCGGTATCGATTACGTTCATACCAAGGGGCTCAAGATGGCCATCAGCCTTGCGCTCGTATTGCATGAATACGATGTTCCATATCTCGATCACCTGTGGATTGTCCTTATTTACCAAGTCACGACCAGGCACTTGTGCCTTCTCCTCAGCCGAACGGCTATCCAGGTGAATCTCCGAACAAGGGCCACAAGGACCTGTATCGCCCATCTCCCAGAAGTTGTCGTGCTTGTTGCCATTGATAATATGGTCGGCAGGAACGTGCTTCAACCAGAACTGTGCAGCCTCGTCATCACGAGAGAGATTCTCGCTGGCATCACCCTCGAATACGGTGACATAGAGGTCGTTGGGGTTCAACTTGAGTACGTCTACCAAGTATTCCCATGCCATATCTATAGCGCCTTCCTTGAAATAGTCGCCAAAGCTCCAGTTGCCAAGCATCTCGAACATGGTGTGGTGATAGGTGTCGTGACCTACCTCTTCCAAATCGTTGTGCTTACCACTCACGCGGAGACACTTCTGTGTATCGGCACGTCGGCGAGGTTCAGGGTCGCGAGTACCTAGAATAATATCCTTCCACTGGTTCATACCTGCATTGGTGAACATCAGTGTGGGGTCGTCCTTTACCACCATAGGAGCTGATGGTACAATGAGATGACCCTTGGACTCGAAATACTTCTTGTACGAGTCACGGATTTCGTTAGCTGTCATCATATCTTTACGATTTTATCTTATTATTTGCAAATAATTCTTTGTCCTACGGACACTTTCTCTGAAAAAACTTTGCAAAGATACTCCCTTTTGCTTAACTTTGCAAAGATTTTAGGAATAAATAGTGGCCTGATTTTCAAAACGAACAACAATTTTAAACTTGCACCCCATGAGCCTCAAGAGTAATACCGACTTGAAGTTATACTATAGTATATCAGAAGTAGCAGCACAATTTGGTGTTGCCGAATCGCTTCTACGCTTTTGGGAGAAGCAGTTTCCCAACATTCGTCCCAAGAAGAACAATGGCAAAAATCGCCAATACACTCAGGCTGATATTGACGAGATTCGCATAGTGTACAATCTGGTCAAGGTTCGTGGCATGAAACTGAGCGCCGCCAAGGAAGTGCTCACCAAGAACAAAAGTGGTGCCAACGATACCTCCATCATTATCAATGAGCTACAGAAATTGCGCGAAGAGCTTGTGGCGCTACGCAAAGAGCTAAACGACCTGGCTTAAAGGCTATTTAACTCTTATCCTAAGGCACCCGCTCTCTAACTGGTTCTTACCACCTTTTTTACCTCGGATATCTTCTTGAGGTCACGTATTACGTCGGTAAGGTCTTGCAAATCGTGCACCTCCATCACTATATCGGCAAAGAAGATACCATTATCGGTTTGCACATTGAGACTGGCAATATTCAGATTCATCTGATGGGAGAGCACACCCGTCATCTGATACAGCACGCCCACTCTGTCTATACCCTCCACATGCAATACTGCAGGGAAGAAAAGCACCTTGTGGGTATCCCACTCGGCCGCCAGGATATTATTGCCGTCCACGGCCTTAAGTCGCTCGGTATTAGGACATTGACGCTTGTGAATGGTGATATATCCAGCCGCATCCTGAAAGGCCAGCACATCGTCGCCAGGAATGGGATGACAATGCTCGCAAATGAGATATTTGGATATGGTTTCCTCATTGAGAAGCAATGGTTTCTTCTTGTCAAGAGAAAGGATAGAGGTTCTTGATGATATGAGAGGGCCACTCTTCGTACCAGCAGCCTTGCGCTCCTTCTCATAAAGATCCTCATCGCTCAGCGAAGTGCTCTTGAGGAAGGGGATGAAGCGACGCCATCTGTGCTTGGTTGACTTGTCGGTCAAATGCTTCACATCGCCATCACCCAGCACTATCGTGCGAGCGGCTATCTGAATATACAATTGCTCTCTGCTCTCCACATTATGATATAGGCACAAGCGGTCCTGCACTATTCCCTCCGTGGGCAAATCGTGCTCGGCAAGGAAGGTCATGAGCATTTCTTCGCCCTCCTTCTGCAATTTCCTTTGCTGACGGCGCAGTATGGCATGAATCTTGGTTTGCGCCTTGGCGGTGGTAACGTGGTTCAACCAATCTGCCGTCACCAGCACATTCCTACCGGTAAGAATCTCCACCTGGTCGCCACTCTCCAAACGATGAGACAGAGGCACCAGACGATGATTCACCTTGGCACCTATGCAATGGGTACCCAATGCCGTGTGTACGCTGAAGGCAAAATCCAATACGGTACACTCCGATGGCATGGTCTTGAAATCACCCTTAGGAGTAACCACCACTATCTCGTTGGAATACAGATTCAGCTTGATGGCATCCAGAAAGTCCATGGCATTGGGTTGGGGGTCATCCAGTATCTCCTTGATGGTAGAGAGCCACTTCTCCAACTCGTTTTCGCTATCTTGCTGAGTCTTGCTTCCATCCTTGTATTTCCAATGGGCAGCAAAACCTTGCTCTGCAATATCGTCCATGCGGCGTGAGCGTATCTGCAACTCTATCCATCTGCCACTCTTGCTCATGAGAGTAGTTTGCAGAGCCTGATAACCATTGGCCTTGGGATGAGAAAGCCAGTCGCGCAAACGCTCGGGATGCGGACGATAGATATTGGTGGCGATGGCATAAATGCGCCAGCAATCGGTTATCTCGCTCTCCGAGTCGCCATTGCCTTCGAACACAATACGAGCCGCCAGTATATCGTACACCTCATCCAGAGTGACTTTCTTATTTTGCATCTTACACCATATACTATATGGCGACTTGATGCGCGCTTTTATCTCATATTTGATACCAGTTTGGTCAAGCCTTTCGCGAATGGGTGCGGTAAACTCGGCAAACAAGTCCTGAAGGTGTCCGCCCACCTCGGCCAATCGAGTCTTGATCAGGGCGTATTGCTCGGGGTGCTCATAGCGGAAGGAGAGGTCTTCCAGTTCCTCCTTAATCTTATTCAAGCCCAATCTGTTGGCCAATGGCGCATAGATGTAGAGCGTTTCGCCCGTAATCTTGTATTGCTTGGCTGGAGGCTGACTACCTAAGGTGCGCATATTGTGCAGGCGGTCGCTTATCTTGATGAGAATGACACGAATGTCGTTGCTCATGGTGAGAAGCAACTTTTTGAAGGTCTCTGCCTGAGCCGATGCCTGATTGCCAAAGATGCCACCACTGATCTTGGTAACACCATCCACGATTTGTGCTATCTTAGGTCCGAAAATATTCTTGATATCCTCCACGGTGTAGTCGGTATCCTCCACCACATCGTGCAGGAGTGCTGCGCATATGCTGGTACTGCCCAATCCTATCTCGCCACAAACGATTTGTGCCACAGACAGGGGGTGCATAATATATGGTTCGCCCGAGAGACGGCGCACTCCTTGATGCGCCTGACATGCAAATTTGAATGCTTTTTCTATGGTAGCAACCTTCTTGCGATGTGGCGATGCCAAATACGTTTCTACGAGGCGATCATAGGCCTCTTGTATCATCTTGTTGTCTTCCATAAAGCGGGGTGGTTATTTTATTTCCAAACGTATCTTCTTATTTCACACGTATCTTCTGTCCCACTCTGATGGCATGGCTCTTCATGCCGTTGAGCTTCATTATCTTGTTCACCGTAGTACCATTGCGCTTGGCTATGGCACCTAGTGTGTCGCCACTACGCACGGTTACCGTCTTCTTGGCAGATGAGGACTTGCTGGATGCGGCTTTTTCATTGACATTGACCACAGAGCGGCGCTTGGACAATTCGGCCAATCTATGTGTGTATATGCTATCGCCACACTCGATGAAGGCATTGATGGCGGCCATGGGCATGCGCAGGGTGCAAGGCTGAGCATTGCCAGGTATGCGGGTGGTGCGATATTGTGGGTTCAAGGCTTTCAACTCTTCCATGGAGATATTGCACAATTCGCTAATCTGCTCCATATATACCTCGCGAGATACTATCAGAGTGTCCGTGTCCATGGGCAGACGAGTGGATGCCGGGCATATATTGTGCTCGCAATAGTAATTCATAATATAATTGGCAGCAATGAAGGCGGGCACATAACCGCGTGTTTCGCTTGGCAGATAGGGGTAAATCTTCCAATAGTCGCGCTCTCCGCCTGCTCGCTTGATGGCCTTATTCACATTGCCTGGGCCACAATTGTATGATGCTATAACCAAGGTCCAATCGCCAAATATCTCATACAGGCTCTTGAGCATGCGAGCTGCAGCATAACTGGCCTTGATGGGGTCTCGGCGCTCGTCTATCAAACTGGTTATCTCCAATCCATAGCGCTTACCCGTAGCTGGCATGAATTGCCATAGACCTCCTGCGCCCACCTTGCTGGTGGCATTGGGATTAAGGGCACTCTCGATGATAGGAAGATACTTCAATTCCAATGGCAACTGATATGCCTCCAGGGCATCCTCGAAGATGGGATTATAGAAATTACTGGCACCCAGCATCATAGCTATGCTTCTGCGCAAACGTCCGCTATATTGGTCGATAAACTTGCGCACCACCGAGTTGTATGGCATCTCTATCACATTGGGCAAATATTGCAAGCGCTTGATATATTCCTCTGGTTCGTATGCAATATCTCCGCCATTGCTCTCGCATGTAGCACTATCGTAGGCCAGATACGTGCTAGCATACCATTGGCGCATCATGCTATCTATTTCCTCTTCTAGCATGCCTTCGGGCAGGTCTATTACCTCCTCCTTGCCAGTGTGCTCGTCCACCACGGTGAGAGTCTTTTGGGCATTAGCTGAGAGAACGATTGTCAATAGGGAGAGTGCTACGAAATATTTCTTCATGGGAATGTCTGCTATTATGTTAATGGTTTTAGTTGATGGTTCGGAATAGTAGTTTTAGGTTAGTAGTTTCGATGCTATGCTTAAAGCTGGTTGTTAAATCCGAGCTTATGGTTAGTAGTTTTGATGCTATACTTATGGCGGGATGTCCACCCTTGAGCCTTTATGCCTAGTAGTTAAAGTTGATGCTTATACACGGCGTGGCATTCATGAGGCTGGTGCCTTGCATCATGTCCGTGGAAATCATATTGGGCGAGAGCTGAACGGAGAGTTCTCTGCCTATGTCGAAAGTACTCAATTCGGCGTCCACGTAGGCATCCACCACGCTCAGGAGATACACACCGGCTATGCAGAAGATGCTCAAGTCTCTATTGCGTCGATAGAAGTCTTTCTTGCGCTTGAAGATAGTCTTGAAATGCTCCTCTCTGCCACTGATATTATATCCCAATGGAAGCATCTCCAGGTGGCTATTTGTGGTGGGGTCTTTGTCGGTAATATCCTGATATGCTTGAGAATAATCCTTCAGCATCTGCGAATTCCAATTGACGGCATAGATGCATCCCACCACTCCTCCGTATACGATAGGCAATTTCCAGTACTTTCTATTGTATATCTGACCTCCGCCAGGGAAAACCATTGCAAGCCACATGGCACGAATGGAATTGGGTTGCCAGTTTTCGAAGCGGTTCAGCTTAAGGGTATCTCCCACCACCTTGGTCAATGAATCAGAATATACCATGATGGTAGTGTCGGTGCTGATGGGGGCTTCGTGCTTGGGCGAAGGCAACAAGATGCTTGCGGTGTCCGATAGCTCGCCCACAAGTAGAGTATCTGTCTCTACATGGCGACGTGGCTCGGTGGGCACAACACGTCTTGCCACGGTATCCATAGGCAACACCACGGCAAAGACCCTCTGAACTGAGATGAACAGAGATACGGTCAGTAACAAGAAAGCGATAAATCTATTTCCCTTGCTCACTTCAATCTATCCAGGATTTCTATTATGCGCTCCATATCTCTCTCGTTGGCAAAGGGGATTATTATCTTGCCCTTACCCTTGTCGGAGCATGTCAGTTGGACCTTCGTTTGGAAGAACTTAGACAGGCTATCCTTCAGCAAGGCATATTCTTCGCCCAACTTGCCGGGTTTGCCCTTCAGGCGATTACCATCCGAGGTCTTTACCACACCGCCTTCGGAAAGTTCCTTCACTATCTCTTCCACCTTGTGTACACTCAATCCTTGCTCGAGTATCTCGTTGTAGACACGTATTTGCAACTTGGGATCGCTAATGGAGAGCAGAGCTCTGGCATGTCCCATCTCCAATCTGCGGTCCTTCAATCCCATCTGTATGGTTGCGGGCAATTTCAGAAGACGCAGGTAGTTGGTTATCGTGCTACGATTCTTACCCACTCTCTCTGAAAGGCGCTCTTGTGTCAGGTCGTACTGCTCCATCAGATGCTGGTAGGCCAAAGCTATCTCCAGTGCATTGAGGTCTTCGCGCTGAATGTTTTCGATAAGCGCCATCTCCATCATATTCTCATCGTCCACGGTACGAACGTATGCTGGAATGGAGGTAAGCCCAGCCATTTGACTGGCACGCCAACGGCGCTCACCTGCAATGATCAGATAAGTGCCATCGCCCTGATCGCGAAGGGTAATGGGCTGTACGATACCCAATTCGCGGATGCTATCAGAGAGTTCTTGCAAAGCTTCGGGAGCAAACTCTCTGCGAGGCTGATTGGGATTGGGTATTATCTGTTGGATAGCTATCTCGCAGATACTGCCCGAACCCGCCGTATTCACCTTCTCCGTGCTTATCAGGGCATCAAGTCCTCTGCCTAGAGCTGCGTATTTCTTCTTTATTGCCATTTGGTCTTATTTCTTCTTCTCGTTTTTATCAATAATCTCTTGTGCCAAAGCCAAGTGGTTGCGAGCTCCCACTGAGTCTACATCATAGTGCAATACGGGCATGCCGTGGCTGGGGGCTTCTGACAACTTTACATTACGCTGAATTACGGTACGGAACACCAACTCGCGGAAGTGCCTCTTCACCTCATCGTAAATCTGGTTGGCCAATCGCAATCGGCTATCGTACATCGTCAGCAAGAAACCTTCTATCTCCAATTGAGGATTTAGCTTGGTCTTAATTATCTTGATAGTATTCAGCAACTTACTGATTCCCTCCAAGGCAAAATACTCGCACTGAACAGGTATTATCACGCTATTAGCTGCGGTGAGGGCATTGACGGTAATCAAACCGAGTGATGGGCTACAATCAATCAGGATGTAATCATAATCGGCCAATATGGGTTGCAGGATATTATGCATGATACGCTCGCGGTTGGGTCTGTTGAGCATCTCAATCTCTGCTCCCACCAAGTCGATATGGCTAGGGATAATATCCAGTCCTTCTACGTCTGTGCTATAGATAGCTTCGCGTATATCCACACCGTCTATCAAGCAATTATAGATAGTGCAATCTACCTGTGCGCTATCCACGCCCAGACCGCTGGAAGCATTGGCTTGAGGGTCGGCATCTATCAGCAGCACTTTCTTTTCCAGCGCGGCTAGCGATGCGGCCAAATTCATACTTGTAGTAGTCTTACCTACGCCACCTTTTTGGTTGGCCAAAGCAATTATTTTACTCATTTGCCTTTTTTCTACAAATTATTCGCGCACAAAGATAGAAAAATTTGCTCAATATGCCAAGGAAAATTTGCTCAAAAATACTAAATGCCTTACCTTTGCCATGAAATAAAGATTATTCTCTTTTTACACATGAAGCATAACAAGACCATTCTTATTACCAACGATGATGGATATCAGGCTCAGGGAATACGGTTTCTGACAGAAATTATGAGCCGTCTGGGACGTGTCGTTGTAGTTGCTCCCGATAGTGCTCGTAGCGGTGCCGCTTGTAGCATCACATCCACTCGTCCCGTTTGCGTCACACAGATTGCCGACAATATTTTTGCATGCTCAGGCACACCTGTGGATTGCGTCAAGATAGCATTGGAGAAGATACTTCCCACCAAGCCCGACCTGGTGGTCAGTGGCATCAATCATGGCGACAACATGTCCATCTCCCTGCACTATAGTGGTACCGTGGGTGCCACTCTGGAGGCTTGCATGAAGGGTATTCCCAGCATTGCATACAGTCTCAGGACGTCAAAAAAGCAATGCGACTTTTCTCCCTACGAACAGGTGGTGGAAGAATGGGCATCCAAAGTTCTCAACGATGGCTTACCTATGGATACTTGCCTCAACATCAATTTCCCCGAAACCGACCATCTTGATGGTGCAAAAGTGTGCCGTATGGCACGCGGACTTTGGCACACCGAATGGCTGGACGCTGGGCTTGACGAAGATGGCAGACAAGTATTTACACTTACGGGTACATTTTGCTCACAAGAACCTGATGCTGAGGACACTGATTGTTGGGCTATCGAACACAACATGGCGTCTGTCACTCCTCTTACATTGGACATGACTAACCATGATGCTTTGCCAAAACTCGAACCTTAATCGGAATCAGAGTTGTCAAGACTTGACATCCCCACCCCCGAGGACAAAAAGCAATATCCACCTCTCGATTCTCGATTTCTGCTCCTCAAATCAGGCTTCCAAGACCCCAAAAGTCAAATCCCGTATCGGGAAGGCAAACTGATAAGCAGATAAGTAGTCGGAGAATCAGATAAGTAGTCAGGTAGTCAGATATTTTTTTGCCACTAATCTGGGCATGAAGCAATAAATCTCTAAAATCTTTCGATTTCATCGTATTATTTAGCATACCAAGACTACTTTGCATACTCATATCCCGAGATATTGTATGCAAAATATTTGGTTTCATCGGTATAGAATCCGCCTTTCTTTCCATGACAAGGAGTGCTTATCTCCTTGTCTTGGTAGTCTTGGTGAGAGTTGGCTTGGTAGAAGCGGTCTTATTTGGAGCATCCAACATGACGTGCAATTGAATATCATTCCTACCCAAACGCATTTGCAACCAGCTATTCATGCGAGCCTCATCTGAAGGTGTAATCGCACTGGAAACAACCACATCAACCAAGAATACCGTGGTATCCAGCATCACAGAATCTGCCCAATAGGTACGCAGGCTCTGACCCGTGGTGACGGACGTAACTTGCGGATAGAGAGCGGTAAGTTCTGGCAACAAGATACGCGAACTCTCTGTCACGGTTTGTGCATGTTCTATACTATCACGCAACACTCTGATTTCCTGAGTATTCTCCACCAACTGGCGCTGGGTAGCCAAGAGCTTATTCTTGCTCTCGGATATCATGCCTTTTACGCTTTCCTCATCCAATCCTTTGGTACCTTGCACTAGTTCCAGAACTGCATTATTGAGTCCATAGAGCACCTGACTCTTGCGCATCTTTTCTATCTCCAAACTATCCACCTCTTCACCTAATAGTACCACACGAATGGTGCGATGTGCATAGTCGTACTCGTGAGAAATAATCTTGGCCTTGTCCGTCTGTACCACCTCGCGACAAAAGTCCTGGCATCTATCCTTGAAGATAGTTTCTTGTACCATTTGGAAGGTGATGTACACACTGGGAATGATGGTGACGATGCTGATAAAGGTGATTATTTGCTTAACACGCTTCTCCCTGGCCTTGTCCACAAAGACTTTCTTGGGGTATCGCATCACAAATGCCACACCAATGAACGTAGCTAGGCTGATAAAAATGGTATTAATCAGATACAGGTACAACGCACCCAAAGCGAAGAGCCAATTGCCTGTACCTAAGCCAAATCCGACGGTGCACAAAGGAGGCATCAATGCCGTTGCGATGGCCACGCCGGGGATAACATTACCCATGCGCTGACTCTTGCTGCTCAGAGCCACTATACCTGCCAATCCGCCACAAAGAGCTATGCCCACATCGTAAATGGTGGGCGAGGTGCGTGCCAGCAATTCGGATTGTGCTTCGTCAAAGGGAGTGATTAGAAAATATAGCGTAGCCGTTGCCACACTGAAGACGGTGGCCACAAGATAGTTCTTGGCGGCACGCTTGAAGAGCATAAAGTCGTTGATACCAATAGCAAGCCCCATACCAATGATGGGACCCATCAAAGGAGAGATAAGCATGGCACCAATAATCACGGCCGCACTATTGGTGTTCAAACCCAGAGAAGCTACGAAGATAGCCAAGACGAGAATCCACAACTTGGCTCCGCGAAACTCCACGCCACTTTCTATCGCTTCGATGGTTTCGCTATCGGGCATCTTGTCATCACCCAATGTAAACATATCCACCACCCAATCCTTTATCTTCTGTAGTATCATCATAATAAATTCGATTTTTAGCCTTTTACATTATATATTATGTCGGAGTATTCAGAGAACTCAGAGTATTCAGAGTATTCAGAATCCCAGAATCCCGCAGAGCCTCTCCGCTCACTTAGACACTATCTTCCTGGCAGCATTGATGGGTGCACCAGGAGTTCCTAAGCGCTTCATCATTAGGGCATAGCCGGAAAGCTGTTTCTCTACGTAGGTTTCGTCTTGAAGCACGCTTCTCAGGCACTCATTCAATCGCTCCTGTGTCATATCTCCAGCCACCAATTCTGGCACCACCTCGTAACCGGCAATAAGATTGACCAACGAAACATAAGGCACCTTGAGAAGAAGGCGACGTAGCATGGACACCACCTTGCCATGACTCATGGCATAGCATACTATCTGCGGAACATTCATTATGGCGGTTTCCAATGTGGCGGTACCACTAGTCACCAATGCTGCCTTGGCACAATGCAAGAGGATAAAACTGTTCCTGCTACCATTGCATGGAGCAAGAATCAAGCGGTCCCTCGTCGCGTGGTCATCTGAAGGTATAACCCAGTCCAATATCTCATTGTAGAACTCGCCTGGTATACTGGGAGCCGAGGCTATCACATATTTGTGCTTACCTCTGACGCTATTGGCTGCTCTAAGCATGAGGGGGAGATTCTTTTCTATCTCCTGTCTTCTGCTACCTGGCATTAGGGCCACGATGGGTTGATTGGCAATGCCTAGCGACTCCTTCCATTGGCTAACCTCTTCGTCGGAGAGAGAGTTCTTGAAGACATCTATCTCGTCCAAAGTGGGATTGCCCACGTAATCCACCTTGTAAGCGTATTTCTCCTGATACCACTCCACCTCAAAGGGGAGGATGCTCAACACCTGGTCCACATACTTTCTAATCTGAGCTATGCGTCCTTCCTTCCAGGCCCATATCTTTGGGGGAATGTAGTACACCGTCTTGGCACCTTGCTTCTTGCAATTGGCATGAAACCAGGATGCTATCTTGAGATTGAAGCCAGGATAATCCACCAGTATCAATCTGTCGGGTTCGAAGGCGGCTATGTCTGCCTTGCACTCTCGAATGCCACGCAAAATCTCGGACAAATGCATGACCACGGGCACAAAACCCATGTATGCCAAATCGGGGCGATACCAATAGCGCACCTCGGCTTGGCTATCGTGCTGACGCACCGCCTCCATCAAATGCTGGGCGTGCAAATCGCCACTTGCTTCTCCTGCAATAAAATAATACTTCATCGGCGGCAAAGGTACGATAATTGCACCAACTTTGACCTCGAGGATTTTATCTTTTTATGAAAAGAAGTACGTTTAGAGCAGATTTTGTTCTTTTTGGCACCATTTTCAAATAAAAAAACAGTGAAATGTAGGACAAATAAAACACATTTCACTATCTTTGCAGTATGAAAAGAATTAGTTTGAGCAATCCCGTACCAGAAGGATTAGATTTTGATTACCTGGACGAGAACATGTTGTTGTTTAATACCATGCAGCAAATATCTAACGTTCAGGACAAATACCTCAACCACTCACTAATCATGGTGAGCATTGAGGAAGGAGAATCCACTTTTTTTATAGACAATGTGGAGCACACCGTGACCAAACACGACCTGCTGATAGTGGCACCAGGCAATATCATCAGACCTGGAGAGCATAGCGAAGACATGAATTGCCGCATCTTTATTGTGTCTCCAAAGTTTGGTGGCAACATCATCAAGAGTACGCACATGAATATGATGCAATACCTGGTGAGCAAACCTACGGAAATAGTTCACCTCACCCCTGAGGAGCACGAGTCCATAGGATTGTATTACAAGCTCATTTCCAGCCACAACCACTTGCCCAACGATTTGATACGCATGGAAAGCATCCAGCGCATATTGCAGGCCCTTGCCTACACGATGACTGGCTTCTTCTATCACCGTGGCATTATAGGCAAGCGAGAGAGACATACGGCTGCCGACCGCATCTTCCGCGACTTTGCACGCTTGCTCAAGATTCATCCCGATGGACGTAGCGTAAAGTTCTATGCCGACAAGCTGAATATTACCCCCAAATACTTCAATAGTATATGCAAGTTTGTGACTGGCAAAACGGCCAGCCAGCTCATCAACGAGGAACTGGTCAATCTGGCACGCACCATGCTCAGCGACCCCGACCTCAGCGTCAAGGAAATAGCCGCAGCACTGGGTTTTGCCAATCAATCGCACTTTGGATCATTCATGCGTAAGGAAACAGGTAGCTCGCCCGTTGCTCTGAGAAACGATTATTACAAAAGGAAACACTAGCTCAATCTCTGCAAAATAAAAGAACGGAGCAAGCCTGCATATAATATAAGGGATCAAATCTCGTGAAGGGAAGATCCGAGCCAACAATCTCCCGAACACACATTTTCACATAAAACAACAAGGTCATTATGAAGAAAACATTCTCCACATTGCTATCCATTATTGCCATCATCGGTATGGCATTGTGCGGCACCAGTTGCAAGAACGAGTACAAGGATATGCTACCTGGCGAGGTGTGTCTTGACGAAAACGATTACCGCAACGACGACAAGATTCAGGACATCGTCATAGCCACCCCATCAGACACCACCACCATGAGCGCACTGGAGATACGTTCCATCTGGCACGCAATAATCATAGATGCCGAGGAGCACTTTGAGTATGTCATACCACAGGTGAGACGCACCTTTGAGAACCCCGCCATGGCAGAGGAGGTTTTCCACACGCAGGTTCAGTTCAGTCTCATCAACTTTCAGGAGTTTTACCCCGATGCCTACCACCTCATCATCGAAGAACTCATTCGCGCACAGGTGCATGTGTACGCTAAGTATGTTTGGTGTGAAAAAGGTGAAGAATATGTGGACATGAAGTTCGCCGTCCAACCCTTCATTCCCGAAACTACATCAGAAATAACAGAAAAATAAGGCCTGGAGAGCACAAAACCTATCGTGCCACTTGCAATATTGAAATAAATGAGCTACTTTTGTTCAGATTTTGAAACAATTATTAAGCTTTAGACAATTATGATAGACGTTAAAGTTACCCTCGCCGAAGCCGAGGAGAAGATGGAAGAAGCCGTAATGTACCTGGACGAGGCACTGGCTCACATCCGCGCAGGCAAGGCAAACGTAAAGATTCTGGACGGCATCCGAGTGGACAGCTATGGCAGCCTGGTTCCTCTGAACAATGTAGCCAGTGTGAACACCCCCGATGCTCGCACCATTGCCATCAAACCCTGGGACAAGAGCATGTTCCGCGCCATAGAGAAGGCCATCATGGATAGCGACGTGGGCATCACCCCCGACAACAATGGCGAAATCATCCGCCTCACCATTCCCCCTCTGACCGAGGAGCGCCGTAAGCAATTGGTGAAGCAGTGCGGCAAGGAAAGCGAGCAGGCAAAGGTAAGTATCCGCAACGCTCGCCGTGATACCAACGACAAGCTCAAGAAGGCCATCAAGGACGGTCTTTCTGAGGACTTGGAAAAGGATGCAGAGGCAGACCTACAGAAGATGCACGACAAGTACATCAAGAAGGTGGAAGAACTACTTGCTAACAAGGAAAAAGAAATAATGACCGTTTAATGCAGGGCATTGTAATAAAGAATACAGGAAGCTGGTACATTGTTCGTTTGGATGATGGCCAGCTTTTCCAATGTAAGGTGAAAGGTAATTTTCGCCTGAAAGGCATACGAAGCACCAATCCAGTGGCCGTGGGCGACCACGTTCGTATCATCCCCACCGAATCCGTGGACGAGCAGGTGGGCATGATTACTGAGATTATGGACAGACGCAACTATATCATTCGCAAGGCCTCCAATCTGTCCAAACAAAGCCATATCATAGCAGCCAATGTGGACCAGGCAGCGCTGGTGGTGACATTGCGCCACCCCGAAACCAGCACCACGTTCATAGACCGCTTTTTGGCTGGTGCCGAGGCATACCGAGTACCCGTGATACTAATCTTCAACAAGGTGGACCTGCTGGACGAGGACGACAAGCATCTGCTGAGCCTCTTCTTCCGCCTGTACGAGGGCATCGGTTATCCCTGCTATGGTGTGTCTGCACTGAATGATGAGCAAGGCCTGTGCAGTATAGATTCGCTCAGAGAAGTGCTGCACGGCAAGACCACACTATTCTCTGGCAATAGCGGTGTGGGTAAGAGCACTCTGCTCAATGCTCTGATACCGGGACTGGATGTGCGCACGGCAGAGATTTCCGACTCGCACGACACGGGTATGCACACCACCACCTTTTCCGAGATGTTCGACCTTCCCCAACCCGATGGTTCCTCCTCGGGCCACATCATAGACACTCCCGGCATCAAGGGCTTTGGCACCTTCGATATGGAGCGCGAAGAGGTGGGGCATTATTTCCGCGAGATTTTCGAGATTGGCCAAGAGTGTCGCTTTGGCAATTGCACTCACACGCACGAACCGGGGTGTGCCGTGCTTGCCGCCATGGAGGAGCACCACATAGCACAAAGCCGATACAACAGCTACCTGTCCATGCTTGAGGACAAGGACGAGGACAAGTATCGCAGCAAGCTATAGCCTTGGGCCATACCTGCCCGAGTGCTTCACACGAAAGAAGAAAAATATAAATCAATAAAAATAGAATAAGACATTATGAAGACAGTTATCATCGGTAGCGGCCCTGCCGGCTACACAGCTGCAATCTATGCCAGTCGTAGCGGCATGGAACCCGTATTGTATGAGGGCAACCAGCCCGGTGGCCAGTTGACCCAAACCACAGAGATTGACAACTTCCCTGGTTATCCCGAGGGCACTACTGGCAACGAGCTAATGGAAGATCTCCGCGCACAGGCAGAACGCTTGGGTGCCGAAATCCGTATGGGTAGCATCACCGCCGTAGACTTTAGTATGGATGGTAGTCGTCCTCACGTACTCACCATTGATGATGGCACCACTGTGGAGGCCGACACCGTAATCATCTCTACCGGTGCTTCTGCCAAGTACCTTGGTTTGGACGATGAGAAGAAGTATCAGGGCATGGGAGTGAGTGCATGTGCTACGTGCGACGGTTTCTTCTACCGCAAGAAGGTAGTGGCCGTGGTTGGTGGTGGCGATACCGCCTGCGAAGAGGCACAGTATCTGGCTGGCCTTTGCAAAAAGGTGTACCTGATTGTTCGCCGCGATGTTTTGCGCGCTTCAGAGGCTATGCAGAAGAAGGTGAAGGAGATAGAGAACATCGAAATCCTATGGAACACACAGGTGCGTGGCCTTTACGGCGCTGATGGTGTAGAGGGCGCACATCTTTCTACTGGCGAAGATCTCCCCATCGATGGTCTCTTCCTAGCCATTGGTCATCACCCCAACAGCGACATCTTCCGTCCTGCTCTGGAGTGCGATGCCGAGGGCTACATCATGGTGAAGCATCCCACCACAGCTACCAACATTCCCGGTGTCTTTGCCTGTGGCGACGTGGCAGACCCCATCTATCGTCAGGCTATCTCGGCGGCTGGTAGCGGTTGTCATGCTGCTATGGACGCTCGCAAGTATCTCTCTGAGAAGTAATTTCGTACAGAAAGTCTATTCTCGCGGATATAATGTCCGTTAGTTAGAAAGGCAAATACAAGCATCCCGCCCCGAGTGAGTTACTAGGAGCGGGATGTTGTTTTTGTACACCATGCCTATTTATGTGATAATGTTCTATGCTTTTGAAGGTAGGTATATGTATGTGATAAATGATAATAAGAAAGGGATGCCCCAAAACGAAGCACCCCTTTTCTATGCGTAAATGGTTATGTGTTATCTGGGACCACCAAAGCCACCGATCATCATGGGCATGCCACCGCCACTGCGGAAGCCTCTGCCACCTTCAGGACCTTGTGGGCGTGCACCCTTGCCACCAAGCAGATTCAATCTGTAAGATACACGGAACATTACGTATGAATAGGTATTGTTGGTTGTCTCTGTATCCGAACGCATGGTAGCTGAGATAGAACGTGAGATGGTGCTGCGCTCTCCCAGAATGTCGTACCAGTGTGCACTGACAATGAGGTTTCTCTTCTTGAGGAAAGCATGCTGAAGACGAGCATTCCAAATGAGCTCCGTAGTATTCATAGCTCTGTCTCTATAGCCACGACGGTACTGAGGGCCAATATCGCTGCTTAGTGTAGTGCCCCATGGAGTTGTAATGGTGAAATCGCCACCATAACTGAAGTTCCACGAATCAAGGTTGGCATTGGTATTGTTGGCATTTCTTGCGTGATTATAGTTGTAGTTGGCACGCACGCTGATATCAATAGAACCAGTTTCTCCCCATTCGGTACGATAGCCTGCTCTGAAGTTCTGACCAATACCAAGGTTCTTGGTAGTAGACTTTGCCAGGTCACCATTGAGGTAAGCATTCTTGAATAGATTGTTCATGTCCTCAACGGTTTCAGGAGTAATCAAATTGTCAATGGGAGAAGAGATATATCCCACATTGTTTGAATAGTTGATACGAGCAGAGATATTCATTGAGAAGTGCTTTGCTGTATCAAGAGCAGTATTGAAACCTATGTCGGCAGATGTATTCCAATTGCCGTCAATGTTCATTGGACGAGAATATCTGTTACCGGTTTGAGCATCATAGATAGTAGCAGAAGATACAGAGCGGTCGGTAGTAGAGTATGAAGCTCTAGCTGACCATCCCATGTGCTTCTCCTGTAGGTAGCCATTATAGTCTAGGTTTAGGCTATTTGTCCAACTGCTCTCCAAACCAGCATTACCCATGCTCACGTACTGAGGGTTGCTATTGTCCATAACCTCAATCAGGTTGGTCATGCTTGGTTGAGACATACGGCCATTGTAGCGGAAATTCATCTGGCTTCCCTGGTTAATCTTCCAACGTGCATGGATGCGGGGAGCCCAGTTGAACACATTTCTGATAATGGTAGTATCAATTTGGTTCTTTGCATAATCCATGTGAGTGGTTTGAGGCTGGAGAGAAGCACCAAAGTTGAAGCGAAGCTCCCGCTCGTTTTCAAACTTGCGAGTGAAGCGAAGCAACAGTTGAGCATCGTGGTTGTACTCGTTGTATGTAGCATACTGAGAGTTCTCACGATTGAGCAACCAGTTCAAAGTATCCACGCCAGGGATGTAACCCATATATAGCTGTTCGGGAGTGAGGGTGGGGTCTTGCTCCAATAATTCGTGAAGGTCATACATAGAGCGGTCGCTATCAGAGAAGCGGTATTGGAACTGGTAGCTACCCTGAAGGTTCATGTATTCGGTCAGAGGCTCTGTGTAGCTCAGACGAGAGGTGATGTTGTAGTTGGTGCTAGGACTCTCGTTGTAACGATTGGTATATGTTCTGCTCTTTGTCTTATAGTAACGGATGTCGGAGATACTCCATGATTCGCCATTAGAGTGAGAGTAATTACCATTTGCATTGAAGTTGATATTTCTGCCAGGCTTGCCAAGGCGACGATTAATCTGAATACGACCACTTACATTGTCTGATTTGTTGCCAGACATATTTTGGTTTCTATTGCTATTGACCAGAATGTCCTCGTATATCATCTTGCCGTTTACGCTATCGTCAAATTCTTCCAAAGGTCTAGACATTCCAGCTTTGTAGGGGTCGGCATCGAAGGTAACTGACTTGTTTTCTGACTCGTTGTTGCCCTCGGAGTGAGAGAATGAGGGAGTGAAGATGATATTTGTAGCAGAGTCGGGCATCCATTCCAAACGCATATCGGCATTCATACCCCAACTGAGGTTCTCTCCCCAGTTCCATGCATTGCTCCATGTGCTGCTAGCACCTTGAAGGAAGGTTTCCGAATTGCTCTTGGTGATATTTTCTCTGAAGTTGCGATTAGCTCTTACACTACCACCTATTTTAAATAAGCCTGCCTCGTAGTTACGTTTGCCATTCTCCCAAGCGATATTGGCTCCACCCATTTGGCTAGAGGTCATACCGCCACCATTGCTAGAGTTGTCGGTGTTGGCAAATACCGCAAACTGCAGATTATCCAGGATACGCATCACGTTGGCTCTGCCTGTGTATTTACCCTTGGTGCCATAGCCACCCTCGACATTGATGAGCCAACCTTGCTTCATACCTTTCTTTACGGTAAGGTCAAGCACGGTTTCCTCCTCGCCATCGTCAATACCAGTTACACGGCTATAGTCGCTCTGCTTGTCGTAAGCCTTGATGTTTTTAATCATCTTGGTGGGAATGTTCTTCATAGACATCTGAGTGTCGTTGGAGAAGAAATCCTTACCATCAACCATAATCTTCTTTACGGTCTTGCCATTAATCTTGATGGTGCCATCCTCTTCTACCTCAGCTCCTGGTAGCTTTTTTACCAGTTCTTCCAGCACTGCACCTTCTGGCATTCTGTATGCATCGGCATTATATACGAAGGTATCTGCCTTCATTTCCACCTGTGCCAAGCGTGCAATTACATTGGCTTGTTGCATCAATGTTGCATCCTCGTGCATGACGATGGTGCCCAGGTTAGTGGCGGTCTTTCCCTTGACTTCGATGTTCTTGAAATAGGGCTTGTATCCAATGAAACTAATGCGTAGGATGTATTTGCCACCATTCTTTGGCGAGATGGTAAACACACCTGTCTCTCCAGTTACGGCGCCGCTCACTTGTGCACTGTCTTTCGGATTAAGCAATACGGCAGTAGCTCCGACCAGAGTTTCGCCCGAGCGCATCTCTGTCACCTTACCGGTAACAGTATTTTTTTGTGCCCAAGCCTTAGTAGGGCACATTAGCATTGCCAATATTGCTATGGGCAAGAGTAAAAGTTTTTTAGTCATATGATAGAATAGATTATTTTCGCACAAAGTTCTGACAAGCCGAGTGGAAAAAAGTTTAAGCGGAATGTGAAAAAATGTATAAAAAATCTCCACTTTAATTCTCTCGGTAGTAATCCAGCATTTCTTCTATCTCGTCTTTGGTGGCAGTTTGATTGATACGGATATCTCCTATTGCACCCATCAGAGTGAAATTGATGTTACCATTCTCATTCTTTTTGTCGTGCGTCATGTACTTGTACAGAGTATCATAATGCTTGCATTCATAGAGGAATTTGCCGTAGTGTTCCTTGACAAAGTTTTCCAATTGATGCATCTCTTTGGCGGGAAAACTGCATTTCTTGGCACTAAGGTATAATTCCATCATCAGCCCCCATGCCACGGCATATCCGTGTAGGATGGTTCTTCCCTCCTCCAGAGCAAGGCTTTCCAAAGCATGACCAGAAGTGTGTCCAAGATTAAGAGCTTTTCTGATGCCCTTTTCCGTTGGGTCAATATTTACGATCTCCTCCTTGATGGCAACACTCTTTGTCACAAGCATTTGCAATGTGTCAAAGTTAGGGTTGGTGATGTCGAAGCAAAGCAGTTCTGCCCAATTTTCCTTGGTGCTGAGTAAACCATGCTTGAGCATTTCTGCATATCCGGAGAGAAGGTTTTCTTTGTCTAATGTGCGCAAGAAGGCGCTACTGAGTATCACGCTCGATGCACAATTGAATACACCTATTTCATTCTTCAATCCGCCAAAGTTGATACCCGTTTTTCCACCCACTGAGGCATCTACCTGTGCCAATAGAGTGGTGGGGATGTTGATGTAAGCCATGCCGCGCTTGAAGGTGCTGGCGGCAAAACCACCAAGGTCTGTCACCATGCCTCCACCAAGGTTGACCATCAGTGAATGGCGTGATGCACCTCCCTCTTGCAAGGCAGACCACACCTTGGTCAGTGTGCTGATGTTTTTTGCCTCGTCAGTGGGAGCTATCGTTATCATTCGTGCCCCTTGCATTATGGCAAAGTCTTTTATCAGAGGCCAGCAATAACGCTCCGTATTGGTGTCGGTGAGTACGAACAGATGGTCGTGGCTCACTCTCTCAATGGCTTCTGTCAGACTCTTTTCCAAGTCTGATGCTATGATAATATCTTGTTTCACGCTCAGTTTTCCTATGGTTTATTTGGTTTGCAGAATTATATTCTTGCGGTGAAAAGGAAAGCAACTATTTTTTCTATGGATTTATTTGCTTACCTGAATTATGTCGGCACCGCGATAATAGAAGGTGAGTATTTCCTGGTAAGGATGTCCCTGTTGTCCCATTACGGCTGCACCTATCTGGCACATGCCCACACCATGTCCCCAACCACGACCTTTCAGCAGGAATTCGGATGGAGCATTCTCCCCCTCCTTCGTTATGGGATATGCCTCAAAGGCGCTGGAGAGAAGGTGCGACTCACTCAGTGTACGTCTGATTTCCAATTCTTTACCAATAACCATAGAGTGCTCTGTGCCCACGATTTTCAGTTTGCTGATATGTCCACCTGGGCCTCTCTCGATGGCATTGAGAGCCATGACTTTGCCGAAGTTGTATCCTAGTCGTTCCAGTAACAGTTGTCCCAGTTTTTCTTGCTCTATCACAACTTCCCACTCGTAGAAATCAGTTGTTTCCTGGTCGTAAGAGTTGAGTACCTGAGCCAACAGTTCCTTGTCCTGGGTATTGCAATAGGGGTCTTCAATACTCTGCAGATAGGGCTTTTCTGTATCTTCCCATGCATACTTGAACTCCTCTGTTCTGCCACCACAACATTTGGAGAATCTGGCATCGCATATCTCGCCTTCGTACATTAGTACCTCGCCACGGGTAGACTCCACGGCTTCCTTGGCTTGAGCATTGGTGGCACGGGTGATGCCTTGGTATCTTTGGCAATGGTCGTCGGCGCATACATCAAAGATGGTATGGTCTTCACGATCGTGCCAACGGATGATTTCTTTGTCCGTCTTGGTAAAGGTAAAGAAGGATTGGTTCTTCTCGCCCAAAGACTTGCGTTTGTGTATCTGTGCTATCAACCAGCTACGGCTGATTACGGCAGCAGCTTTGAGGAATTCCATTGGGCAATTGGCATTCATCTCGCTAGATATTACACTCACGAGATAGTCTTCAACGGACAACTTGTTGATGGCCACGATTTTATCCTCATGTACCACCAATCGCAATATGCCTTGGAAGGTCTGTGTCTCTTGTCTTTCCCAATGAAAGGCAAGTCCGATGGTCACATTGTGCAAAGAGAAAGATGGTAGAGCGTCTTCGTCTACCTGAGGTCGGAAGGTAAGATCGCGATACAGTTGTCCGTTCCATCTGATGGAGCCGTCCTCCAGTACCACCTCTTGCTCTCCACTTACCATATGTCCCTTAGCGGAGTATGTGCCATGTATGGTGAAGCATATCTTGGTGTCGCTCATGATGCCCACAGATACCTCCGTTTCCTCGGCATTCTCGTATCCGGGAAGAGTTTCCTCTTGATTGTTTTGTTCGGGTATGGATTCTTCTCGCTCCACCTTCGGGGCATCGGTGAGACTTTCTATGATGGGCATTATCTCCTCTGGTGTCATGCTCACTTCAGCCAGGATGCTGGCATATCTTTCGGGAGTGATTTTCCTGAAGTCCTCTTCGCGTGGAGTGATGAGCATTCCGCCCATGTCCAGTGCGCCAGGTGATACCATTATCTGTTGCTCACCAACGGCATAGTAGCAATCGGGACGGTGTTTCTTTCTGGGGAAGATGAGAGTCACAATCTCGTCTTCTCTGCCTGGGCCTACTTCCTGTCGCCATGCGATAAGGTTGAAGCGAGGCTCGCTCTCGTTATCGGTAATGGGCAGAGCCTGATATAGTCGTTGGCACAAAATGCTATCTGTCTCGGCAGGAAGGCTTCGTATTACGAATACTGGACAAGGGTATCCCTCTAATACATAGAGGCCACATCTGTCGCTAGTATTGCCTGCCTCGTGCATGGATGCTGTTTGAGCTCCCGTCAGAGGGTATATCTTTTTCAGATAGTTTTCGTATATCTTCCAATCTCTTTCTATTGGCACTATGCCACGTTGTCCAGCTTGCAGATGCATGTGGTCGGGGCAGGAAGCACCGCATTTAGGTCCGTTGTAGAATATTATCTGTTTGGGCATGGTCCAAGCCATGTGTCGCATGGTGCCAAAGTGTGCCCATATCTGCTGAGGTATGTGTCTTCTGGAAGGGATGGTGAAGTGCTGAGGTAGGATGGGGAAGGGATTTACCAGTATCTGGTAGTGCTTCTCCATCTTTAATGCTCTCTGTTGCTTGGGCCTGTTGTGGTCGCACAGGAAGCATGGTCTTTCCTCTATGTCTTTCTTGTCTATGCTGGCGCCGGTGGACACTATTCGTGCGGGGTTCCATTGCACACAAAGTAGGTTTTCTTCCAAACCGCGCTTTTCTGCAGAACAAGTGTTGCTTATTATCAGTTCGCGTGTCTCTGCCTTTTCCAGGTTTTTGTAGCTCTCTCGAGCAAAATCCCAGTTGTCCAGTTCGCTTTGGAAGAACTGTTCCATCTCTTCGGCGTTCACCTCATGTTGCCACAACTTGTTGAGCAAGCGTCGCGCCTGTATCTCTTGTGTGCGCAACTGGTCTTTGTAGGCATTGTTCTTGTTGATTTTCTCTTGACTAAGAGCTGCATCGCTATTACCCTCCCAACGGCGACATAGGTATAGCTCGTCATATATACGACCGATGCGGTATCTTCTGCTTATCATCAGTCCTAGGGCATAGTCCTCGCCATAACTGGTGTTGGGTATCTGTATCTCTCGTAGTACGGGCGTGTAGAAAGCTCTTGGGGCTCCCAAACCATTGATTCTAAGGGCATTGTTTCTGCCGTTCTGTGGTGTCCACTCTCTATGGTCAATGAGCCCTGGGGGGAGGGTTTCCAGTTGGAAGTTGCACATTCTGTAACTACCTATTACCATGGCCGCATTCTCAGTGAAGAACATGTCCACGATTCTCTGCAAGGTGTCCTCTCCGCTATATAGGTCGTCGCTATCCAATTGCACCACAAAGCGTCCCACTCTCTCGTCGTGTACGGCCATATTCCAGCATCCGCCTATGCCTAGGTCGTTGCGCTCTGGTATGATGTGTATCACCCTCTTGTCGGTGGTGTACTTTTCTATTATTTCCGATGTGCCGTCCGTAGAACCATTGTCCACCACCATCAGGTTGTACTCAAATGTGGTTTTCTGCTTCAGCACGCTCTCAATGGCATCTGCTATGGTGCGAGCCCTGTCTCTCACGGGGATAACCACCGTGGCTTCCACCTGGAAATTGTTTCCTTCTTCAAATTTGATGGTATCGTATTCTCCGCCATGCAAGTATGCATTGATAGCTCTCAGATGACGTGTGCATGCTCTCTCCAATTCCACTTGTCGAGCACGATTCTTGGGGTCTACATAGTCGAATTGCTTCTCTCCCGATAGTCGTGTGTCGCTCTCCACTTCGGTGTACAGGAACTCCTGTACGTGCACGGGCAACTTTTCTCTGGAAAGGAACAGCCTTAGGTCGTAAAGAGCTGCAAATTGGTATCTGTGCAGGTTTTTCTGTTCCACGTAGCGCTTCAATCCCTCTGTTTTGATTAGTAGCAGGCTTCCCATTTGGAAGTCGTCTCTTATGCTACCCTCCTGATAGTCAATCAGTGGCATCATCTTGCGCTCGCCGTTGGGCAGAGTGATATAGTGGTCGGCATAGAGCATCAGTGCATCGTGGTCTTCGGCTATGGTAAGCATTCTGTCCAATGCATGATAACCCAATTGCAGAGTGTCGTATTTCATATACAGTAATACGTACTGAGCAGTGGCTGTTTCTGCTATGTATTTCAAGGTCTTGGTGCTTCCCACACTATCGGTCAGGTGGTGCACATTTGCCACGTTTCTATCCTCCTTGAGAGTATTTTCGGTTACTATTCCAGGTTTTTCTTCGCACCAGGGAATAAAACAATCGATATATGCTTTCATTTTGTGTCCTAGTTTTATGCAAATATACGAAAAAATATATAGAAAAAGTCGTTCATAGGTAAAAATGAGCCTCACGCGCGTATATTTTTAATGTGATTTCGTTTAAGGGGAGGGGCATTATAACTTTTCGTTGTCCTAAAAACGACTTTACGCATTTCAAAAGAGTGATTTCTATCCCTAAAAATGACTTTCTGTATTTCGGAAGAATGATTCCTACTCCTAAAATCGAATTTCTACACTTCTGGTGAGAGTTTTTGGATACAGAAATCTATTTCGATGGCCTTGGAAATATAGTTTTGTGTTTTCTGCGCCTTGGGCCATCTGATTATTTTCTCAGACCTTTGTTCATGTGAAAATAAAGCATTATCTTCGCATTGTAAAAACAAATCCATTGAGAGAAAATGAAACTGTATATCTTTAATCCTGAGAATGATATGGCGTTGGCAAGCGGTTCGCCAGGATATACTCCGCCGGCTAATATCCGGGAGTATAGGAGAGCGCATTGGCGATTGCCAAGGCTTTGGGCCACCGAAGACGATGTGGTATGGGATGGAGAAAGCAGTTTGAAGGCCTTGTTCGAGGGTGGGGGAGGTGCACCACCAGAGATATGTCCCTGGGGATGGTCGCCCGCCTTGGTGCACGAATTGGAGGTGGCAGGTGTTCCCTCCGAATTATTGCCAAGCAAGGAGTTTCTGAGACGATTGCGTACACTGTCATCGCGCGAAAGTACCGTGCCTTTGCAACGGGCTTTAGGCATTGATGCCAGAGTTTGCAAGACGATGGCAGATGTGGAGCATTGCGTGACTCAGTGGGAAAAGGTGGTGCTGAAGTCGCCTTGGAGCAGTAGTGGCAAGGGGTTGATGATGCAGGACAATCCCAACTGGCGTAATTGGGTTGTGCGCATACTTCGCTTGCAAGGCTCGGTGATAGTGGAGCGCCTGATGGAAAAGAAACAGGACTTTGCCATGGAATTTTGGTTGACAGGTGCCGAAGCCCGTTACATGGGGCTCAATGTGTTTGTTACTGATGCACATGGGCATTTTTTGGAAAATAAGGAAGCCTCGCAAGAAGCCAACATAGCTCTGATAACCAAGATGCTATCCCACGAAGAGCAATTGACAACTATCCGCCAATGGTACGAAACCAAGTTGCCCGAACTTGCGCCATGGTACGAGGGCCCCGTGGGTGTGGATATGATGGTGCTTGCCAATGGAGAATTGCATCCCTGCATAGAAATCAATTGGCGAATGACCATGGGAATGGTGGAAGTGATACGCCAACGATAAGCGTACTGCTCCTGCATTCCCTGGGCTTTCTGAATAGTGGTGTTATTGGATTGGGTGGGATGATTCGGATTACTCTGAGTGCTCTGATTTATCTGATTACTCTGATAAGCTTGATTGTTAGGAGTGCTTAGATTGTCTCGATTTTGGGTGTTCTCCTTCCGTCCTTCAATTTTTGCAAAAGAAAAACTGAGAACCTTTTGGATTCTCAGCTTTCTGTGTTGGGCTACCCGGACTCGAACCAGGAAAGGCAGGACCAGAATCTGCAGTGTTACCATTACACCATAGCCCAATCAATGTGTGCTCGTGGATGTGAGCCTTCGTGGCTTGTTTCCCGTTTGCGAGTGCAAAGGTAAGCCGTTTTCTTGACTTGACCAAACTTTTTTGTGAAAAAATGTTAAAAAAGTCCCGAATTTCTTCACTTTTTTTGTCTTCTACCCTTAAAAGTCGTACCTTTGGGGCATAATTGTAATAAAATAATGTATAAGCAAGGAACGAACAAAATGCTGGATTCTATCATCGATGGTATTCAGGACAAGAAAGGTCACGATATAGTAATAGTGGATTTGAGCAATATCGACGATACAATCTGCACATATTTCGTGATAGCACAAGGCGGAAGCCCTGCTCAGGTGCATGCTTTGGCAATGAGTGTGGGTGAAAAGGCACGCGAAAATTGTGGTGCACGCCCCTTGGCGGTAGATGGTTTGCGCAATAGCACATGGGTGGCAATGGATTATGCCGATATCATAGTGCATATCTTTGTACTCGAGGAGCGCGAGTTTTACGATATAGAGCATCTTTGGGCAGATGCCGAACTAACAGCAATTCCAGATTTAGACTAATGGCAAATAATAGCAACAACAAGCAGAAGAAGCCTGGGTTTAGTTTCACCTGGGTGTATATCATCATTCTTGGTATATTAGGCTTCCTCTTTGTGACTGGAGATGAGAAATCACTCACGGCATCAGCCACGAAGGAGGTAAGCTATACAGAGTTTCAAAAGTATGTGCGCGAAGGATACGGCAAAGCATTGGTTGCCAATAAGGACGATGGTACGGCCGAATTGCAACTATTGCCCGAGCACTATCGCGATGTATTTCCCGGCAACAAGGATTTCAAGGGCCAGACTCCATCGGTGGTAACCCAGTATCCCAGTTCGGACAAGTTGGACGAGTTCATCGAGTCAGAACGCGCTAATGGTAATTTTACAGGTGACGTGCGTTACGAGCATCAGGAAGACTCGCCATGGTGGAGTTTCTTGCTCAACATCGGCCCCATGCTCTTGCTAGTGTTCTTTTGGATATTCATCATGAGAAGAATGAGCGGTGGCGCTTCGTCCAATAGCGAAGGCGGAGGCCCCATGGGTATCTTCAATGTAGGCAAGAGCCGTGCACGATTGATAGAGAAGGAAGACGCCAAGGTGACTTTCAAGGATGTGGCAGGTCAGGAAGGTGCCAAGCAAGAGGTTCAGGAAATCGTGGACTTCTTGAAAAATCCTGCCAAGTACACCGAATTGGGCGGTAAGATACCTAAAGGAGCTTTGCTGGTAGGTCCTCCAGGAACAGGTAAGACCCTCTTGGCAAAGGCCGTAGCTGGCGAAGCAGACGTACCATTTTTCTCAATGAGTGGTTCGGACTTCGTGGAAATGTTTGTGGGTGTGGGAGCAAGCCGTGTGCGTGACCTCTTCCGCAAGGCCAAGGAAAAGAGCCCATGTATCATCTTCATCGACGAGATTGATGCCGTGGGAAGAGCAAGAAGCAAGAACATCAGCACCGGTGGCAATGATGAGCGAGAGAATACTCTCAATCAGTTGCTCACCGAGATGGATGGCTTTGGCACCAATAGCGGTGTTATTATCCTAGCGGCCACCAACCGTGCTGACATCCTGGATAAGGCCCTTTTGCGTGCAGGACGTTTTGACCGTCAGATACACGTGGACCTACCCGATGTGAACGAGCGACGCGCCATCTTCGAAGTACATTTGCGTCCCATTAAGAAAGCCGACGATTTGGATTTGGATTTCCTATCTCGCCAGACCCCAGGTTTCTCTGGTGCAGATATTGCCAACGTATGTAACGAGGCAGCTCTCATTGCCGCTCGTCATGGACATACCACCGTGGGCAAGGAGAACTTCCTGGCGGCCGTAGATCGTATCATCGGAGGTTTGGAGAAGAAGACCAAGGTAATGACCGTGGAGGAGAAACGTACCATTGCCTTGCACGAGGCTGGTCATGCCACCGTCAGCTGGCATCTACAATATGCCAATCCCCTGGTCAAGGTGACCATCGTGCCACGTGGACGAGCCCTTGGTGCAGCATGGTACTTGCCCGAAGAACGTCAGATTACCACAAAGGAGCAGATGCTTGACGAGATGTGTGCCACTTTGGGTGGACGTGCCGCAGAAGAACTTTTCACCGGTCATATCTCTTCTGGTGCCATGAACGACTTGGAGCGTGTGACCAAGCAGGCATATGGCATGATTGCTTACATGGGTATGAGTGAAAAGTTGCCCAACCTCAGTTATTACAACAACGACGAGTATCAATTCCAGCGCCCATATAGCGAAGAAACAGCCAGACAGATAGATGCAGAGGTTCAGCGAATGATAGCAGAGCAATATGCACGTGCCAAAGCCTTGCTCTCGCAACAGAAAGAAGGACACGCTCAGCTCACTCAGATATTGCAGGAGCGCGAAGTAATCTTTGCAGAAGACGTGGAGAATATCTTCGGCAAGCGTCCATGGGTGAGTCGCACAGAGGAATTGCTTGAGTCTTCATCCGTAGCAACTCCTATTGAAGAGGAAGGCAGCACCATGGCGCCTCTATCGGAAAAGCCTCAGGAAGTAGATTCTCAGGAAAACTAAGTTTTATCCATTCAAAAAACTATAAAACAACGTGAATAATTTTATCGTTCGCACCCTTACAGGTGTAGCTTTCGTAGCAGTACTCGTGGCATCTATCGTGTATAGCCCCTTCAGCTTTGGAGCTCTCTTTGCGGTAGTGTCTGCACTCTCCACTATGGAGTTTTGTAATATAGTGAACAAGCAAGCTGGTGTGCAAACCAATGTTTTCATCTCCATTTTGGCCAGTTTGATGCTCTTCTTTGCAATCTTTGCATATAGTTGTGGTTATGCAAATGCAGTGCTCCTCATGCCTTCGTCGGTATTCCTGCCTTATTTGCTCACGATTATCTATCTGTTGGTAAGCCAACTATATTCTGGTCGTGAAAATGCTTTGGCATCATGGGCTTTCACTATGATGGGACAATTATATGTGGCACTTCCATTTGCTCTGCTCAATTGCATAGCATTTGTTCCCTATCCCCAATCTTCTATGGGTACAGCTTATATCTTTATGTATCCTTTGGCCGTGTTCCTTTTCTTGTGGAGTAGTGACTCTGGTGCTTATTGTGTAGGCTCGCTTTTGGGCAAGAAGATACCATACCGTCTCTTCCCCAGCATCTCTCCCAATAAGTCATGGATAGGAAGCATCGGTGGTACGTTGCTGGCAGTAGGTGTAGGAGCCATTATCTCTCGCTTTGAACCCTCGCTCACTCTCCTTCAGTGGATGGGTTTCGGTCTTGTGGTAGCCATCTTTGGCACATGGGGTGATTTGGTAGAGAGCCAAATCAAGCGTCAGTTGGGTATCAAGGATAGTGGCAACGTATTACCCGGTCATGGTGGTATGCTGGATCGCTTTGATAGTAGCCTTTTGGCTATTCCAGCCTCTCTCATCTATCTCCACTTTATTTGGAGTCTATAATCTTGTAAAATCAACTATAAAAAAGCATCCGCATAGCCTTAAAACTATGCGGATGTATTTGTTTATGGGAAACTTTGTATGGCGTGAATTACTTCACCGCCAAAACCTCAATTTCCACTAGAGCACCCTTGGGAAGATCCTTAACAGCTACGGCAGAACGAGCGGGGAAGGGCTGGGAGAAGAACTGAGCGTAAACCTCATTCATTGCTACAAAGTTGGCCATATCGCTCAAGAAAACGGTGGTCTTTACCACGTGAGCAAGGTCGGTGCCAGCTGCTTCCAATACCTTACTGGCATTGGTGAGTACCTGACGTGTCTGCTCCTGAATACCACCCTCTACGAATGCACCAGTAGCTGGGTCGATGGGTATCTGACCGCTACAAAATACCATACCATTTGCTTCGATTGCCTGGCTATAGGGACCAATAGCTGCAGGCGCCTTGTCTGTGCTGATTACGTTCATAAGTCTATTGTTTTTTATTTGTGTTATATTATATGCGTTATTTTAGCGTTGTGCTATGTGTTTTTGCGTAGTATAATATATGTGTAAAAGTTTTGAGTTACATTATATATATACTATATAGCGGAAGCGTTTTTTTTAGTGTATCTGGCATGTGACATCAAAACCAGCGTCTGCCAATGCATTGCAGATGGTATCTATGTGCTCATGGTTGCGTGTCTCCACTCTCAGTTGCAAGATACAATCGGTGATGCGATCAGAGTCGTCATTGCGCTCATGGTTTACCTTGACAACATTGCCACCAAGGCTGGAAATAATTTGGCTTACACCCACTAGCTGACCAGGTTTGTCTTCCAGCTTTACTGTTAGTTTGCAGATGCGTCCGCTCTTGACAAGACCACGATGGATGACTCGGTTCAAGATGGTTACGTCTACATTACCACCGCTGAGCAAGCAGATGGTCTTCTTGCCTTGGATGGGCACTTTGTTGAACATTGCTGCTGCTACGGCTACGGCACCTGCACCTTCCACAACCATCTTCTGTTGTTCGATGATGGCCAGGATGGCTGCGCAGATTTCGTCCTCGGTAACGGTGACAATGCCATCCAGATATTTGCGACACATTTCGTAGGTGAGGTCGCCAGGTTGCTTCACGGCAATACCATCAGCCACGGTGCAAACATTAGGCAGGCACTGGATATGTCCATCTGCCATACTCTGATACATGCCAGGAGCACCAGCGGCTTGCACGCCCCATACCTCTACCGCAGGATTGAGACTCTTGATGGCAAAGGCAATGCCACTGGCAAGTCCACCGCCACCGATGGGCACTATTACGCTTTGCACATCGGGCAATTGTTCCAGCAATTCAAGACCGATTGTGCCTTGTCCAGCGATTACGTGTTCATCGTTGAAGGGATGTACGAAGGCATAGCCATGCTCATCTCTCAATTTTAGGGCATGCTGAAAGGCATCGTCGTAAACACCCGGTACCAGGCATATGTCGGCACCAAAGCGACGAGTGGCTTCAACCTTGCTGATAGGAGCACCCTCTGGCAGACAAATCAAAGACTTGACACCAGCATGCGAAGCACCCAGAGCCACGCCTTGAGCGTGATTACCAGCAGAGCAAGCTATTACGCCACGCTCCTTCTCTTCCTTGCTCAATTGAGAAATCTTATAACAGGCACCACGTACCTTGAACGAGCCCGTTACCTGCAGGTTTTCGGGTTTGAGATAGATGTCAGCCTCAGGATTCAGACGAGGTGCTTGCACCAAGTCTGTTCTCCTGATTATGCTATTAAGCACATAGCGTGCTTTGTAAAGTTCGTCTAAATTCATTTCTTAAAACATTCTAAATAGGAAACGATAAAGCCGCTCACCATCGTTGCTAATTGTTTGCTAACATAATCGGTTTCGGGGATAAACACCAGTTGTTGGTTCCTGGGATGTTAGCCACTAACCGTTGGCTTTTGTTCAATTGGCACTAATAGTTTGCTGCTCGTCGTTAGCTGCTTAAATGCTTGCCAAAAGAGCCTTCAGGAATACCCAGAACTTTTCTACACTGGGGATGTTGCAACGCTCATCGGGAGTGTGAGGAGAGCGCAATGTGGGACCAAAGCTTACTAGATCCATCTTGGGATATACGGCACCAATGATGCTACATTCAAGACCAGCGTGGCACACCTCCACCTTGGCCTCCTCATGGAAGCACTCGCGGTATACGTCCACCATCTTTGCTACGATGGGAGAGTCAAAGTTGGGTTGCCAACTACCATACTGACCACCAAACTCTACCTTCATGCCCACCATGCCAAAGGTGCACACCATCATCTCCTGCAAGAACTCTAGTTGGCTATCGCAACTGCTTCTGGCTAGGATGAGAATCTCTGCATTGCCCTCGCCAATATTGATGATAGCCAGATTGCTACTGGTCTCCACTACAGAAGGAATGCTGGGGATGAAGCGCAATACGCCATTATGGCAAGCCATGATAGCGCTGATGAGATTGTCCTGAATCTCTACGGGCACTTGCTTGGCGGGCAATTCCACCATCTCCAGTGTAACCTCGATACCCTGCTCTACACCGCGATACTCTTCGGCATAGAGTTTCTGAGAGAAGGCGCAAAGTTCCTTGAGGTCTTCTACATTCTCCTGGGGAAGAGTCAAAATAGCCTCTGCGGTACGGGGAATAGCATTGCGCATGTTGCCACCCTTCCATGAAGCAAGGCGAGCCTCGTCGTCAAGAATAGCCTGGCGAACGATACGAGCAAGCAACTTGTTGGCATTGCCACGACCCTCGTTGATTTCAAGACCAGAGTGTCCGCCATAAAGGCCAGCCACGGTAATCTTTACTGCTACGTCCTCGGCATCGGTGTCCACCTCCTGGTACTTCATTGAAGCAGAGATGTTTACGCCACCAGCACTACCGATTACGAATTCGCCCATGTTCTCATTGTCGATGTTCAGTAGGATGTCGCCCTTCAATGTGTCGGCACTCAGATGATTTACGCCATACATGCAGGTCTCCTCGTCGGCGGTAATCAATGCCTCCAATGGGCCGTGCTCTATGTCCTTAGCCTCCAATACGGCCATGATGGCAGCCACGCCGATACCATCGTCAGCACCCAGTGTGGTACCCTTGGCCTTGAGCCATTCGCCATCAATCCATGTCTCGATGGGGTCAGTTTCAAAGTTGTGAGTGCTTTCGTCGGTTTTCTGAGGCACCATATCCATATGAGCCTGAAGCACGGCGGTGCGACAATTTTCCTTGCCAGGAGTGGCAGGCTTGCGCATTACGATATTCTCGGCATTATCCTTGTAGGCCTCAATGCCGCGCTCGGCAGCCCATTGAAGTAGGAATTCCTGTACTTTTGCCAGGTGTCCGCTAGGACGTGGAACCTGTGTGAGCAGATAGAAGTTCTGCCAAATTTCTCTTGGGTTAAGATCGTGAATAGTCATATTAATTTGTTTTAGTTTGTTTTTTGAAATCTATGTTATTTCTGAATCATTTTTGTCAAAGCCAATGATGCCAGGGCATACAAGCCGAGTACTACGGTGAGCAATGTCTGCAGGGTATGCACTATCAGTGCAAATACGGCTGCATCCTGGTCCTGCACACCATAGAGCACCAATACGGTTTTCACCACAAAGTGCCAGGGGCCAGCTCCATTGGGTGTGGGCACAAGCACCGCAAAACATCCCACCACGAAGGCCACCAGCGCAGCTACGGGGCCCAACTGGGCAGTATAGTCGAAGCAATAGAATGCCAGATAGAAGTGCATATAATAGCTCGCCCATATGCCACAACTATAGAGCAGGAAGAGCCATGGATTTTTGAGGTGAGTGATGCTGGTCATTCCCTCGATGAGTTTGGCAAACTTGGCCTTCGTGCGAGAGATGAGATTAAGTTTTTGTGCCAGGAAATACATCAGAATACACGCCGCCAGGGTGCAGATAGCTGTGACGATGTATCCCGAGGTGGAAAACCGGCTCAGAAAGCCACCAAGGTCTATTCCCGTTTCGTGAAAGAAGTTCAGGAATACCGGAATTTGAGTTAATGCCGTTAAAAGTGAGAAAAGGAAGACCATACTCATGTCCACGATTCGTTCGCTAACGACGGAACCCACCAGCTTGGTGAAGCTGATGTCTTCGTACTTGGACAAGACACCACATCTCAGCACCTCGCCCACTCGCGGTATGGCCAGCGACGATGCATAGCTGAGAAAAATGCTATTGCAACAGGTGGACAAGCGAGGGTTTTCGCCCAAGGGTTTCAGTGCCACTTTCCATCTCAGTGCTCTGAACATTTGTGCCGAAATTCCGAAAGGCATACTGAGCAGCATCCATGTCCAATTCATGTCAGAATCCAGTGCTCGCCACACGGCACTCCAATCCACCCCTTGATACATCCAATGCAGTATCACGGCGGCCAGTATCAGTGGTAGGGCTATTCTTAGTATGTGCTTTGCTGCTTTCTTCACAAAATAAAAGGCTAAATTGTTTTGTACATTTACTAAATATCCGTATCTTCGTGTGCAAAAGTACAAAAATAAACCTATATATGACTCTTGTAAAACCGAAAAAGTTTCTCGGACAGCATTTTTTGACCGACCTTAGCATAGCTCGTCGCATAGCCGACACCGTAGATGTGTGTCCCGACCTCCCCGTATTGGAGGTAGGACCCGGTATGGGAGTGATGACTCAGTATTTGATGCAGAAGCCTCGCCCATTGAAGGTGGTGGAGCTGGATTCGGAGAGTGTGGAGTATCTGCGCCGCACATATCCCGACTTTGAAGACAATATCATAGCCGACGATTTTCTGAAGATGCATCTTGATCGCACCTTTGATGGTGGCAAGTTTGTCCTCACGGGCAATTACCCCTACAATATCTCTTCGCAGATATTTTTCAAGATGCTCGACTTCAAGGACTACATCCCCTGTTGCACTGGTATGATCCAGAAGGAGGTGGCCGAGCGCCTTGCCGCCAAACCCGGTACCAAGGCCTTTGGCATCATCACCGTGCTCATCCAGCTGTGGTATGATGTGGAATATCTCTTCACCGTGCCACCAGGAGTGTTCAATCCTCCTCCCAAGGTGCATTCTGCCGTGATATGCATGCGCAGAAACGGAGTCACCGACCCTGGATGCGATGTGGCATTGCTCACCAGAATAGTGAAGCAAAGTTTCCAGCAACGACGCAAGATGCTGCGCGGCTCGCTCAAGGGCTTGATACCCGATGGACACGAGTTTGGCGCTCTGCGTCCAGAGCAACTTTCTGTAGCGCAATTCGTACTGCTGACCAATGACATAGCAATACACATGGCAGATACCAAGAAGTAACTTCATGAAAGTAATATTCACAATAGTCCTATTGCTGATGACCATAGGACTCACCGCCTGCGGCATCCTGCTATGGAGGCGCCGCAAAGAAACTGGCGACTATTC
>JAFOCV010000036.1 GCA_017381015.1 Bacteroidaceae bacterium
GAGAAATCCTTAGGAGTCACAAAGTGTTCTTTATTAAGATATCTCTTACCAACTCCGGCAAGGTCAATCCATACAAGCACAATGACTGCTGCTGCGACAATAGTCGTTTTGTTTCCAAATCCCGTAGCGTTCTCATTCTTTGCTTTTCTGAATGCCCAGAGAATAAGAGCAAAAACGCATGAGATAAAGAAGATTGATCTGATTGCATCCTTTTTCAAAAGTGTTGCTCGGTCTGCGACAAGAGCATCTACGATAATCTCGTTCATACCAGCATCGCTGCTACCTGTAAATGTTCCTGCGATACCAGGCATCAACACGCAGAGAAGGCAGAATCCTGCAGTGATTCCAAAGGCAATAAAGCCAGCTTTGGTAAGTCTCTTTGTCTCGTATTTTGCCTTAAGAATTCTGTCGAGAACATAGAATCCTAGCATTGGAAGTGTTACCTGGAGTACAATCAGAGCCATTGATACGGTTCTGAACTTATTGTACATCGGGGCGTAGTCAAACCATAGTCTTGTGAACCACATGAAGTGATTTCCCCATGCCAGGAAGATGGATATTACTGTTGCTGCAACAAGCCACCATTTTTCTCTACCCTTGCACAAGATCAATCCAAGTACAAACAGGAAAATGGAAATTGCACCCATATACATAGGTCCTGCTGTAAATGGCTGCGGTCCCCAATAAAGAGGCAGGTGCTTCATTGTCTGCTTGAGATTTGGCTGGCCAGCTCTTTTAAGCAGCTTACCTGTTTCTGAATCAAGCGGAAGTTCACCGGAAGATGCTCCACCATTGAAATTTGGAATAAGAAGATTCGGCATCTCGTTGATTCCATACGACCATGCTGTAGCATACTCAAGATTCAATCCTTTGTCATTGTGATTTTTATCGTTTGAAGTGAGCTCAGAACCACCTCTCATAGTGAATTTAGAGTACTCCATTGTTGGAATCAGTTTATTGGCATTTGTGGCCATACCCACTATTCCAAGCACAAGAAGCAGGCTTGATGCGATAAAGAAACGCTTTAACTGAGCTCGTCTTTCGGCATTTTTGCAGAGATATACGAAGACTCCGATTGCATAGGCAAAGACTGTAATTGCCAGATAATATGTAATCTGGGGATGGTTTGCCTTAATCTGGAAACTAAGTGCAAAGGCAAATAGCGTTGCTCCCAAAACAGTTTTTGGTAGCCATTCCTTCCAATTGCCTTTATCCTCCTGAGCACTAGTGAAGGATTTGAAAGCCATCCTATAAGTCCAGATCACTCCCGCAAGCACCCATGGGAAGTAGGCGATAGCCTGCATCTTGGTGTTATGTCCCACCTGAATGATCTGCATATTATATGAGCAGAACGCGATTGCAATTGCTCCCGCCACAGCTATAAGCTTGCTTGTTCCTAGTGACAGCATCAATAGGAATCCACCGATTAGTGTAATGAGGAGGTAACTTGCAGGTCTACGTCCTGTCAATAGGAAGTCATAGATGGCATCAGTCCAGTCTCCTTTGAAGTCATCGATGGTAGCTGTAGTCGGCATACCTCCGAACATCGAGTTTGTCCATGCTGTAGGATCATTCGGATGTGCGGCGTTATGGGTAACAGCCTCGTTTGCCATACCCTTCCACGACGCGATATCGCTCTGGTTTACAATCTTGCCATCCAGAACCTGCGGGGTGAAGCTATATGCAGCAACAATGAACAGCAGGAGGATTCCCAAATATATTCCGATGTTTTTCAGTATTGTCTTATTCATATTATGAATTGATTGTTTCTTCAAATAGTTGTGCCATTCGGCGAGTAAGGTTGCGACGGGTGAATTGTGAAATATCCGCCCCATCTGTTGCCAACTCTCCTGTAAGATGTTTCTCCCAGCAAGAGTCGATAAACTGTGCTATTGCCTCTCTATCTTCCCAATCCAGCACAACACCAGTCTTTGTCTCATTCAAAATCATAGCCATCGCTCCGTCAGGCTGTCCGATTCCGAGCACTGGTCTGCGCGATGCGAGATATTCAAATAGCTTACCTGGAAGCACAGCCTTGTACTCCGGTTCTTTTCTAAGAGGAAGAATCAAGAGTGACGCGTTGCGTTGCTGTTCCACAGCTTCAGAGTGAGGAAGATATCCGACATTATCTACGGCTTCTGATAGTCCTGCCTTGTCAAGTGCAGCCAGAATGCTGTCATCTGTTTTTCCGATAAGCTTGATTTTTAATGCTTTGCGGAATGATTCGTTTACGTTGCATTTCTCCGCAAGAACGTCCCAAAGCATGGTCGGATTGCCGTCTGCGGCAAATAGTCCAGTGTGAGTGACGCAGAATTCCTGCTCTGGGCCACCACCAACCATATGACTCTTTTCTGCAGCAAAATCACACTCATCAAATCCGTTTGTGATGAGTTGTACAGGAGTCTGGGTCATTGCCTGGAATTCCTGTTGCACCAGTGGAGAAACCGCCACAACAACAGTAGCATCATCAAGCACTTTCTGCTCCATTTTCTTATGCCACTTTTCTGTGCCGCGAGTCATCGACAAGTGCTTGAAATAGAATATCTTAGTCCAAGGATCGCGGAAGTCTGCAATCCAAGGAATTCCTGTTGCGAGTGCCAGCCTACGTCCGATAAGATGCATGGATTGAGGCGGACCGGTGCTTACAATCAAGTCCACCGGGTGCTCCTTAAGATACTTCTTCAGGAAACGGATAGAAGGGCCGATCCAAAGGCACCTTGGGTCCGGACGGAAGAGGTTTCCGCGTACCCACATCGCTGCCTTCTGGAGGAAGCTCTTATTCTGTGCATTGACAGGATTCACCTCTACAGCTTCCTTGCTGTGTCCTGACTTGCGGAGCAACTTCTTGTAGATCTCATAAGGCTCCACAATACGGGTCTTGATCACCTCTGCTTCTGCAGGAATTTCTGCTGCCAGAGACTCGTCTGTCGCCAGCTGTTCCGGGTTCTCCGGAGTATATATTACCGGCTGCCAACCTTCCAAAGGAAGGTATTTTGCAAACTTCACCCAGCGCTGCACGCCAGAACCACCTGTCGGTGGCCAATAATACGATATGATAAGTACCCTTTTCATAAGCGCACAAAGATAATCAAATTCACTGATACTATGAGTGTTTTGTTTTCGGAATAAAAATGCCTAAATTTGTGGGATTACGCGTACGTGCGTACGATGGGCTTACAAGTAAACGACAAATAAGATATATGGCAGAGAAAAAACCGACCGAAACACCTATGATGAAGCAGTTCTTCGCAATGAAGGCGCAACATCCGGAAGCAGTGCTTTTGTTCAGGTGCGGCGATTTCTATGAGACATACGGCGAAGATGCTTTGATAGCCAGCAAGGTACTCGGTATCGTGCTTACAAAGCGTTCAAGTGCCACCCCTGGTGCGATTCCGATGGCAGGATTTCCGCACCATTCCCTTGAAACATACCTTCCTCGACTAGTGCGCTCTGGCTACAAGGTGGCAGTGTGTGACCAGTTGGAGGATCCGAAGCTTGCGAAAGGAGTAGTAAAGAGAGGAATCACCGAATTGGTGACTCCTGGTGTTGCATTCAGCGATCAGCTTCTTGAGCAGAAAGAGCATAATTATATCGCAGGTCTGACCTTCTTTAAGGATAAGTGCGGTGCTGCGTTCCTGGATGTCTCTACAGGAACATTCCAGGTGGCAGAAGGTTCATTGGATTACATCGGAACATTGCTCGCATCCTTCGCTCCAAAGGAGCTTCTCGTTCCCCGCGGATATGAAAAGGGAACAAAGGAGCGCTATGGAGACCATTACTATATTTCCACTCTTGAAGAATGGGCTTTTGTTTATGAGAGTTCTGTTGAAAAGTTGAAGCGACAGCTGCAGGTGGACTCTTTGAAGGGTTATGCTATTGATAGCTTCCCTCTTGGAATCACTTCTGCAGGTGCTCTTCTGATTTACCTTGAGCAGACCCAGCATAAGGAGTTGACCAATATCTGCTCAATTTCCCGTATTGATGAGGGTGCTTTCGTTTGGATGGATAGATTTACATTCAGAAATCTTGAGATCTTTGCCTCTACAGCAGGAAAGGAAGGTACATCACTCGTGGATGTGATGGATAAATGTTCGTCACCAATGGGTGAACGACTGCTCAGAACATGGTTGGCAATGCCGGTTATGGACTTGCAGGAATTGGAGAGCCGTTATGCTGTTGTTCAGCATTTTATTGATAACAGAGAAGATCTCGCTGAGCTTCAGTCAA
>JAFOCV010000037.1 GCA_017381015.1 Bacteroidaceae bacterium
GACACTTTTTTCTGAGCACCTCTGCAAAACATGACCAAAATCACTACGCTCTCATAAATTGGGGGGAGTTAAATCAGTGCTAATTTAATACCATCAACAGGGGTTTATTATAAGAAAACAGTGGGCGAAGAGGGTCTTTAGAAGAATGACTCAATGTCATTCTGTGCCCTCTGAGGGTTAAACTCCCCACCTGAGACAGGGGGAGTCCCACGAAGTGGGGAGGGGGTGGATAAACCGTTATTCGTGCTTTGTCCCCTTTACTGTCAGTTCTTATCCACCCCCTCCGTCACTTCGTTCCTCGTCCCCCTGTCTCAGTGGGACAGTTTGCTGGCGCGGTATTGTATTAATTTTCAGAGCCAGGCCACATCATGTTTCCATCTGTCGGCCATCGTGCGTAGCTGCGAGTGGCCATCGTATGAAGAAATGTACTGTTAGCAAAGATAAATCATGTTTTATCATGTGAAATCTGTTGATAGAATAATCCTCGTCGTTCATCTGTACTCTGTAGATTCGCTCATCGCTCGTCGTTAATCGCTCTTGCAGGGGTGTAAGTAACTGAAAAACGGCAAAAGGAAGGAGAAAATGGTGGCAGCACAGAGAGAAAATAAACCTAAAACAATTTCCAAACTCTTTTGACAAGTCCCCTAGAGCAAAGGGAAGTAAAAAACGTTTTGACGAGCTCCCTAGAGCAAAGGGAGGTAAAAAAACGTTTTAACAAGCTCCCTAGAGCAAAGGGAGGCTTTCCCCAGAATTTGAAACACTAGTTTACCCAAAAAGTAACATATTCTAACAGCAAGAGCAGTGAGGCACATGCCCCACTGCTTTGCTTATGAAGATATGGTTGTTTATTTATCTTCTAGTTTGTAGTAATTGGAATCCTTGTAGTCAGGACTTTCTACCATCCTGATGTTGCTCCGCCACCACCAGAACGGCCTCCACCAAAGGAACCTCCCATGAAGCCTCCTCCGCCTCGGCTACCTCCTCGACCGCCTAGCATAGAGCCCATGAACATACCACCGGCCATACCGTCAAGATCGCCACTGTCATTAATATGCTCGCGATGAACGGTGTGTCCGCAGGCACTGCAAAGTAGGGTCTGCTTGATGCAAGTACGAGTGCGTGACAACTTGTGCGTACTCTGTGAAATGAGTTTCAAACTACCTGCCTTGTGACATCGGGGACAGGTGTGCTTCTGACGATGTATCAACCAAATGGGAACTACTATCATACCCAAAATGAGAAGAAGGGTGAATATCAATTCTAGTCCAGAAATGTCCTCGCCTTGAGCATCGCTTACCTCCATAGAACCATCCAAAACGGCTACTACCGCCTTGACGCCCTCAAGCATACCCATATCGGTATTGCCTTCGCGGAAGTGGGGTATCATGTAACGCTCTTGGATGCGCTTGCAGATGGCATCGGGCAGATGTCCTTCTAGGCCATAACCTGTGGTGAAACGTATCTTGCGCTGGTCTGCTACGTATAGTATGAGGAAGCCATTGTTGGTCTCCTTGTTGCCAATGCCAAGATGTTTGAACAAGCTATGTGAGAATTCAAAAATATCCTCATGCCCAATACTGGGTAGCATCACTACTAGAGACTGTATGCCAGTGCTATCCTCTAGCTGAGTGAGCATCCTATTAATCTCGGTAGTGGTAGATGCCGAAAGTATAGCAATAGGGTCGCTAACATGCAAGGTGCGATTAGTTGCATATACATTGGGGACAGTTTCTACACTATATGCCATCTCTCCCCTTGCTCCAAATGTGAGTATGGAACAAAGGGAGATGAGTAATATGCAAAGGTTTTTCTTCATTGCTTAGAATTGTACGCTAGGTGCTTGCTCTGTGCCGGTTTGTGCCTCGAAGTATGCACGCTTTTCAAAGCCAAAGAGGCTAGCTAGGATGTTCTTGGGGAAGCTACGCAAAGAAGTGTTGTACTGGCGAGAAGCATCGTTGTAGTCACGGCGTGCAACGCTGATACGATTCTCTGTGCCCTCTAGCTGTGCCTGCAACTCCTTGAAGTTCTCGTTGGCCTTGAGATCAGGATACTTCTCTACGGTAACTAGTAGCTTGCTTAGTGCAGAGCTCACAACATCTTGTGCCTTCTGGAAGTTAGCAATCTGCTCGGCACTCATGTTTGAGGGGTCGATGCTGACAGAGGTTGCCTTGGCGCGTGCCTCTACTACGGCCTGAAGGGTTTCGCTCTCGTGTGCGGCATAACCCTTGACGGTATTAACCAGGTTGGGGATCAGGTCGGCACGGCGCTGGTACTGGGTCTCGACATCTGCCCACTTGGTCTGTGCCTCCTCGTCCGAGCTAACTAGACTATTGTATCCGCTGATGCTCCAGATGGCCACTAGGCCTATTACTACTAGGGTGATGATTGTTGATTTCTTCATAATTATATTTGCTTTTAGGGTTTGTTTTGTTTACTCGTACTTACTCTGCCAATTCCTTTGACAACTTGTTGAGGAGGGTGATGGCATCATGCATGATACCATTCCATGGCAAGGAGGTGTCGGTGAGCTTGAGAGAGGCTATCTCCTGGAGGGCTTCCTCCAAGGGTTGGAGCTTCTCTGGCTGATGAGCATATTTCTTGCGTAGAATCTTAACCTTCTCAAAGACCTCGATACCGTCTATGAGGCGCTCAAAACGCATGGTGGAGCGACCGTGTGAATATACATAGTATGTATCACCTGACGCTAGGGTGCGGAAACGTGAATCGTACTCGGGGCGTGCAGGCCATGAGTTGTAGGCCCAACGCAATTGTCCATCATAGTCCTTGGCAATGGCGTGCCAACTGAGTAGTTCTGATTCCCATGGCTGAGAATATGTAAAACCATTGGGGAAGAAGGTGCTACAACATACATAGAAGGTGGTGACAAAACCCTTGGCACGGCGCTCATCTATTTCCTCCTGGGTGAGATGCAACTGGCGCTGAGCCACACAACAATCTCGGACATTGGGGATACGACGATAGGAGGCATGATTGTCCGCCATGGCAAAGCCTAGTTCGGGTGCATACTTGTTGATAAGTCCCACTACTATCTCCATCTCTGCGGCGGAGCGCTCGTCGGTGGCGATGTTGGTAATCTTGTCCCAACCCTTTTCGCGTAGATGCCTGATAAAGTCCTTCAGGAAGGCTGACCACATTTCCTCATAACGTGCACTCTTGGGAGATACGGACGACTTTTTGAACGCATTGCCTTCGTACCAATTGAGTTGGTTGCTCCATGGAAGCATAGAGTAGCAATTGATTTGCTTGTTGATACCAATGCTCATCATTGTCTCCACATAGCGGTCAAAGATGGTGTAATCGAAGGTCCACTTGCCACTCTTGTCCTTCTTCCAGATTATCATATCCTCATAGTCATCAAATGTCTGTGAGCCCCAGGGGTCACGATTGAGGGTGGTGGTGATGACCTTCTGACCAGCCTGAGCCAATGGTAGCATCTGCTGCTTGATGGCCTCGAAGTGTTCGTCGCTCCACATATCCAAGTTGAGCATACGAGCCACGGCAGAGGGGTGCTGCCAGAGGTCGAGATGATAGGTCCATTGGGTATAGTTGGGTAGAGTCTGATTGATTACCTCCAACTCCAAAGGCATGGTAATCTTGCCAGCTCCCTTGCCGGTGATAACCACCTGTGTGGTGTACTTGCCTGGTTTGGCATCCTCGGGAATACGGATGCTTACCCATACGGGGCGTACGGTCTGTGCCTCCATATTGAAGACCTCGAGGCTATCTATCATATCGGGCACTAGGATGAAGGGATGATGGGGACCACGCTCGCAACGGCAATCGGACGATGCCTTGTCGGCAAGAGTGTATCTAACAAACTGAGCCTTGGCTATGTCTGCACTCATCTTGCCTGTTTCTGAAACAAAATCCTTTACCACACACTTGATGTCCGTGGTCTCCTTGCCGGTGAACAATAGCAACTGGGCAGCCACACGTTCGCCACGCCATCCCTCAAGCTGTGCTACGGGAGTATTGGAGGGCATGGGGACCTCGCTACGAGAATAAAGCGAGTCGGCAGATACCCATTGAGCCTGCAACCGGCCTATCGTCTGCCATGCCTCCTGGCTTCGTCTGGAAACGGGCACGGGGTCTTTGGCCTCGGTGTAGGTGTTGAACTTTTGTGCCTCGGAAGGCAAAGCAACACATGCCATGGCTACTATGGCCATTCTACGGATTGACTTTTTCATAATCGTTTATGATATTTGAGGACTTAATGTTTATTTCTTAGATTTAAGTACCTGACGGATTACCTTTTCCATGATGTAATAGCCCTCGAGGTTGGGGTGAACGGCGTCTTGCTGGTATTCCTTCTTGAGAGCCTGATTTTCGTCTACCATCTCGGAGAAATAGTCGGCATATCGGATGCCCTTCTTCTTGGCATAGGCTTTGATTTTGGCATTAAGTTCGCTGATAGACTTGATCGCTCGCTCTCTATCTATCTCCCACGACCATGAATAGCGGTCTGCAGGCAATACAGAGCAGAGCACTACATCGATATCGTTGTAAAGAGCCAATTCTGTCATTGATACTATGTTCTCAAAGATATGCTCTATGCTGACATATCCCTGATTCATGGCAATATCATTGGTGCCGGCAAGGATAACCACGGTATCAGGACGAAGATTGATAACGTCTGAACGGAAACGTGCCAGCATCTGGGCAGTAACCTGTCCGCTGATACCACGACAGACGTATCCCTCGTTCTGTTCGAAGAATTCCTTGTGAAAACGATACCAATTGTATGTGATAGAGTTGCCCATAAAGACCACCTTGGCCTTCTTCTGCTCCTGATTCTTCTTCTCGTAATTGCCATATTGTGCCCAATCCTGGGGAGCACGAAGGCGAGGCAATTCCAATGTGGCTGAGATGGGGAAATGATCGGAAACATGGCGCACGATGTACTTATTCTCCTTGTCATCCTTGGACCAATAGAAAGGAGTGAGGATACCATAGCGGTGTACGGAGAATTGCTTGGAAACGAAGATATGGTCGATACGATTGTCGGTCCAGTTCTGAACATCGAAACCATTATAACTACCATTCTCGGCCATGCGATGGCGAGCCTTGTGGAAGGTATCAAAGAGCTTGGCAGATTGTGTCAACTCGGCATACACATCGATGTGCTGATTGACATTGAAATCACCTGTGACCACAAATGGAGTATCGCCACACATCTCCTCTATCTTTTTCAACAGAAGGCGTGCGCTCTGCACTTGTGCCTCCACGCCCTTGTGGTCGAGATGAAGATTGAAGATGTAGAATTTCCACTTGGTGGTTTTGTCCTCCAGATATGCCCATGTACAGATGCGTGGCAAGGCTGCGTCCCATCCCTTAGAACCAACCATATCGGGAGTTTCGGAGAGCCAGAATGTGCCATGATTGATACACCTTACACGGCTCTTCTTGTAGAAAATGGGGGCATACTCGCCCTTGGTAGCACCATCGTCACGACCAACACCAACGTAGTCATAATCCTTCAGTCCTTGGCGCAAATCCTGCAATTGAGCGTGCAAGACTTCTTGCATGGCCAGAACGTCCCACGATTCATAGTTGGCCAAGGATGTGATACGGGGCACTCTCTCGGACCATGCATTGCCCATCCTGGCATCACCCGAATTGGCATAGCGTATATTGTATCCACCCACGGAAATGCTTTGAGCAGCCACGCATAGCGCTACGGCCATGAGGGCAAGGAGGGAATAAATTCTTTTCATCGGTATTAGTTTTATGCGTGAATAATTTGTTTCAAAAAAACGGAGTTCCGAAGCCTGGAAAATGATTTTCCTTTGACCAAAAGTAATTTCCGAACGGTTGGAAATACAATTCCGAGGTCAAAAACACATTTCCGAACGATGGAAAATACAATTCCGAGGTCAAAAACGCATTTCCGAACGATGGAAAAGCATCTCCTACTTACCTATTAGGAATATAGCAGGAATCTTGCCCAAGTCGGGCAACGAGGTTTGCTTCCACTCGCGAATGGTCTTGGTGTGTATCCATTCATCGGGGGTGGTGATACCTGCTGCTATGCACATACGAGTATCAGGACGAAGATTGGCACAGAGAGTGTCGAACATCTTGCGATTGCGATAGGGAGTCTCTATGAAGAGTTGTGTCTGACCCTCTGACCATGCTCTGGATTCCAATTGTTTGATGCGCTTGGCACGGTCAGCATCCTGCACAGGCAGATAACCATTGAAGGCGAAACTCTGGCCCCCAAGGCCCGATGCCATCACGGCCATTATCATACTACAAGGACCCACGAGGGGTACTACCTTGATGCCTCGCCTTTGGGCAATGGAAACGATATCGGCACCGGGGTCGGCCACGGCTGGGCATCCTGCCTCGCTGATGACTCCCACGGAATTACCCTTGGCCAAGGGAGCCAGGTATTCGGCAAAGTGTGAATTATCGGCATGCTTGCCCATCTCGAAGAAGGTGCAATCGTCTATGGGGAACTCTCTGTCCATACGACGAAGGAAACGGCGCGCCGTGCGTATTTCCTCCACGATAAAGTAACGAATCTCCCTGACCACCTGGGCATTGAAAGAAGGGAGTACATTCTCATGCGGAGTTTCACCCAAAGTGACGGGTATGAGGTATAATGCGGCTTGTGACATAGAAATATATTTTTCTGATTCTATTTCAATACTTGGTTTGAAGGAGATGAACTATTGTTCTTCAAGAAAATTCTCTATCTGTGGAAGGGGGTTGGTGCTGCTTTGCTTGGCACCCAGTTTCTGCAGCTTGGCACATGTCTGCAAGATGCTTTGACCATTGGGTTGCAACTTCTTTTCGGCATCTTCATAAGCCGTCTGGGCATTATCCAAGGCCTTACCTATGGCTTGATAACGCCTCATGAATTGGCCCACACGGTCGAGCATCTCATTGGCCAGGGCATATACCTTCTCATGATTCTCGGCTTGTGCTATCTGCGTCCACGTCAAACTGATAATACGGAGAGCGGCAAAGAGTGTCTGTTCGTCGGCAATAAAGACATTCTTCTCCATAGCCTTGCGCCACATATTGGGTTGGGCATTCAGAGCTGTCCATAGAGCTCCGGTATGTGGCACGAACATGATGACGTAATCCATGCATACCTTGGGCGAACATACAAATGAGGAATAATCCTTCTTGGACAATTCCATCACATGCTTTTGCAAGCTATCCACGTGAGCCTTCAAGTATTGCTGACGCTCTTCCTCGGTCTCGGCATTGACATAATCCATGAAAGCGGTGAGCGATACCTTGGAGTCGATGATGATTTCCCTCTTTTGGTCGAGATGCATGATTACATCTGGGCGAAGCATACTACCCTGCTCGTTCTTGAGCACTGAGCCCTTGGCATCGCGCATGGTAATCTGAGTATCGTAGTGTACTCCATTGACCAAGCCATGAGCATCGAGCAGTTCGCACAAGACGGTTTCTCCCCAATCACCCTGTATCTTGCTACCATGCTTGAAGACACGCGCCAATTCCTCGGCACTGAGACGCGCCGCCTCGCTTTGCTTCATCAATTGCTCTATCTGCTGTTTCATAGCTGAAGAAAGTGCTGTGTGGCGCAAGTTGCTATCGTCCATAGTGCGACGCATAGTTTCAAGGCTTTCCTTCAGGGGATTTACTATCTGTCCAATGTTTTGTGCACTGGTGGAGGAGAACTCCTGCTGACGTTGCTTGAGCATCTCGTCGGTGGTGGTTTTGAGTTCCAGAGTCACCTTCTGAAGCGTCTCCTGGAAACGTGCTTCCTGGGCTTCGAAGGTCTGACGTTGATTCTTTTCGGCTAAAGCCTGTGATTCTCTAAAGCTATTTTCCTGAGCCAAAAGAGCCTGACGATGATTCTCTTCGGCTTGTCTGACCAGTTCCTCTGCCCTCTGTCTCTCGGTTTGGCACTGGGCTTCCAGCACTTGTACTCGTGTGATTTGTGCATGCAATTCGGCCATGTGAACGGATTTCTGTTTGAAATACATCACTCCCACAATAGCTGCCCCCAACAAAATGCCCAGGGGGAAAACAATCCATATACTCAACATAAATTCCTGGTTTTTCTTTTAAATTCGTAAATAAACAACAATGCTGCCGTACTCAAGCCAAAGGGGATGCCCATCCAAATGCCTTGGGCTCCATAACCGAGCACTATGCCTAGAAGGAAACTCATGGGTATACTCACCAGCACATAAGAGATAAAGGCATACAATACCATACGACTTACGGCTTCGATGGCTCGCAAACTATTGGCAAAGATTATCTGTGTACAATCGCCCAATTGGTACAAGATAAAGCTGGGTATCAGAGCAAAGCACAGAGACTGGACATACTGGTCGTCGGTGTAAATACCTGTTATCTGATACCTGAACAGATATATTCCGCCCACTATTATCAGGGCCGTAAACAAACCCATTGCCCATGCTATCCTGACGGTGCGTTTTACATTGTCCCACTCTCTTCTTCCCTGGAAATGGCTTATACGTATGGCTGCTGCCGCTCCTATGCCGTATTGTATCATGAATACCAAGGTGGAGATACTACACATCACCTGATGAGCCGCCAAGGCAATAGTTCCTATCCATCCCATAAAGATGCCAGCTATGTTGAACGAGGCGGATTCGAGACACAACTGAATGGAAATAGGAAAACCAACCTTGGTCATGTGCTTGCATCCCTTCATGGTGGCAGATACGTTCTGCTCTCTTGTCCAACGCCTGAATCTCTTGCCATAAAACATGGCTATGAGCAGCGAGATGAAGAGAAACACTCGTGCTATGAAGGTGGCTATACCTGCTCCCATCAATCCCATCTCGGGACATCCGTACATGCCATAGATGAGCAAGACATTGAGCACCACATTGAGCACATTGCTTGCCACCATCATGTGCATTGGCAACTTTGTAGAGCCTACCGCCTCGGCAAATTGCTTGAGTGCATTAAAACCTGACACAAAGGGCAAGGATATCATCAAGACAAGGAAGTAAGGACGTACTAGAGGCATAATCTGTGCGGGTTGGCCAAGGAGGTCGAGATTAAAATATAGCAACGTGAGCAATACCATGACCAGAAGGCTAAAGAGAATATTGACCAACAAACTCTCTCGGAAAGAGCGAGACACCTCCACCTGGTCGCCCTTACCATAGGCACTACCCGTAATGGGTGTTGTGGCATAGGAAATGCCCAAAAGAAAGAATATTACGAAATTGTAAATGTTGTTTACCAACGATGATGCACTCAATTCATCAGTGCCGTACTGGCCAACCATGATGGTATCGGCCATGCCCTGAATCACAATACCCAACTGACCCACGATGATGGGTAGCCCTAGAAGGAGTATCGCCTTGATATGTGTGCTTACATTTCGCATAAATCGTGGTATGTCTTTCTTCCTTTAACGTAGTATTGCCATAAGAGCGAAAAGGTGCTTTGTTCGGGTACTGGAGATAACCTTGCCTGACGGAGATTCTCCTCTCTGTCTTTCTTAAAGTCGGAACGCATCTGTCTGAATGCCTTGCGAGCCTTCCATACGGCAAGGAACGAGCCCCACTGAAGTGTTAGCAAGAATTGTATGCTGGCCAAGGCGTCCAACCAAAAGCGTATCCTCATCACCTTGACTAGGCGCTCTTGTGGCAGGTTCTTGTAGAGGAGAAGAAGATTGTTTCTGAAGTTGAGGAAAGTCTTTCTAGGATTGCCTTGTGGCAATGTTCCTCCTCCCAAATGATATGCCACGCTTTGTGGCACACATACTATACCTCGGCCTCGGCTTCGTAGGCGCCAACAGAGGTCAATCTCTTCCTGATGTGCAAAAAATCTGCCGTCCAAACCTCCTGCCTGCCAATAGTCATTAGCTCTCACCAGGAGGCAAGCACCCGTTGCCCATAGGATGGGTGCGATATTGTCGTACTGACCTTTGTCTGACTCTATCGTACCCATCACTCTTCCCCTGCAATAGGGATATCCCAATGCATCGATGTATCCACCGCAAGCACCTGCGTACTCGAAATCAGAGGGCGACCATTGGCACAAAAGTTTGGGTTGGCATGCCGCCACGTCGGGGTGCGAATCCATATAGGCGAGCATGGGCTTCAGCCATCCCTTGCGCACCTCCACATCACTATTCAGAAGCAAGTAATATTCGGCTTCGATTTCTTTCAAGCCCTTATTGTAACCGTCCGCAAAACCATAATTCTTGTCTAGTACGACTTGTCTTACGGATGGGAAATTTTGAGATAGCATTTGCAAAGAATCATCGGTACTACCATTGTCTACAACAACGATTTCTGCCTCAGTACTATGTTGCAGCACCGAGGGCAAGAACCTGCGCATCATCTCTGCACCATTCCAATTGAGTATAACGATAGAGAGTTTGGTCATCTTTTTATCTTTGTTGATGTTGCTATGCCTTGTAATTGATTATTGCACTATTTCTCCCATCAAGGCTGTCTTGTCGGCATTCCAATCGCCAAGACATACATCCACAATGGTATTGTCCTTGATTTGGCTTAGCGATTCATTGTCCCTAGGTAGGTTTATCTCTACACGGATATAATTGTCGGTAAAGCCATGCATGACAAACTTGTTCTTGCTATGTTCGAGCAATACCTTGCGAGTGGCGCCCATATATCTCTCGTAAAAACGATGAGTAATATCCTCGCTCAAATCTAAAATCTTCTGGCATCGGTCTTTCTTATCCTGGGGGCGAACTGAGTGCGGTATTTGCAATGCCTTTGTGCCCGGACGCTCGCTATATGGGAAGACATGGTATTGTGCTACGGGCAATGATGCCATGAAATTGTAAGCGTCGGCAAACAATTCTTCTGTTTCTCCTCGAGTACCAACGATTGTATCCACTCCGATAAAGGCATCTGGCATCAATTGCAATACTCGCTCTATCTTCTGTCTGAAAAATGCGGTATCGTACTTTCTGCGCATCAAACGTAGCACTTCGTCGCTTCCACTTTGCAAAGGAATATGGAAATGGGGCATAAAGGCACGACTTTGAGCACAGAATTGCAATACTTCCTCCGTAAGCAAATTGGGCTCTATGCTAGAAATTCTGTAGCGTTCGATTCCTTCTACCTTGTCCAATTCCTTGAGTAAATCAAGAAAACTCTCGCCGGTGGTTTTGCCAAAATCTCCAATGTTTACGCCTGTAATGACTATCTCCTTGGCACCAGCTTTGGCGGCTTCATTTGCTTGCGACACAAGAAGGGAAATGCTACCATTGCGCGAACGACCTCTTGCAAAGGGAATAGTGCAATAGGTGCAATAATAATCACATCCATCCTGCACCTTCAGGAAATATCTGGTTCTGTCTCCACATGAACAAGAAGGCATAAAGTTAAGAATATCTGCCGTGCGCACCGTTCTATGCTCGTGAGCAGCCAATAGGCGCTCCTCAGGCATCATCTGCATACGTTCTATGATAGCATCTACTATCTGTCCCTTCTCATTACTCCCCAAAACCAAATCCACTCCTTCCATTGCAGAGACTTGTTCTGGTTTCAACTGGGCATAACAACCAGTTACCACCACTATTGCTCCTGGATGATTGCGCACAAGACGATTAATAGCTTGACGACATTTGCTATCAGCAACCTCCGTCACACTACAAGTATTTATCACACAAATATCTGCTATCTCGCCTTTGCGTACTGTCTTCACGCCATGAGCTTTGAGTTCCTCCCCTATGGTGCTGGTTTCTGCAAAATTCAATTTGCATCCCAAGGTGTAATATATCGCTGTCTTTTCTTTCAAATTAATCATGATGCAAAGATATAAAAAAAGAGGACTGAAACCAAATAATTTTCTTACGCAATCACACTAGCAGGCAAGAATATTTTCATTATACTTCATATAGTCTTGGGGATTTCACCAGAATCTGATTAATAAAAGCTGAAGAAATCGGAATTTCCAACTATAATTTCTTCACATGAAATCACAAAACAGAAAGAAAAAATCCTATCGCTTCTTTGGGAACTTCTTAAACTTTAGACGCCTATATATTCGCCACACAAACAACATACTATTTTTCAAAGACTAAAATAACGTTTTCTTGTACTTTTTACACCTTCAGTTAGATTATAAAAATATGTTTAAGGAAACAATATTGCGCCTCTAGAACACCAGGTTTTACCATTTTTGAACAATATAAACGCAAATTGCGTATTTTTTATTATATTTTTTATGCTATAACAGAAAAAAGTCATACCTTTGCACCGCAAAAAAGGAAAAATTGATTGTTTTACAGTATTAAACGTTAAGAAAAATGAAGAAGTTAGCATTCGTTTTCGCAGCTATCGTAGCTGTATCTTTCGCTTCTTGTGGCAACCAGACAACTGGTTCTGAGTGCAATGACAGCATCTGCAATGACACTACTGCATGCTGCGGTGACACTACTGCTTGTTGCGGTGATACTACTGCTTGCTGCGGTGAGAACACTGGCGATAGCGTAAAGGTAGCTGAATAATATCAGTCACAGACGATATCATTTAGAGACTAGTCCTCAGGACTGGTCTTTTTTTGTATATATACCTGCAATCAAACCAACTATTTATTGGATTGAATAAATTGCTCTGTTTGTTGTAACCGAAAGAAACAAGAATTACAAAAGAATCATACTGTAACAGCACCTTTAACAATATCGAGAAGGGCACCATTTTATATAAAACATCGCTTGCAGAACTACAAAAACACCATCACGCTAGGTGAGTTCCATTTGTAGAACTATAAAAGCACATTCATCTTAGGTGAGCAACGTTTGTAGAACTACAAATGCACATCCACGTTAGGTGAGCAACCTTTGTAGAACTACAAATGCACATTTATATTAATGAGCCATACGCTTGTAGAACTACAAAGGCGCATTGCAAATGTGTAAGAGTAAATGCGAAAAATAAATCCCCAGAGATTACTCTCCAGGGATTCATATATTGATTGTATGTTTGATTCTGATTATTCAGCAGCCTCAGCTACAACCTCAACAGCTACGTTAGCAGTAACATCCTTGTGCAACTTAACCAAAGCTACATAAGAACCAACCTCCTTAACGTCCTTTAGAACGATAATCTTGCGATTAACTTCCAAACCAAGCTTTGCAAGCTCGTCAGCAACGTGTAGATTGTTTACGCTACCATAAATCTGACCAGTTGCACTTACCTTTGCAGGAATTGTCAACTGTACTGCGTTCAACTTCTCTGCCAAAGCCTCAGCATCTGCCTTAATCTTAGCCAACTTAACAGCCTTCTGCTTAAGGTCCTCAGCCAACTGCTTCTTAGCGCTCTCGCTAGCGATTACAGCCTTACCATAAGGAATAAGGTAGTTACGGCCATAACCAGGCTTTACATTAACGATTTCATTCTTGAAACCCAAGCCAATGATGTCTTCTTTAAGAATAATTTCCATATCTACTTTCTCCTTATTATTACTTCATCATGTCAGTTACGAAGGGCAACAAAGCCAAGTGACGAGCACGCTTAACAGCCTGAGCCACACGACGCTGATACTTCAAAGATGTACCGGTGATACGACGGGGAAGAATCTTACCCTGCTCGTTCAAGAACTTCTTCAAGAACTCGGGATCCTTGTAATCGATGTACTTAATACCACTCTTCTTGAAACGGCAGTATTTCTTCTTCTTGATATCAATTGCAGGAGCGTTCAAATAACGAATTTCTGACTGTGCCATGTTTATGCCTCCTTTTTATTGTTACGACGCTTTTCAGCATACTCAGCTGCGTACTTCTCCATCTTAACGGTTAGGTAACGCAAAACTCTCTCGTCACGACGGTAAGCAATCTCAAGAGTCTTGATTGTCTCAGGAGCTGCCTTGAACTCGATTAGTTCATAAAAACCTGTGCTCTTCTTCTCAATTGGGTAAGCAAGTTTCTTCAGGCCCCAGTTCTCTTCGCCGATAATCTCAGCACCACACTTAGCGAGAACGCCCTTGAACTTCTCTACCGCTTCCTTCATCTGTTCATCAGACAAAACGGGAGTCAAAATGAAAACGGTTTCGTACTGGTTCATAATACGTTAAAAATTGATTAATTGTATAATACTTTTGCAAAAATGCGGTGCAAAGGTAGTACATTTTCGGCAGGTACACAACTATTTGTAGTATTTTTTGCAAAGATAGCTCTTTTTTTCTCCTATAAATTAGGTCATATCAGATAATTTCTCTTAATTTGCATAACGTTTTTAAGAAAAACGGGGACTTCAAATGTCCTTTATCCTATATTTTGAAACAAAAAAACATAATAAAATACAAACAATGAAGTACATTGGCATAATCATGATTGTAATTGGAGCCCTTGTAGAGGTGCTCAGTTATGTAACAGACAGATTTATGAATTCTGGTGCAGTTGATCAAAATTGGGTTCAGGGTTTGGCTCTGTTGCTGATTATTGCAGGTTTGATTACTCACATTCGTGTGACTGGCAAATCATCTAAGGCATAATTTAGTCAATTACAAAAGAAATAAGGGGTAGATTATATCTGCCCCTTTATTTTTTTATACTGTATTCCGTCTTTAAATCATTCGCCTGGTGCCACCAATCTATAGCCGCGCCCATGCACATTGTTGATTTCGACACGAGGGTCTAGCTTGAAGAATTTGCGAAGCTTAGAGATATATACATCCATGGAACGTGCATTGAAATAATTGTCGTCTGCCCATATCGTTTTTAGTGCAAAATCACGACCTAACACCTGATTGCGATGACGACAAAGAAGAACCAACAACTCGCTCTCTTTGGTAGTTAGCTTGAACACCTCTTCGCCACAGGTTAGAGATTGACGTGCTGTGTCAAATACATAATCACCGAGGTAATAAACTGATTTAGGTCTTGCAACATAATTGTTGGTGCGTCGCATGATAGCCTCTATGCGATATACCAGTTCATCCATACTGAAGGGTTTGGTCAAGTAATCATCAGCTCCTATCTTGAAACCTTCCACAATATCGCTCTTCATATTTTTGGCGGTAAGAAAGATAATGGGCACGTATTGATTTACCTTTCGAATTTCCTTAGCCAGGGTAAAGCCATCCATCTTTGGCATCATCACGTCAAGCAAACAGAGGTCGAAGTGTTCCTTGATAAAAGCTGAGTATCCACGTTCACCATCAGGGCATAGTACGGCGTCATAATCCTTTGCCTGAAGATATTCTCTTAGGAGCATACCCAAACTCTCTTCGTCTTCACATAATAAAATTCGTTTCTTTGCTTCCATATCTATAATTCCTTTTTAATTTGCAGTTTATTTCTTTGTCTAACTCCTGTACTCGAAAGTTGCGCTCTACGTTCCTATATATATATAATATGTAACTATGTAGACTTTTTTTTAACTCTTTGCTATTGGCAGGACAATCAAAAATTTTGTTCCCTTGCCAAATTCGCTACTAGCCTTTATCGTACCACTATGCAATTGCACCATCTTTTTCACATAAGCCAAACCTAAGCCAAAACCCTTCACGTTGTGGGTATTACCGGTGTGCACTCGATAGAATTTATCAAAGACTCGCTTGAGGTCGTCCTTACGAATACCCAAACCATTGTCGGTGATTTGAATGCAGAAGTCATCGCCTTTGTTCCAAGTGGCTATCTCTAAGGTCAGAGGCACATCTTCTTTCTTATACTTGACGGCATTGTCCATTAGATTAAAGATGATATTAGTGAAATGCATCTCATCTACTTCAACATTAGGATTCAAGGCATCCAATCTGGTATTTACCTCGCCTCCGTTCTGTACCACCTTAAGACTAAAAGTCTCCACCACGCCTTCTATCAATTCATTGGCATTCAAGACCTGTTTCTTCAAGGCCATATTACCATCCTCATAAAGTGACATCTGCAATACTTTTTCCACCTGATAGCGTAATCTCTTTGTCTCGCTGGATATCACACCACCCAGACGTTCATAGGTTTCAGGCGACTTTGGCAGATTGGTATCAGACATCATTTGTGCCGCTATACTGATGGTAGAAATCGGAGTCTTGAACTCGTGTGTCATATTGCTGATAAAATCTTTCTTGAGCTCCGACAATTTCTTCTGCCTTGCTACTAGATAAACAGTTATCATAAAGGTGACAAAGAGTATCACGGTAAAGAGCAGAGCAAGGTATATCATATTGGCCACCTCTAGCACATATCTGTTCAAACTCGGGAAATGCACACATACCACACCCATGCCAGTAGTTGGGTCGCTTCGGAAAAGCGTTTGGCTATAGCTATACTCCTCACCCTCTGTTTCATAGTCGGGACAACGAAATACTTCCACACCATTCGTGTCGTATATCCTATAATGGAAAGGGAGAGTGATACCATTATCACGCAGAGCTCTGTGAATACTCTGTCTGAGGAAATCCTTATTGATTCTATCTTCAAACAATTGATTACTGGAGGCATACATTACTCTCAATATTACCTCATCCAATACCTCTCGCTCGTAGATATAAGCATTGCGTATTCTTCGCTGAAAGCTCTTCATTCCCGTCATGGTAATATCCATCGAGTAAGAAGAGGAATAGGTATCTAGCGTATCGGCATATATACTCACCACATCGCGCAGGTATGCCATAGTTTCACTACGCTCCAAATCCCTGGATGCTGCATCAAGACTACGGAACACATTTTCATTAAACTGTTCACGTCTGATGCTCATCATTGACCATGCATACCTTGCTTGCAAGTATAGCAAAATCACGAAGCAAACACCCACTGAGAGGCATATTGTCCATAATATCCATCGTTTCATATCGCAAAGATATATTTTACATCAACACAATGCACCTATTATGCATCATCAATATGCTCTTTTTAAACAAATTTAAGGTTTTGACAAAAGATAGTTGATAATTTAACAACTAAATACGCACACCAAGGCATTTAAATGTTAAAATACCAGCACAAGCAAAGTAATGATTCTTAACAAAACTTATGGTCAGAAAATGAACATCCAAGCTTTCGTCCTGCAATTTAGGGGTTGGAAAGGGATTTCCCACACTTCGACATAGCAATCCTGAGCTGGGAAAGAGTTTTCCAAGTCTTGGGAGTCCGATTCCGACCCTTAAATTCCTTGCGCAACTGTTTTAAAGTGGAATTTTGCACAAAAAAGTCAGGTTTAGCCCTTTAGCAGATGAGAGTATTCGCGTACGGCCTTTTTGAAAAGTTCCACAGCCTCATCCATAGTGCATTGCAGACGACCACCGGAAGCGTTCTTATGTCCTCCACCGTTAAAGAAACGTGCCGACATCTCATTGCATGGAAAATCTCCCACACTACGGAGTGAGAACTTGACAAATTCGGGATGCTCAGTGTCTTCGCTAATAAATGCAGAGAGACGCATGTCCTGTATCTGCAAGGGCATATTCACGATACCTTCAGTATCACCATTCTTGATACCCAGATGAGCACGCTCTTCGTTGGTGAGTGTCATGAATGTAGTATTGTACTCCGTTAGGTTTTGCATCTTGACATAGAGCATATACCCAATCAGCCGCATCCTATTGGGAGTATATGTCCAAAAGATTTTTCTATAAATCTTGTCCTTATCAATACCCGTGGCCAAAAGATGACTGATACATTCATAAATCACAGCACGATTGGAGTCATAGGTAAACGCGCCAGTGTCTGTCATCATACCCACATAGAGACATGTTGCTTCATGCTTGGAAAGCTGACCTATCTCGCCCAATTGCCATAAAAGATGGCACAACACCTCGCAGGTGGCGCACATCTCAGGGCGGGAGATGCGTATATTGCAAAAGTTAGCATCTGGCTCGAGATGATGGTCTACCATCACCATAAACGGAGCTCCTTCGGAAGTAGCCAATTCATTGCAAGTTGACAATATCTGTTCCATACCCAAGGCTCGAGAAGGTGCATTCATATCACACACCCATATCAAGTCGGAATGCATGAGCAACTGCTCTGCCTCCGCTGTATGGTTGTCATATCTTACTATCTCTTGAACGTTTGGCAAACTGAGCAAGAAATCAGGGTATCTGTTTGGCACCACCACTCTGCATTCCTTACCCAAACGCTTCATCCATGCTGCTATACCAAGGGTACTTCCCAAAGCATCTCCATCTGGACTTACATGACAAACACAAGTCACCCTTTGGGCTTGAGCTATTTTATCTTTTAACAGGAGCAATTGCTGCTCATTCAAAATCTTATCCATATCAGCCACAAAATTACGATTTTTTAACGACATATACATTATGAATGCTTTGATTTCCGAGAGCTAATTTGTAACTTTGCACATTGAAAGAAATAATTCACCTATTTAATATGGAGAAGAAGGACCTAAGAATCGTATATATGGGTACGCCTGATTTTGCTGTACCCACGCTAGAACGCATCATCAGCGAAGGATATAATGTTGTGGGCGTAATAACCATGCCCGACAAGCCCGTAGGCAGACATCAGAGTCAATTGCAGGCTTCACCGGTTAAGGAATGTGCCCTCAAGCACGGCATTCCTGTACTACAACCCGAAAAGCTAAAGGACGAGAACTTTCTGGAGGAATTGAGAAGTCTAAAAGCCGACCTTCAGATTGTGGTAGCCTTCCGCATGTTACCCGAAGTGGTATGGAATATGCCTCGACTAGGTACATTCAATCTGCATGCTGCCCTCCTACCTCAGTATCGTGGTGCGGCACCCATCAATTGGGCCATCATCAATGGAGATAAAGAAACTGGCATCACCACCTTCTTCCTTGACCATGAGATAGATACCGGCGAAGTGATTCAGCAAGAGAAAGTTGCCATCGGTGATGACGACAATGTGGAAGACGTGCACGACAAATTGATGACTCTCGGTGCAGAACTAGTGGCGCAGACAGTACAGAATATCATTGACAACAAGGTTGTTCCCATCCCTCAAGAGAAGATGCACACAGACGAACCTCTACGTCCAGCACCCAAAATCTTCCGCGAGACTTGTCAAATCATCTGGGAAAAGCACACCATGGAAAGTGCTCACAACTTTGTTCGTGGTCTTAGCCCCTACCCCGGTGCTTGGACAAACCTTATCTCACCCGATGGCAAAGAGTGCGTGATGAAGATATTCCGCACACAAAAACTTGCCCAACAGGGAAGCGATGCTCCCATGCTGATTACCTCGATAGATGGCAAACCTGCGTTGGCCGTATCTATGCCTGATGGCATCCTATGTATTCATGAATTACAACTGGCTGGCAAGAAGCGTATGAATGCACTCGATTTCCTTCGTGGAACCTCGCTGGATGGTTGGAAATTGGCATAAAACAAAAAGAAAGTAGAGCTAACCTCACGGCTGGCTCTACTCGAGATTTAAACCATAATGTCTAACCTAATGAAAACTGATGCAAAGGTAGTAATTTTTTCACAACCATAATAAAAGATTATCACTTGCACTTAGTAGATATGCCGTTTTGGCTAACAAATATGACATATCCGACAAAGCAAATAACCTTTTTCACACATTTCATTACGTTCCTTTAAATCACCATTAGACATTTTTATTATTCATCTGCTTCTTCTTCGTCTAGTTCGTTATCATCGTCGATATCCTCATCGTCGAAATCAAAGTCAAAATCACCAAAAAACTCTGGTACATCCTGAGTGAAAGTATCCAAACTACGGCGGTCTTTCTTGGTGGGACGGCCTGTTCCTTTAGCACGACCGATAAAGCCTGATATCTTTGCCATTTCAAGCAATTCAAACTGTTCGGGCGAGGTTACATTTTCAAATATTTCGGGCAGAAGCTTAGCACCCACACGCTTTTCAATGGTTTGCAACACCTTGAAACTATATGTCACGGGAGGTTTGCGCACGTCAATCACATCACCTACGCGGATAGTGCGAGCTGGTTTCAATTGCGCTCCCTTCATGCTCACCTGACCCTTCTTACAGGCAGCAGCAGCTATGGTACGTGTCTTAAATATTCTAGCCGCCCAAAGCCATTTATCTATTCTTGCTTCGTTTTTCATTTATTGTTGTAATGACACATAGCAAATTGCATGCCACTCAAGGCAAAAGCCTTTAATGCATCGCATGCCACAGGTATTTTTTCGTTTATTACCTTATTATCCTCTGCCGAGAACTTACCTAGCACAAAGTCCACTTGACCGCCGCGAGGGAAATCATTGCCTATGCCAAACTTTAATCTATTGTACCCCTCTGTACCCAACATCTGCGCTATGTGCTTGAGACCATTATGCCCAGCAGCAGAACCATTCTGCTTCATACGAATAGCACCCACGGGGAGAGATAGGTCGTCTACGATGATAAGAACATTCTCCAAAGGAATCTTCTCCTGTTGCATCCAATAGCGAACAGCATTGCCAGAAAGGTTCATGTATGTACTGGGCTTAAGGAGCAGAAGTTCGGCATTCTTTACCCTAGTCTTGCAAATAAAGCCATAGCGTTTGTCCTGAAACGAAGCTCCTTGAGCCTCGGCAAGGGCATCCACTACACGAAAACCAATATTGTGGCGAGTACCATCGTATTCATTACCTATGTTGCCTAAGCCAACTATCAGATATTTCATAGAGTTGTCTGTAATATTGTGGGGGAGCTCCTCGGCAGATGGCGACGGAGCAAAAACTTGTAGTATTTTCTTTAGGATATTCATAGTCAAAAAATACGGGTAGCGGCATGGCCGTCACCCGTACTTTTGTTAATGCATGACTTGTGTATCAATTACTTCTTACCCTTACCTGCAGCAGCAGCCATCGCGCTCATTGCGCTACGTGTCATCTTAACCTGACATACAACTACGCTGGGGCTAGTAACGATTTCAAGACCCTCGAAGCTCAACTCAGCAACCTTGATAGTCTTACCAAGACCCAAGTGAGTTACGTCGATATTCAACTTCTCAGGAATCTGAGCATAAGGAGCACGAACCTTCAAGTTACGTACGCTAGCAGCCAACTTACCACCGGCCTTAACACCCTCTGCCAAACCATTCAACTTGATGGGTACTTCCATTACGATGGGCTTCTCCTCAGTGATCTCATAGAAATCGATGTGAAGCAACTGGTCAGTAACGGGGTGGAACTGCAACTCCTTCATGATAGCCTTGTACTCCTGACCATCGATAGTCAAGTTTACGCTATAGATGTCGGGAGAGTAAACCAAGTTACGAACCTCAGAAGCAGCTACAGCAAAACCAAGAGCTACGGGCAAACCATTCTCACCACGCTTTTCACCGTAAAGGTTGCAAGGAATCATACCGCTCTTGCGGGTTTCACGAGTGGCCTTCTTGCCAGTAGCGGTGCGGGCTGTGCCCTTAACGTCAATACTTTTCATTCTTGTTTGTTTGTTTTAATTGTGTTACTCTAAATTAAGTTATTGTGCTCAATTCGCCATCACACGGGCTTTTATAAGCGGGTGCAAAGGTACACTTTTTTGATGGAAAATCACCTGCTTTCTTCATGCTTTTTATACAAAACAGCATATTTTTTAGTGTTTTTGCTCTAAAAATAGTGCTACATCATTAAAAATAAGTACCTTTGTGCGCTTTATAAATCGTTCTTATGATCAATCGTAAACTAATCCGAATCAAGACCGTACAGGTCATATATTCTTATTGCCTCAACGAGGGTCGAGTTTTTTCCGACTCTCAAGCAGCAGGCAAGGGTGAGTTCAAAGAGGTATGCCGCCCCGAACTAGTAGAAAACAATTTGTTGCGCAGTTTAGGCACAGCATACGATTTGTACAATACTATGCTGACCTTGATGGTAGAGATTTCGCGTCTGGCTTTGCGTTCGTACGAAGCTCAGCTCAATCGCTCAAAGCGTTTGGGATTGCCTGAACCCAGCAGAAAACTTATTGACAATCGCTTCATGCTACAATTGGAGGGAAACCGCCAGTTGCAGGAAAATCGTCAGAACCAGCGTATCGATTGGTCAAACGAGGAAGAGTTTGTACGCTCAATATATAACAAGGTGATGGATAGCGACCTTTATCGCGAATACATGGATACCAACGTAAGCACCTATGAGGAGGACCGCGAATTTTGGCGCAAGGTATACCGTCACATCATCATCGATAATGATAGCATCGACTCTATGCTGGAGGATTTCAATCTTTACTGGAACGATGACCGTTTCATCATAGATACCTTCGTGCTTAAGACCATCAATCGCTTCAAGGAAGACAGTACCGACGAGCACCCTCTATTGCCAGAGTTCCGCAACGAGGAAGAACTGGAATTTGCTCGCAAACTTGTACGCCAAAGCGTAATGGGTGCAGAGTACTATCGCAGCCTCATTGCCGAGAGTACTCGCAACTGGGACGTTGAGCGCGTACCCGTAATGGACCGCGTGATTATGCAGGTGGCATTGGCCGAGATTACTTCCTTCCCCACCATCCCTCTGTCAGTTTCTATCAACGAGTATATCGAGATAGCCAAGAGTTACAGCACTCCCAATAGCGGACGATACATCAATGCCACGCTAGACAACATCAGCAAGAAACTCATTGCTGAACACAAGTTGACAAAGAGCAATTAAACATGCTCGTACCTAAAAGATTTTACACATAAACCAATATAACAAGAAAACAAAATGATTCAAACAATTGCAGCTACGGGCTTTGACCCAATGGTAATAGTCATGTGGGTGGCACTAGGCCTCATCATGTGGTTCTTTATGATTCGTCCCAACAAAAAGAGACAGCAGGAGATACAGAATTTCCGCAACTCTATCACCGTTGGCACAAAGGTAGTAACCGCTGGTGGTATACATGCCGAGGTGCGATCTATCGACGAGCTAAACAACATCCTTGTTCTTGAAATTGACAAGGGCGTAACCATCCGTGTGGACCGCAATAGTGTCTATGCAACTGCGCAACAAGATCAAAGCAAGTAAAAGAAAGGCTACCATAAGTCTGTCATCCCTGCTCCGTGAAAAGGGCGGGGATATGCTTGTTTTTGCCTTCTTCCTGGCCGTGAGCTTCGGATTTTGGCTCTTGCAAAAGTTGGACGATAGCTTTGAGGCAGAAATTACATTCCCCATTGAATTGGTCAATGTACCCAAGGGTATGATATTTACCTCTGCACTACAAAGCGAAGTTGAGGCTACCGTACAAGACAGGGGTACCAACCTATTCAACTTCATGCGCAACAATGACACCGAAACTCCAATAGAGCTCGACTTCTCGCAATACGACAATGGTTTCCCTACGGGCAAAGTCACCATACCCATCGCAGATATACAAAGAGCAGTGCAGCAACAGTTGCTTTCCTCTACACAAATCTTACGACTGAACCCAAGCAACATCGAGGTATACTACAATAGAGGTGTGTCCAAGCGCTTGCCAGTTAAGTTTGTGGGCAAGGTGACCACACGTACGCAGAATTATCTTCAAGACCTTACTTTCTCCACCGATAGTGTTACTGTATACGCACCTGCCTCTATGCTGGACACCATGCAGTATGCCTATACCGAGAGACAAGAAATCAACAATTTAGACCGTACGAGTTCGTTCATTGCCACCTTCCCCCAGATTTCCACAATCAAGTTCGAACCTGAGGAGGTGCAAGTCACGGCCCACGTAGATTACCTCACGGAGAAGACCATACAGGTGCCAGTTGTAGGACTTAACTTCCCTGCAGGATACTCGCTCAAGACATTCCCCGCACAAGTTACAGTCAAATACATCGTTGGCTCTGCCAACTCCAAAAACGTTGTGCCTGAAAACTTTGTCCTGGCTACTACCTACGAAGACCTCATCAACAACCCTAGCCAAAAGCTACGCTTAAAACTCAAATCCATTCCTCTAGGAGTAACCAACGTCAGACTCTATCCCCAAGAGGTGGAATACCTATTGGAATACGCAGCCAGTACTCCGGAGTCTTCTGACAAGGCTAATCCCTCAAGCACTACTAAAAATAAATAATAGCCCGCTATATATGATAAAGATTGCTATCACAGGGGGCATAGGTAGTGGCAAGAGTTACATTGCCCAGCAAATGACCGAACTACTAGGCATTCCCGTATATGACTCCGATGCCAATGCTAAGCGCCTGAACGAGGAATCGCCCATTATTCGCCAAGGATTGATAGAAATTGTGGGAGCCGGGGTATATGACCATCAAGGCAAACTAAACAAAGCCTTGCTAGCATCCTACCTCTTTGCCAATGCAGAAAATGCGGCTAGAATCAATGCACTGATTCATCCCATCGTCAAACAAGACTTCCTACAATGGGCAGAAAGTCAAAACTCCCAGATTGTGGCCATCGAAACAGCTATACTCAAAGAAAGTGGCATAGACCAAATAGTGGACAAGGTAATAAGAGTAGATGCTCCCATAGAGCTACGCATAGAACGAGCCATCAAGCGTGATGGGGCTACAAAAGAGCAAATACTCCGACGTATAGCACAACAACAAGACTACCCCACCCCAGACATCATTATCAACAACGTATAGCACATACACAAAGAGAGAGATTATAACAATAGAATAATATAACAAAATACATTAAAAAAATGCTCGAAACAATTCTCGCCATCTCTGGCAAACCCGGTCTTTACCGCCTCATCAATCGCGGTAATCGTAGCCTCATCATTGAGACTTTGGACGCACAAAAGAAGCGTATGCCTGCATTCGGCGCCGACAAGATTATATCTTTGGCCGACATCGCTATGTACACCGACGAGGAAGAAGTTCCCTTGCGTCAGGTTTTGAAAAACATCTATGATATGGAGGGTGGCAAACCCACAACCATCAACTATCGCAAGGCTAGCAACGAAGAGTTGGCAGATTTCATGGCCAAGGCTCTGCCCAACTATGACCGCGACCACGTATATCCCAGCGACATGAAGAAGTTAGTTCAGTGGTACAACATCCTAATCGAAAACGGTGTTACCGACTTCGAAGAGCCCAAGGCTGAGGAAACTACCGAGGAATAAAGCAAAACGGACAGTCTCCCTACTAGAGGCACTTTTCTGTAAAATATCAATGGCAACAATTGCTCGCATCAACGAAGTGATTGTTGCCACTTTTTTTATGTAATTATCGGAAAACCGACAAAACATCGTCAAAATGCTTTCACCAAAATAAGGAATTATATGCCTTGGAAAGCAAAATCTTTTGTGAGGCTCTGTATAAAACTGAGCGTACAATAAAGCGCCAGCTTAGCATTGCACTAAACTGGCGCTTTGTTATTTGATTAGATAAATCGTTTACTAGATTTTCTTCATGCGAACACGGAACTCGTAGGTCTGATTGCTGTCAATCAAGTACTTCTGCATGGGGCCGGGGCCACAAGAAGCATTGCCAAGACCGCGGATGTCCATGCCTAGCTGCAACCAGATGTAGGGACGTGCCTTCAACTCCCAAGTGTGCTTGGTGTTCATGAAGTCCTCATCGGTATAACGGTTGGCACTGAAGTAGATTCCCTCGGGACATTCAATCTGCCAACCCTCACCCTTGTCGTCGGTAAGAGTTACGCTATATACCAAGCGGTCACCAGTGGTCTGAGGCTTCATATAAGGCTCCATCAAACTACCCTGTGGCAAGGTACCGTCTTCGTTGAAAGTAACCACCTTGGCATCATAGTTGCCCACGAGCACACCAGCCATACGGTCGGGATAGTTCTCGTAAGGACCATAACCATAGTAGTTGACATTGCTATACTTGGCATCCAACTCGGCAGCTACACCCACACGGCGCAAGCTATGGTGCTTTGGAGTAACCTTTACTATCATGTCTACGTTGCCATCAGCCAAATATTCGTAAGAAATCTGGCAATCAGCCTTGTCCTCGCTATTGGTATCACGATAACCGTCGTTTTCAATCCAACGGTGGTTCTGATAAGCAAACTTGGGATGCTCTACCTTGTCGCCCTTCTTGAGGATGGGGAGATAAGTACCATTTGCCAAGTCTACACCATAGTGAGCCACAATATGACCAGCAGGAGTAGAGAGCGAAGCCTCTGTATCGGTAACAACTACGTTGAGTACAACGTGCTGACCTTTCTTGGCAGCATTCTTGGTGTACTTGCTCTCGGGGATAGAGATAGTAGTGCTCTGACCGGGCTTAACATCACCGAGCATAGTGGTGATAACCTTCTTTGCCTTGCCATCAACCATAATCTTAGATTCTACCTTCATGCCCTTTAGAGAGCGGAAATCATAACCATTGCGGATAGTGAGAGTGCCCTTGTCATAAGCAAACTTGACATACTGGTAAGCAAACTTAACCTCTGCCAACTTTGCTGTCTGTAGGCGCTGAGCTGTAACAACACCATTTGAACAGAAGTTACCCTGATGAGGGCCAGGGAAGTCATAACCGGTGTGCAAGCGACGGATACCCTTCTTCAGCTCAAGAGGCTCATAGATAGCCTGGTCCACCCAGTCCCAGATACAACCACCGATGGTGGCGTTGCTCTCTTCCATGCTCTGCATGTATTCGGGTAGGTTACCAATCGCATTACCCATAGCATGTGCATATTCGCAAAGGAACATTGGCTTATCCAAATTGCTGGTATTCTTAGCCATCCAATCCATACCAGGATACATCTTTGAATAGAAATCAGAATAAGCGCTACCACCATAATCACGGTCAATACGTGTGCCCTCGTAGTGTACGGGACGAGTGGGGTCCATGCGATGAGCAGCCTCGTAACAATCTTTGAAATTGTGACCAGCACCTGCCTCGTTGCCCAATGACCACATGATTACGCTGGCCTTGTTGATATCACGGCTTACCATGCGCTCGATACGGTCAACGAATGAAGGTATCCATGAAGGCATGTTAGAGATAGACTGATTGGCATGGTCTTCCAAGTCAGCCTCGTCACAGCAGTACAAGCCGAAGTGGTCGAACATTGCATACATGCGTGCATCGTTGGGATAGTGACTGGTACGGATGGTATTGATGTTGTTGCGCTTCATAAGGAGCACGTCCTGCATCATATTTTCAGTAGTAACGGTACGACCTGTCTCGGGATTAGTGTCATGACGGTTGACACCCTTCAGAATTACGCGCTTGCCATTGACATAGAGCAATGAGCCCATAATCTTTACTTCGCGGATACCTACCTTGGTAGAGAATGCCATAAGGTCCTTGCCAGTATTGTCCTTCTGCACAATATCCAGATGGTACAAGGTGGGAGATTCTGCTGACCACAACTGTGCATTGGGAACGTAGAACTTAGCTTTACCAGCAGAGAACTTCTGCTCAGCAATTAACTCACCCTCTGGAGTATAGAGTTTAGCCACTGCAGGTACGTCTGCATCTACGCTCACGTTGACGATACCGTCCTGACCGCTTACGTTGGTCTGCACGATGTGGTTACGGATGCTCTTCTGAGGCACATTATATATATATACACTACGGAAGATACCGCTCATACGGAACATATCCTGACACTCCAGATAAGAACCATCACACCAACGGTGAACCTGCACTACCAAATCGTTCTTGCCTGTACGCAACAAATGAGTCAGGTCGAACTCTGCCACATTGTTTGAACCCTCGGTGTAACCAACATGCTTGCCATTGAGCCATACCTGTGCACAAGAGTAAATACCACCAAAGTGGATGATGGTGCGCTGCTTGTCCCAACCTTCTGGCAAGTCAAAGCTACGATGGTATGTACCTACTGGATTGATGGCATAGTTCTTGCCACCATCGTTGAATCCAGGACGAGCCTTGATGAAAGGAGGAGTATTGCCATGAGGATATTCTACGTTGCAATAGATGGGGCGGTCATAGCCCTGCATCTCCCAACAAGAAGGAACGGGGATAGCATCGGGCTTACGAGTGGCACTACCCTTGGCCATAGCCAATGCTGCCTCGAAGGCGGGTACGTCCATTGCCTCTACATCTCCAGCCACCTTACCCTTTTCAGGTACCTCGGTGAACCAGAAGTTCCATGTACCATCCAAGCTCTTGTACAAAGTGCTCTTGGGCTCTGTCCAGGGAGTAGCATAGTAAGCCTTGTCGGCCTTCATCTCTGCCTCACTGGCATAAGGCATATAAGATGCTACGCCAGGCAACTTGTTGATGGCAAAGACGGTTTCGTCTTCCCAGATAGGAGAAGAAAGTTTGGGCTTCTCCACCTGCTCGATGGTGAACCAGGAAGCCTTGTCAGCATCGTTGATGTCAGCTATCTTCATCATATTGCCCTCTGCACGGAACATCTTCTTCTTGTTGGCAGAAACGATACGATAAACGCCACTCTGACCCTTGACGGGTTCGATGCTCATCAGGGCATTGCCTGGATTGGCAGGGTTGGCGGCCCACTGAAGCAGCCATGATATGCTCTGATTGTCGCCACCATCATCAAAGTAGCTATCATAGAAGGCACCGCTGATGAGGTGCTTATCAGTAGCAAGAGTCTTGATACTCCAGTACTGACCACGATTCATAGAGTCTAACTTCTCGCTACGGATACGTGCGTTGTTGTTGCCATCGTCGTTGTTACCCAATACCTGGTCGGGATTAGCCACGCTACGGAAACGATAGGTGCAATTAACATCGCTACCAAAGGCAGCAGCTTCCTTGATAACAATACCCTTCTTCAGCGCCTGGAATGAAGTCTTGTTGGTGGGGATGGCGCTGTACTTGCCTGGAGCAATCTCTGTCAGAGTCCACTTTTGCAACTCGTCACTACCATTTACCTCACCATACTCCATGCCACGTTCTCCCACACGGAGGGCACGCTGCTTGAAGGGGTCGATGAATCGCCATGAACCAGACAATTCGTCCATGACAAACAATTGCCCTTTGTACTCAGTTGGAATACCATCCACCTGATAAAGGGCGCCCTTGCGAAAATGCTGGGCATAGATGCCAGACGCTGCTAGCACCATACTCAGTAATAAAAGGATTCTCTTCATGTGTGTAATAAATTAGTTTATTTTGTTTAAGTTTTTTCTGTTGTCAATAGTTGTTTTGCCAACTTATCTATGTTTTTTCTCAGTTTGACAGACTTTTGGCAGACTTTCTGCCATGTCTTTAAAAAAGATTTGTCGGCGCCTGAAGGCTCTTTCTACCGTTAGGAAATGAATTCCTCGTCTAAAAAATGATTTCCAAGGCTTAGGAAATGCATTTTGGCGGGTCAAAACACATTTTCCGACGCTCGGAAGTGTATTTCGCTCACCCTTTTTGCACGTGAGTACCCAGAGATGGCAGATATTCTCCGTCGGGGCAACCTTCCATGGCATCCACCTTGGCAGAGATATTGTCCAGATAGGTGACAATAGCTGCCTCCTGGGTACATGGAAGTACTGGGCTTCCGTATTCTCGTTGACCATGGTGAGCCAGTACGCAATGTATGATGCGCTTGATTTCCTCGGCATCTATATTGTGCTGCTCGAGAACGTTTTGCAACTTGTGAGCTCCTATATAAATATGTCCCAGCAAGTACATATCTGCCTGAGTATCGCCCTGTCTGTTGTACTCGTACACCTTTCCATAGTCATGAAAGAGAATGGACAGGATGCAGCGCTCCACCTTGATTTGGTAAGGCAAACAGGGATACAAGCCCGAGAGCATATGCAGCATCTGATGCACATGATTGACCAATCCGCCGGGATATGCATGATGCACCGTTGTGGCTGCCGGATACTCGCTATAGGGTTTGTACAACTTGTCGGCAAATTGCTGAATGATAGGTTTTAAAGTCTCATCAGTACAGTATCCAAGCAACTCGGTAATCGTCTTCTGCCACACCTGCTCGGCTATGGGGCGAGGTATCAAACCATACAAGGGATGCTTTTCGTCTGCCATCAGCCCTATTACCATATCCATCAGTGCACAAGACTTCTTGCCGCCAAAGTCCTTCACTTGATTGAATTGTACCAATTGTCCCTGAAATGGGGGCATATCCGGAGCCACATCCCACACGGAAATGGTAAAGGATTGCTCAGCATCAGCCACCTTGAGCATGGCATAGGGACTGCCCTGACGTGTGGTGGCATTAGAGCGACCAATGACTAGGAATTCTGTTTGCATAAGGGTGTCAGACTTTTGTACATTATATATTCTTTGCAAACAAAGATACAGATATTTTAGAAAATAAGTGTGCCAAATTGGCAGAAAAAGCAAAAAATCTCTGCCAATTTGGCAGATTTTGGCAGAAATCGGCCCTTTGGCACGCTATTGGCATATCTATTAGTAGAGACACATCTCTAAATAGCCATCTTTGGCAGAAGAAAAGATTAAACAAAACAACAACAAATAAAACATTCTATCTATCATGAACATTAAACCTTTGGCAGACCGCGTTCTTATCGAACCCGCTGCAGCTGAGACTAAGACTATCGGTGGTATCATCATCCCAGACACCGCCAAGGAGAAACCCCTTCAGGGCACCATCGTGGCCGTGGGCAATGGCACCAAGGACGAGGAGATGATACTCAAGGAAGGCGACCATGTACTCTATGGCAAGTATGCTGGCACCGAAATTGAGCACGAGGGCAAGAAGTACCTGATTATGCGCCAGAGCGACGTTGTGGCTATTCTTGGATAAATCCCCCACCCTCTCTGCAAAGCTATTATTAGAGACGAACAATTAGTTTTTTCACATAACTTCATCATAAAAGAAACATACAATTATGGCAAAGGATATTAAATTCAATATAGAGGCTCGCGACCTGATGAAGCAGGGCGTGGACAGTTTGGCAAATGCCGTTAAGGTAACCCTTGGTCCCAAGGGCAGAAACGTAATCATCGAGAAGAAGTTCGGTGCTCCCCACATCACCAAGGACGGCGTGAGCGTGGCAAAGGAAATAGAACTGGCAGACCCATTCCAGAATGCTGGTGCTCAGTTGGTCAAGAGCGTAGCCTCTAAGACTGGCGACGATGCCGGTGATGGCACAACCACCGCTACCGTTCTTGCTCAGGCTATCGTACGCGAAGGCTTGAAGAACGTAGCTGCTGGTGCCAACCCCATGGACCTCAAGCGCGGTATCGACAAGGCCGTTAGTGCCGTTGTTGCCGAAATCAAGAATATGGCAGAGCAGGTAGGCGACGACTATCAAAAGATAGAGCAGGTAGCCACCGTCAGTGCCAACAATGACCCCGAGATTGGTCAGCTCCTGGCTGATGCCATGCAGAAGGTGAGCAAGGATGGCGTCATCACCATTGAAGAGGCCAAGGGCCGCGACACCACCATCGGTGTGGTAGAGGGTATGCAATTCGACCGTGGTTATCTCTCTCCCTACTTCGTCACCAACACCGAGAAGATGGAGTGCGATATGGAGAATCCCTATATCCTCATCTACGACAAGAAGATTAGCAATCTGAAGGACTTCCTTCCCATCCTGGAACCCGCCGTACAGACCGGTCGTCCTCTGCTCGTTATTGCCGAAGATGTAGAATCAGAGGCATTGACCACATTGGTTGTCAATCGTCTTCGTGGCCAGTTGAAGATTTGCGCCGTTAAGGCTCCTGGCTTTGGTGACCGTCGCAAGGCCATGTTGCAAGACATCGCCATCCTCACAGGTGGTCTTGTTATCAGCGAGGAGACAGGCCTTAAACTCGAGCAGGCAACCATCGAAATGCTAGGTACCGCCGACAAGGTTACCGTCAGCAAGGACAATACCACCATCGTCAATGGTCATGGTGACAAGCAGTTGATTTCAGAGCGTGTTTCTCAAATCAAGAGCGAGATTTCCAACTCTACCAGCGACTACGACAAAGAGAAGCTCCAGGAGCGTCTGGCCAAGTTGGCAGGCGGTGTTGCAGTGCTATACGTTGGTGCACCCTCCGAGGTTGAGATGAAGGAAAAGAAAGACCGCGTGGACGATGCACTTTGCGCCACTCGTGCAGCTATCGAAGAGGGTATCATCCCTGGTGGCGGTGTGGCATACATCCGTGCTCAGAAGGCCTTGGACACCCTCACCGGTGTCAATACCGACGAGCAAACAGGTATCCGCATCGTACGCCGTGCCATCGAAGAGCCCTTGCGCCAGATTGTGGAGAACGCAGGCCTTGAAGGCAGCGTAGTTGTCAACGAGGTTCGCAATGGCGAGGGCGACTATGGTTACAATGCTCGCGAGGACAAGTACGAGAACATGAAGGCATCCGGCATCATCGACCCAGCCAAGGTTACTCGCGTGGCTTTGGAGAACGCTGCTTCTATCGCTGGTATGTTCCTCACCACCGAGTGTGTCATCTGCGAATCCAAGGAAGACAAGCCCGAAATGCCTATGGCAGCACCCGGTATGGGCGGTATGATGTAAGCTAGCATTCACACATAATATTCTGTTCCCTTTTCAATGGGGAGAGCAATTACACCCTCTGATGGCCATTCCACCAGAGGGTGTTTTTTGGAGGGATGGCCCTCTATAACACACGCATGTTATAGTTATATGAAAATATCAATTTCCTCCCCTTATTTTCTTCTCAAATTAAAAATGCCTCTGATGGGCGGGCCATCAGAGGCTGGTGGTAAATTCATTGTTTGCACACATAATCGTATTTTTTATGTGTTAGACAACGAAGTGGCTTTTTCATCTCTGGTTCACTACTGTGTCATGCTAATGAATGGAGCTGGTCCATCATCGATTTTTTGACACTTCTTCATTGCTCGGCAGAGTCGGATGGCTCAGAGCCTTCGGGGCTCACCTCTCCGTTTCCCGTTTCTACGGAGTTTTCCGTTTTCCCCTTTCCGCTTTCAGTTTTAGCGGCCATGCGCTGGTTGTAGCTGGAGTTGGCTTCGCCGATGATGGCATTGATGGTGACGATGTACTGTGCGATATCCTCGCTGGGGGTAACCACATTGTGGGCAAATGCCAGGGTGGTGATGTACTTGTACAGGGCATCCATC
>JAFOCV010000038.1 GCA_017381015.1 Bacteroidaceae bacterium
CGAAACCATTCCGCAGAAATGAAAAGTCTAATCGCAAAATGCGCCGCATGCTTTTTTTCTGAAAAGTCTAATTTCCAACCCGGAATTGGACTTTTTATTTTTGAAAAGTCTAATCGCAAATTGCGCCGCATACTTTTTTTTGAAAAGTCCAATTTCCAAACCGGAATTAGACTTCGCAAATTTGCGGAATGGTTTCGCATTTTGCGCCGACTATCCCATCGTGGGACACCAGTCGCAATTTGCGCTTCATATCCCACGGTGGAACACCTGTCGCAAATTGCGCCGACTGTTTTTTCATGAAACACCTGTCGCAAAATGCGCTGCATGTCCCACGGTGAAACATCAGTCGCATTTTGCGACAAGTGTTTCTTTTACATACATAATAGCAGTTTTGTTCCTTCATTGGGGGAGGGATAAAACGAAGATAAACTTGAATTCATAGTGATATAACCACTTTTTTATTAAAAACCATTCCCCTCAATCATTATTTTCACTATCTTTGCCATGACTTAGCCAGTCCTTTATGGGTGGATGGGTCTAGATCTTATTGGATTATGCTCCGAAAGTATCGCTCGCCGCAGGACTAGCTCCTGTAAGGAGTCTTACACAAAAAGAGCAGAAAGGACGTTTTCTGAACGTTATCTTCGACCGTATCAAACTTCGCAAACTTGATTTACCAGAAGATACCGCAACGAAGCGTTCATGCTGGGTGTATTATACCCGTATGCATAGTTTGTATCCCTACGTTAGGGGACATTCTATCGTATACTTTATATATAATACCCATCGGCGTGGGCTGGCTGAGTTGCTTATCCTGGTAAAGAGGCAATGCGAAGGCCAGATACGGTGGGATAAGCGAGGAAGTTTCTCCCACGTCTTTTTTGTATCCGTATTTAAATTATTAACTTAATGCTGAAGCAGGGAGAGTGGTAGGCGGAGTATTATGTTATGGAAAAACAAAATGGAATTGCAAGGGATGAATTTCTTTATCAAGTCCAATTTCTCTACAATGGTCAGCCTTATCAGATATGGTTGACAAGTCAAAAAGATTTAGAAGTCCAATGGAAGTTAGATGGACCAAGGTTTATTGTTGATACAGTAGAAGGAGCTGCCGTTGATTGGCTCAAATCGAAAAAGTTGTTAGTTGATGGAGTCAGACTGCAAGGTGTTTGTCTCCATAATGAGGACGGAGAATTTATTGCGAACATAAGCAAATTACGTTATGAGTAATAAATCTTTATAAGCATATTATGTATGAAAACAATTAAAACATGGCTGGCTACGATAGCAGTGCTATTGTGCAACATTTCAGCGAGTGCCCATGACTTTGAAGTGGATGGTATCTTTTACAACATTCTTTCAAAAGAAAACAAGACAGTGGAAGTTACCTTTAGTGGAAATACCTATTCCTCAAAGGCAAATGAGTATACAGAGAATGTTACAATTCCTCAAAAAGTAGAATACGAGGGGAATGAGTATGTGGTTACAGGGATTGGTGCAGAAGCTTTTCGTGGTTGCTTTAAGTTGCTAAATGTTAATATCCCAGAAGGTATAACAAAAATAGGCAGTAGCGCTTTTATGGAATGTAAAAAACTAAGTTCAATAATTATTCCCGAGGGTGTGACTAGTATAGGTAGAGGTGTTTTCAAAGGCTGCACCAGCCTTACCTCAGTAGTTATTCCCGAGGGTGTGACGAGTATAAATGCTGAAGCATTCTATGGCTGCACCAGCCTAACCTCTGTAGTTATTCCCAAGGGTGTGACTAGTATAAATGCTAATGCATTCTATGGATGCACCTGCCTTGCTTCTGTAATTATTCCAGAGGGCATGACTAGTATAGGTGATAACGCTTTCTATGGCTGCACCAGCCTTGTTTCTGTAATTATTCCCGAGGGCATGACTAGTATAGGTAACTATACTTTCAGAGGCTGCACCAGTCTTACTTCTGTAGTTATTTCCGAGGGAGTGACTAGTATTGGTTATGGCGCTTTCAAGGAATGCACCAACCTTACCTCTGTAGTCATTTCAGAAGGTATAACAGAAATACTCAGTAGTACTTTTAGTGAATGTAAAAAACTAAGTTCAATAGTCATTCCCGAGGGTGTGACGAGGATAGTTGGTAAAGCTTTCTATGGCTGCACCAGCCTTACCTCTGTAGTTATTCCCGAAGGTGTGACGAGTATAGGTGCTGAAACATTCTATGGCTGCACCAGCCTAACCTCTGTAGTTATTCCCGAGGGTGTGACTAGTATAAGTAGTTCCACTTTCAGAGGCTGCACCAGCCTTACCTCTGTAGTTATTCCCGAGGGCGTTACTAGTATTGATTATAATGCTTTCCGAGAATGCACCAGCCTTGCTTCTGTAGTTATTCCCGAGGGTGTGACAAGTATAGGTGGTGCTGCTTTCTCTGGCTGCATCAGCCTTACCTCTGTAGTTATTTCCGAGGGCATGACTAGTATAGGTAGTGGTGTTTTCGAAGGCTGCACCAGCCTAACCTCTGTAGTTATTCCCGAGGGTGTGACTAGTATAGGTGATAATGCTTTCTCTGGCTGCACCAGCCTTACCTCTGTAGTTATTCCCGAGGGTATGACTAATATAGGTAGTGGCGTTTTCACTGGCTGCACCAGCCTAACTTCTGTAGTTATTCCTGAGGGTGTGATTAGTATAGGTGATAATGCTTTCTCAAGTTGCACCAGCCTTGCCTCTGTAATTATTTCCAAGGGTGTGACTAGTATAGGTAATTGCGCTTTCGATGGCTGCACCAGCTTTACCTCTGTAGTTATTCCCGAGGGCGTGACTAGTATTGGTTATTGTGCTTTCCGAAAATGCGTCAGCCTTGCCTCAGTGGTTATTCCCGAAGGCGTGACTAGTATAAGTAATTACGCTTTCCAAGGCTGCACCAGCCTTACCTCTGTAGTCATTCCCGAGGGTGTGACTAGTATAGGTTGGGGTGTTTTCCAAGGCTGCACCAGCCTTACCTCTGTAGTCATTTCCGAGGGTGTGACTAGTATAAATTATGATGTTTTCTATGGTTGTACCAGCCTCACTTCTGTAGTTATTCCCGAGGGTGTGACTAGTATAGGTCATGGTGTTTTCAAAGGCTGCACCAGCCTCACCTCTGTAGTCATTCCCAAGGATGTGACTAGTATAGGTTATAGTGCATTCTCTGACTGCACCAGTCTTATCTCTGTTAAATCTCTTTCATTAGAAGAACCGAGCGTTGATGATGATGCTTTTAGTGGAATATCTGCGAATGCCGTCCTGTATATTCCAGAGGGGGCTGTATATCAAAATTGGTATCCTTATTTCAGTAGGGTGGAATATCTTACAGAAGAGGAAATGACTGGTATAGAGAATGTGATGCTCGATGTAAAGCAAGGTGTAACCTATGATTTAAAAGGCCGTAGTGTAGATGCTTCTAAGAATAGAGGAATTTACATACGAGATGGAAAGAAGGTATTGTATTAGAATTAATAATTTACTCCCATGGGCAATATGCCTATGGGAGCATTTTTGGTACGCTTAGCATGAGTATGAGCTAACGGGTGCAAGTCCCGAGTGAGCACCAATAATGGGAATCGCATAGCCCAAGGCAAGGGTGTCTATTGCGAGGTGGTAATCGATTTGTTGCTTTGCTCGTCGAAGAATATTCATGAGGCCACTGGAAATCATCTGGTCTGACCAACAGGAACTTCATATAAGGCATTTGCCCGTAGGTAAGGTTGCAGAACATGCTAAAACCTTATATCTATTAGGTACGGATGCTGTAAATGTAGCAGGTGCAAGATGAAAAGTTAGTGATATTATCTTGCGGACATGCTATGATACTTTTGAGAGGTCTTTGTACGCTAGCAAATTCTCTTATAGGGGATAATTTGGAGCAGAAGGGTGTGTTTGCCTGTTTTTACCTACAAATAGGTATAAAAAAAGAATGGTTATCTCACGACAACCAATCTTCCGTTAACCTTAAATCTAATACCATGAAAAACACGATGCAAAGGTACGGCTTTTTTGCAATTGTGCAATACTTTCGAGATGGTATTAGTGATTTTTTGTTGTTTTATTGATTTATATCAATTCTGAATATCAAGCATATAGTAAAACTGTGGCGTATGCCGAGATTCCTTCCTCTCTGCCAGTGAAACCAAGTTTTTCTGTTGTGGTAGCCTTGATGCTTACGGCGTCTACATCTATCTGCATGCAATTGGCCAGGCATTCTTGCATTTCGGGTATGCGAGCCTTTAGCTTTGGACGCTCGGCGCATACGGTGGCATCAATGTTGCCTACCTTGTAGCCCTTGGTGGCGATTAGCTCTACGGTTTTACGGAGCAAAATCTTGCTATCAATGTTTTTAAACTCAGCACCGGTGTCGGGGAAATGATAACCGATGTCTCTCATATTGGCGGCTCCCAAGAGAGCGTCGCAGATGGCATGTATAAGCACATCGGCATCGCTATGTCCGAGAAGGCCCAGGGTATGCTCCAACTTTATGCCGCCTAACCATAAATCGCGTCCTTCAACCAGTTGATGAACGTCAAAACCAAATCCTACTCTAATATTCATGATTGTTTCTATTGTTTATATTATTTTTTGTCCAGGTTTTCGAGCAATTGACTTATTGCTTCATCAGGAAACATTGTCACGCGCTCTCTGATATATGTAATGAGGTCTTCGAGAATGATGAAGGGAATGTTGAACAAGGTAGCCTTGCTGGCATTGTAATATTCCTCAATACTACGACATATGGCTTTTGGCATGGACCCAGGGATGAGTATTGAGTCAGTCATTTCGTCCATCTCGGTATTGGCATATGCACCAAGGCAACCAAGCAGTTGGCCAAGCGCTGGCATGGCTTGAAGGATGGAGGTGTGCACATAAATCTCTCTGCCGTATATCGAAGCATTGCCATGCAATGATACGGGAGAGGGTAGGCGCTGATTTTTCAGGCCATCAATCTCGGGAGCTTGCCAAAAAAGATGCTCGCGAGTGAGAAGCAGCTCCTTAGCCAATTCTTCGGGCATCTGATAGTTGGTGTAATGTCCTCCCTGTATATCCATAAGGTCTTCGGCACTCAGACGCTTGATGTTGTAACCATCGTGCACATATAATTGCCAGTAGTTAATGGCCTCGGCATTGGGATTGTCGCCCACGAGGAGAAAATGTGTGTTGCGCTGAAGTTTGTCGTACTTCACTTCGGTGGCTCCCATGCGCAAAAGCATACTGCGCAAAGCCTGTCGTCCTTGGGCAAAGGTGCCAGTTACGCAAACTCTGCGTCCCTTGAATGGGCATGGCAAAGTTTTGGGTATTTCGAAATCATCGAACAAAGTAAGTTGCTCTCCTTGCATATCCTATTATTATATTCGTGTGAGTGCAAAAGTACAACTATTTTTGAATAAAATGACCTTTGATGGTTCAATAATAAAGGAGATATGAAGAAAAGTTGTACCTTTACAACGCGAAAATCATTAAAAATAAAATAAAACACATGAGTAACCAACAACAAATACAGATTCAATTCAAATTGAACGACATCCGTCAGGTACAATTTGTAACCCTCTGCAATGAGTGGCCAGAAGGCGAGATGCAGGTGGGCAATCAGATAAATTTCAGTAGCGACACGCAAAATCGTTTGGTGCGTTGTCTTCTCAATATTGAATATAAGAAGAACGATATCACACAGATGATTCTTGGTGTGGAGAGTGTATTTGAATTCTCTCGCGAGTCATGGTCGTCTATGTATGACCTCAATGGCGACCAGTGGATACTGCCCGTGGGATTGGTGCATCACATGGCAGACATTACCATTGGTGCCGCACGTGGTATCTTGGCCGTACGCACAGAGGATGAAGGCTTCCCTCGCGCAATGTTGCCCTTGGTAAATCCACAACAGTTCATGCGCGACAATATTCGTTTCCCACGCAATGCGGCTCCCGTTGCTCCTACTCCACAAGCTGAAGCGTAATGCAGATAATACCAAAACTAGACGTACACACACATACCATTGTCTCTGGGCATGCCTATAGCACCATGCAGGAAATGGTGCAAGAGGCAGCCAACAGAGGCATAGAGCTATTGGGTATCACCGAGCATGCTCCTGGTATCCCAGGCACGTGCGACCCTATTTATTTTCGCAATTTGCACGTTGTGCCCAGGGAGATGTATGGTGTGAAGCTCTTGCTTGGTGCCGAGTTGAATATCCTGGATAAAAACGGTACGCTCGACCTGGATGAGTACTATTACAGTATCCTTGACTTGCGAATAGCTGGTGTGCACACGCTCTGTTGGGATGGTGGCACCAGGGAGGAGAATACCCAAGGCATGATTAATGTGGTCAGGAATCCATGGGTGCAAATCATTTCTCATCCTGGAGATGGCGCCGCCGAATTGGACTTCGAACCCATCGTATTGGCAGCAGGAGAAAGCAAGACACTATTGGAGATAAACAATAGTAGCCTCATTCCATCCAGACGTAAGCTTCAGGCAAGGGACAACAATATAGACATTCTCCGATTGTGCCGCAAGCACGGGGTGCCAGTTATCCTGGGTAGTGATGCGCATACGGCATTCTCAATAGCAGATTATTGTTATTTGTGGGACTTGCTCGAGGAAACAAACTTTCCCTCCGAATTAATCATGAACGATAAGCCGGATGACTTTTTGGCGTACATTTCTTGATTTGCTATTGCCCAGGCATTGTGTGATGTGCGATGCCGAGTTAAACGCTTCAGAAACAGATATCTGCAACGTATGCCTTTGCAATGTGGAGTATATTAGATGGGAGAGTGCTACGGACAATCCATTCTTGCGAAGGATATGGGACAAACATGATGTGGAAGCAGCAGGTAGTTCTCTGTATTACAATTCATTGTCCGACCTGCATAACGTATTTATAGCCATAAAATATTTCAGGCGTCCAAAGCTTGGATTGAGGTTGGCACAACTATGTTTTCCCTATTGGCAAAATTTAGGACTTGCCAAGGATGCCGAATGCATTATCCCAGTACCCCTTTCGATGGCCAGAATGCTAAAGAGAGGTTATAATCAGGCGGAATGGATATCGCAAGGCATAGCCAGACAAACGGGCATTCCGGTCAATGCGAAAATCCTTGTCAGAAGCAAGCACATACGCACTCAGACGCACAAGAATGCCACAGAGCGTTGGGAGAATACGAAGAACATCTTTTCTGTCAGGAAGAATGCGCCTGACCTCAATGGAAAGACCATCCTGCTTGTGGATGATATTACTACCACGGGAGCAACACTATGCGATTGCATCAGAGCATTGCGAGAAAGGTTTCCCACGATAAATGTGCACGTATACACATTGGGTTTTACACATAATGAATAAAACACCTTATTAAATGGAAGATACATACATTACGCCAGACATGAGTATGCGATTTCTCGTATGGTCATATTATTATCATGATATTAAGCCACAGAAGAATGTCAGCTATCAGTCGTACGGACATTTCTCCGAATCAGATGCGGAAAAATTGGATTTCATCAAGGCAGCACTCTTTAAGTGTTACGAGGAGGAGAGTGTAGAAAGAGCTTGCTTGTCTTTCGCTCATGCTAAGGCAGTTGGTGAGCCATGCCCTTATTCGCTGGAGGAATTGGACGAAATGTTTGCCAAGCCCAGAAAGTAAAAAAGGGAATATCAAACATTGGGAAATGCCTTTCCGACGTCAGAAAGCGAGTTTTGAGACTTCGAAAATGCGATTTAGACCTCGGGAGAGGACAATCGAGGCTTTGAAAATGCGTTTTTAGGGGCAGAAATGCATTTCCTAACGTCAGAAATTCACATTTACCATCAGAGGCAGATGGTCGCTGATTCCTCCCAGGTAACTGGTACCTCCGTAGGTGCGATGAGGAATTTGCTTCTCCGTGCGCAATAACCACGGGAAGCGGCACTCGCCAGCACTCCCCATAATGTGGTGCTTCAGGCTTGGAGAAACCAGGATATGATCCAGATATCCCCATATTCCTTGGAAGTAATACGTGCCTCGCTTTTCGTTGGAGAGATTGCCTTGGTTCTTGTTCAAGGAAGTGAGGTGAGGGGAGAAGGAATTGAACATCTCATCTCCGCACTCGGCGTTAAAGTCGCCCATCACCATAACGTGTTTCCCGGCAAGCGAATCAAGAACATCGCACACCGTTTCTATGGCCAGGGAGCGAGCTTGCTGGGTGGCGGTGTTGTTGTTCCTCCTGCTGGGAAAATGCACCACGCATATATGTAATGTGTCCCTGCCTATCATACCACTTGCCAGGAGGATATCTCTCGTTGGCCTTAATCCATGTTGCTCGCAAGGTATCCTGATGGATTTCCAGGAAACGAGGTCAAATACTTGTGGGTTGTACAATAGTGCCACGTCTATTCCTCTGCTATCGGGAGAGTCAGTAATCAGGTAGCGATATCTGGCGTTTGCCAGGGCCGTTCTTTTGGTCAAATCTCTCAAAACAGTATCATTCTCCACCTCCTGAAGGGCAACTATCGCTGGCAATTGCATGGCGGCCAGGGTTTGGGTTACACCCTTCAGTTTTCTCCAATATTTCGAAGAGTTCCAACGGCGTTCGGCATGAGGGAGAAACTCGGCATCGTCTTTGCCATCATCATGCAAAGTGTCGAAAGCGTTTTCTATATTCCACGTTGCCACGCGAAACATCTGACTACTTGCTTTTGATGCAAAATTCAGCATCAGGAATAACAAAATAAACCAACATAAGCCTCTCATGCCAACAAATATAGCAAAAAGATATCGCACAAAGTGGATTCAAGCATTTTTTTTCGTATCTTTGTCATGTTTCTAGGGGATTTTGTGCTCCTTTTGCAAAGAAAAATACAAACAAACTAACCTTTTATCTCCAGCATGAAAAGATTTTCTTCTCTTCTCCTTGTGGTGGTGCTTTTTGCAATGGCATCGCTTGCACAAACCACTCGTACGCTTACCTCGCCCAATGGCAAGTTGAAAACCGTAGTCACATTGGCTGATGGTATTACATACGATGTATTTCTTGGAGACGAGTTGGTGATGGACGATTGTCGTTTGTCTCTCAATGTAGGTGGTAATGTTTTGGGTTCAAAGCCCCAGCTGAAGCAGGCCTCTCAGAAATCTGTCAATGAGATAAAGAAGCCTTTCCTTAGATTGAAATATGCCGAGGTGCCTAACGTATACAACGAACTGACCCTGAAGATGAAGGGTAATTACTCCGTTATTTTCCGAGCTTACGATGATGGTATAGCTTACCGCTTTGTAACATCGCTGGGCAAGGAGGTTAAGGTTTATGATGAAGATATCAGCGTGTTTTTTCCCGAAGAGACCGACTTGGTGTTGCAAACATGTGGTAGTTTCGTTACTTCCTACGAGGAGCGCTACTCCTTCTTGAAAACAGGTGCATGGACAAGCACTCAGCAAATGGCTCACCTCCCCATCCTTGCTACCACCAAGGCCGGCACCCGAATTTTGGTTAGCGAATCTGACCTGACAGATTATCCCGGTGCATTCTTCCGCGGCAATGATGCTCATGGTTTTAGTTCAGTCTTCCCCAAGGCAACGGCCAAGGAAACACCTCGTAGCGATAAGAGCAACAATATCGTTCTCTGTCATGATTATATAGCATTGACTCAAGGTACAAGAGCATATCCCTGGAGATATTTCGTTATTACGTCTGAAGATGCAGGATTGATAGAAAATACCATGACATGCCGTTTGGCCCAGGAAAGCAAGTTGGACGATATATCATGGATTAAGCCAGGTCAAGCTAGTTGGGAATGGTGGAATGGCGCCATACCTTATGGCCCCGATGTGGATTTCAAGGCAGGTCTTAATGTGGAGACATACAAATACTTCATTGATTTTGCATCAAAGTACGGTATCCCATATATCGTGATGGACGAGGGTTGGGCAAACAACAACATGGACCCATATACCCCCAATCCTAATGTCGACTTGCACGAACTCATAGCGTATGGCAAAGCGAAGAACGTGGGCATCATCCTATGGTTGACATGGAGATGTGTGGAAGACAATCCAGAACTTTTTGCAAAATTTGCCGAGTGGGGAGTGAAAGGTGTGAAGATTGACTTTATGGACAGAAGCGACCAGAGAATTGTTAACTTCTACGAAAATACCGTAAAGGAAGCGGCCAAGCATCATATCTTTGTCAACTTCCACGGCGCTTACAAGCCCTCTGGCCTTGAATACATGTATCCCAACCTGCTTTCATACGAGGGCGTTGCTGGTATGGAGCAGATGGGTAATTGCAAACCAGAAAATAGTGTGTATTTCCCCTTCATGCGCAATGCCGTTGGCCCAATGGAATACACTCCCGGTGCGATGAACAGTATGCAACCAGACAATTACTCTGCTCGTCGTCCCAATTCGGCAAGCATAGGCACACGTGCATATCAGATGGCATTGTTTGTGGTGTTTGAGTCAGGCTTGCAAATGCTGGCAGATAATCCCACCCTATATTACAACAACGATGATTGCACCAGATTTATCACCTCGGTGCCTGTGCTATGGGATGATACCAAGGTGCTTTCGGCCAAGGTGGGTGACCATGTGCTCGTGGCCAAGCGCAATGCCGAGACTTGGTATATCGGTGGTATGACAGGCGAGCGCAAGGCTCCTCTTGAAATGGAGGTTACGCTGGATTTCCTTCCAGAAAACCAGACGTTCACTCTCACATCATTTGAGGATGGCATCAATGCCGACCGCCAGGCAATGCACTACGTAAAGAAGGTGCGCGAAGTCAAGAAAGGCGATGTGGTGAAAATCAAGATGGTGCGCAATGGTGGTTATGCAGCTGTTCTCAATGCGAAGTAAGCACAAAAGATTATAGACATATACAATATTTTCCCTAGTCACGGCCCAATAAAACAACTAAAATGGCAGACAACAATCAATCTATCGGTGGTAGTACGATTCACCACCTAAACGATATGTATCAAAACTGGTTTCTGGAGTATGCCTCGTACGTTATTCTGGAAAGAGCGGTGCCACACATTGGTGATGGTTTCAAACCAGTACAACGACGTATCCTGCATTCGATGAAACGTATGGACGATGGACGCTACAACAAGGTGGCGAACATCGTGGGTCATACCATGCAATTCCACCCTCATGGCGATGCCAGTATCAAGGATGCATTGGTACAATTGGGCCAGAAGGAATTGTTGATTGATTGTCAGGGTAACTGGGGTAATATTCTCACCGGTGACGATGCTGCTGCTGCTCGTTATATCGAGGCGCGTTTGTCAAAGTTTGCCTTGGATGTGGTTTTCAATCCCAAAACAACGGAGTGGAAGCTGAGTTACGATGGACGCAATAAAGAACCCATTGCTCTGCCTGTCAAGTTTCCCTTGCTTCTTGCACAAGGAGCAGAAGGTATTGCCGTAGGTCTTTCGTGTAAGATATTGCCGCACAATGTGGGCGAAATCTGTCAGGCGGCCATCAAATATCTTCGTGGCGAGGAATTCCAGTTGTATCCCGATTTCCCCACGGGTGGCAGCATTGATGTTAGTCGCTACAACGATGGTCAGCGCGGTGGTGCAGTGCGCGTAAGAGCCAAGATAGAGAAGCGCGACAATAAGACTCTTGCCATTACAGAGATTCCCTTTGGAAAAACTACTGGTACGGCCTCCAAACCTTCCACCTTTATCGACTCCATTCTGAAGGCGGCCGACAAGGGTAAAATCAAGGTGCGCAAGGTGGAGGATATGACCTCTGCCAATGTGGAGATTCTTATTCACCTCACTCCGGGAGCTTCTTCAGATAAAACTATTGATGCACTATATGCATGTACAGATTGTGAAGTGAGCATAAGTCCCAATTGTTGCGTCATCGATGACAATAAGCCCCAGTTCCTGGCCGTGAGCGATGTCTTGCGCCGTTCGGTGGATAATACATTGGAGCTCCTTCGCAAGGAGAGGTTGATTCGTAAGGGAGAACTCCTGGAACAATTGCATTTTGCTTCGCTCGAACAAATCTTCATCGAGGAGAGAATTTATAAGGACAAGAAATTCGAGAATGCCAAGACGATGGATGAGGCATGCGAATGGATTGACGAGCGCCTTACCCCCTGGTATCCCAAGATGGTGCGCGAGGTGACCAAGGACGATATCCTCCGTTTGATGGAAATCAAGATGGCCCGTATCCTGAAGTTCAACAAGGAGAAGGCCGAGGAGTCAATGGTCCGTATTCGTGAGGAAATAGAACAAATCGACAAGGAACTATCCAATATGGTGGAGGTTACATGCCAATGGTTTACCTACATTTACGAGAAATATGGCAAGAACTTCCCCCGCTTGACAGAGATAAAGAATTTCGACACCATCTCTGCGGCTACCGTTGTTGAAGCCAACGAAAAACTATACATCAATCGTGAGGAAGGTTTCATAGGAACTTCTCTCAAGAAGGACGAATACATCTGTAATTGCTCCGATATCGACGACGTTATTATCTTCTACAAGGACGGTACGTACAAGGTGGTGAAGGTGGCAGACAAAATCTTTGTTGGCGAGACAGAACGCTCTAAGAAGGAAAAGCGCAAGGTGGAGATAATACACGTGGCCATTTTCAAGAAGAGCGACACGCGCATCATATACAATGCCGTTTATCGTGATGGCAAGGCAGGCAATTATTATGTCAAGCGCTTTAATGTGACCAGCTTGACCCGCGATAAGGAGTATGACCTCACCAAGGGCACACCTGGAAGCCGTGTGGTTTACTTCACCGCTAATCCTAACGGTGAGGCCGAGGTGATAAAGGTGGTGATGAAGCCCAATCCCAAGTTGAAGAAGATATTCTTCGACTATGACTTCTCGGTGCTAGCCATCAAGGGACGTGCTTCGCTGGGTAACCTGTTGTCGAAGAATGAAATTGCACGCATCACCCTCAAGAGCCATGGCGGCAGTACTCTTGGCGGCAGAAAGGTATGGTGGGATCCAGATGTAAATCGTATCAACTATGACGAGCAGGGCCAATACCTTGGCGAATTCCATAGTGATGACCAGATACTTGTGGTCCTGAGCAATGGCGAATTCTATGCCTCCAATTTCGATACCAATAATCACTATGAAGACAATATCCTTCGCATAGAGAAGTACAAGCCCAATAAGATTTGGACAGCAGTACTCTATGATAAGGACCAAAATGGATATGCTTATGTGAAGCGTTTCCAAATGGAGGCCGTCTCCCGTCATCAGAATTTCCTTGGAGAAAATCCCGACAACGAAATGCTCCTGCTCACCGATACTGCATTCCCACGCATCAAGGCAACATTGGGCGGTGCCGATAGTTTCCGCGAACCTATAGAGATAGATGCAGAGGAATTCATCGGTGTGAAGAGTTTCAAGGCCAAGGGTAAGCGTATTACCACGCTGAATGTTGCAAGTATTGAAGAACTGGAGCCTCTGCGCTTCCCCGTGGAAGAGGAAGAAAACCCGGAGAATTCCAATTCTCAGGAGGATATCGTGGACCCCGACGACGGAAAAAGTCAGCAAGACATTAAAGACGAACTAATCGGACAATTGCACTTGTTTGACTAAACCTATACATAATCGCGGGTTATGAAAAAACGGCTCCTGTTTCTATCGCTTATAGTATCCTTTGTTGTCTCTGCGCAGGCTCAGATGGCAAAGGATTCGCTTCGCTCACATGCATTTTCCCTGGGCATAGGTAGTTCCCATCAGTTGGATACATATCTTTCGCCCCAGAACTATGATGGCGTACAGATTACTCTCATGCGTGAAACCTTGCGCATGACTCGTCTGGCTGAGCGTCGCATCTCGTTTCAAACCTTGTGGCAAGGAACTTTTTCCCACACCTCCAATGCAACCAATACCACTAAGGATTGGGGTGGAATGATTTCGTACGATGCATTTTGGCACTACAATTGGACTCCCACTGCATCCCTTCGCCTGATGGCGGGTGCCGGTGTTGGTGGCGAGTTAGGATTCCTGTATAATACTCATGGAGGCAACAATCCTGCTCAGGGACGTCTGGCCATAGACCTTTCGGCATCGGCAATGGCAATATACAGGTTTCATCTGGGGCAACAGCCCTTTGCTCTCCGTTATCAAGCCTATATGCCTGTGTTGGGCGTGATGTTTTCGCCTCAATTTGGTCAGAGTTATTATGAGATAGGACAGGGCAAACTAAATCATAACGTGTGTCTTTCCCAACCAGCAAATGCTTTTAGCCTTTGGCAACAGATTACGCTCGACGTCACTTTGGGCAAGAACGTAGTACTCCGAACAGGGTATTTATGCGACATCAGGCAGAGCCACGTGAACAATATCAAGGTACACAACCGTTCGCATTCCTTCCTGATTGGCTTTGTCAGATATTTCCGTCTGATGGACAAGAAACAAGCCATTGCCAGCTCTCTCATTCTCTAATCTTACCAGTATGAAAAGATTTCTCATCATCATATTTTCCCTGCTTTCCTTGTGCTCTTGTGTGGACGAGCAGCAGTTTACCAATACCCCCGAGGGCAATATGGAGGCGCTTTGGAAAATCATCGACCAGCATTATTGCTTTCTCGAATATAAAAGTCAGGCAATAGGATTGGATTGGAACGAAGTGCGTGCCACTTATCGCCAACGGTTGCACCCCAATATGAATTCCTATCAATTGCAAGAGGTGTTGTGCAATATGTTGGCAGAGTTGCGCGATGGGCATGTGAACCTTTACACCGCCTCTGATGTGGGCAGGTATTGGTCGTGGAAGGAAGACTATCCCAGTAACTTGGACACAGAGGTGCGCGACTCCTATCTAGGTACCGATTATCGAATAGCAGCAGGTATGCGCTACAAGATATTGGACGATAATGTTGGCTATATCCTCTACACCAGCTTTTCCTCTGGAATAGGAGAGGGTAATATTGCCGAGGTGCTGCACTATCTTCGTTTGTGCTCAGGGCTTATCATAGATGTCAGAGGCAATGGCGGAGGACAATTGGATTATGCTCAGCGCCTTGCTTCCCATTTTACCAACGAACGCATTCTGGTGGGTTATACTCAACATAAAACGGGCCCCGGCCATAATGAATTCTCTTCTTTTACGGAGGAATACCTGGAGCCTAGCACTACTGTCCGTTGGCAAAAACCGGTGATTGTACTTACCAATAGGGGGTGCTATAGTTCTACTAACACTTTTGTGCGTGATATGCTCTGTTGTCCACTTGTCAAGACTTTGGGCGATAGTACGGGTGGCGGTAGCGGAATGCCATTTACCAGCGAATTGCCCAATGGTTGGAGCATTCGTTTCAGTGCTTGCCCCCAATATGACAGGAACAAGCAACACATAGAATTTGGCATAGCACCCACTATTCCTTGTGCACTTCAGGAGGAGGATTTGAAGAAAGGCAAGGACACTCTCATTGAAAAAGCCAGAGAAATTCTTAATCAGGAATAACACCGCTCTCCCCAATAGCCATAAGTATGAACAGATTGCGATATATGATTATATTCCCCATGCTATTGATTATTTCATCGGTAGTGTGCGGATTTATGTCGTTTGCCAAAGCAAAGGCAGACATGAGTGATGACCTCAATCAAGCCCTGCACCTTGCGATTTCAGAGAATACAGATGTAAAGCAGATGCTTGACTCGCTATCTTCTATGCACGACCATCCGATGCTCACCTTTGGCGCACAGCACAATGGATTTGCCGACTTTCTTCGCATCTCAGCTTTGCGTGATACGGCCGGTATCACATACACTATCAAGAGCGATAGCGAAGCGGATGCTGGAATACAACTCTCCGCTCAGGGACGAATCTGTAGTGACACATTGTTGCTAGCGCAAATGCCCCATTCTGCTATCGAGGTAAAAGCTTTTGCCAATCCTTCCTTTCTCTCCATTCTCAAGCATTCCAATCAGCGATGGTCTGCAACGTCTTTGGTATGTGGCATCTTGCTGCTAGGTTTGCTCATGGTGAAACAAAGGTCTGCGGCAACATTACACACCTCTCCCATCCTGGTTGTTCAGAGTCAAGAACAAGTCCTCGCTCTAACACCCATGCAAGAGAAACTGATGCAGATGTTCTTGGCTAGCCCCACGCGCACACTCAGCAAGGACGAGATTTGCTCTGCCCTATGGCCCAAAAAGGATAATCCCGACGATACCTTATATACTTTTATTAGCAGGATGAAGTCTTCTCTGGCCAAACAATCCTCTTATAGAATCCAAAATCGTAGAGGTAGGGAGTATTCTCTTACTTGCGAGAACGTAAATGATGAAGTTAGACATGCTGAGATGCATTAGCATGGCTGGTAAATCATAAAATCCAATATTTTTAGTCTTATAAAATAGCTGTCGCAATTTGCGATTAGACTTCACAAATCTGCGAGATTGAATTTGCGGTAAAAAAGCACTTCGACGATTAGTTTCCAAGCGTTTCTCATTGTCGTAGTGCTTCAACGGTTAGTTTCCGAGCGTTTGGAACTGTCGTATTGCTACGACGATGAGTTTCCGAGCGTTTCTCATTGTCGTATTGCTACGACGATGAGTTTCCGAGCGTTTGGGACTGTCGTATTGCTACGACGATGAGTTTCCGAGCGTTTCTCATTGTCGTAGTGCTACGACGATGAGTTTCCGAGCGTTTGGGACTGTCGTATTGCTACGACGGTGAGTTTCCGAGCGTTTCTTACTGTCGTAGTGCTTCAACGGTCACTTTCAGGGGTGTTTCTTTAGGCTACGGGGGAGTAGAGAAAATGATAGATTGTCTGCGTTGATTGATACCCTGTGTGAAAATGTAAGGATAATGTAAGGTTGGTTTTCATGGATGGTAGGTAATTTGTTCCTACTTTTGCCGTGAAAACTTAAAATTGTTGTACCTATGCTTACACATTCTCGTTTTAGAATTGTTGACAATGCGGTGGGATGGCTAGTGTTTTTCGTTGCTTCCATCGTATATTGTAGCACAGTAGAACCATCTGCCAGTTTGTGGGATTGTTCAGAATTCATCATCTCTGCCTATAAGTTGGAAGTAGGTCATCCACCCGGAGCACCCTTCTATATGCTCGTGGCCAATTTGTTTGGCCAGTTGGCATCCTCGCCTGCGGAAGTTGCCAAGATGGTCAACATACTTTCTGCTCTGCTGAGCGCTGGTTGTGTATTGTTTCTCTTTTGGAGTATCTCACATTTGATGAGGCGTTTGCTAGACAGAGAGCAGATGGGGTGGAGCACATTGTTTACTATAGAAGGAGCAGCGCTGGTTGGTTCGCTGGCCTTTTGCTTTAGCGACTCCTTCTGGTATTCTGCCGTTGAAGCCGAGGTTTATGCCTTCTCCAGTTTTCTTACAGCGCTGGTCTTTTGGTTGATGCTTAAGTGGGAAGAAGCAGAATCAGGCACCGGCAACCGATGGATATTGCTCATCTGTTATCTGATGGGCCTTTCTATCGGCGTGCACTTGCTAAATCTTCTGTGCATACCATCCATGGTGCTGATTTATTATTTCCGCAGGAGCGAGAAGACATCGGCGTGGGGAATAATCAAGGCTCTCTTCATTGGTTTTGCCCTGCTGGGTGGCTTGCTTTATGGTCTTGTGCCAGGAGTACTATGGTTGGCAGAGCGAGCCGAACTACTAGCCGTCAATTGTCTGTCGCTTCCCTTTAATAGCGGATTGTTGGCTTTTATAGGTCTTTTGCTCATTGTAATAGCATGGGGTTTGATAGTGTTGAAGGGGAAGAAACGCTTATTCTTGAAATCTGTTGCGTTAATTCTTGCAGGTTTTAGTTGTTATGGCATTATACTGATACGCTCTGCGGCCAATACACCTATGGACGAGAACTCGCCAGAGGATGTCTTCGCTCTGAAGAGGTATCTCAACCGCGAGCAATACGGCGAGACACCATTGCTTTATGGTCCTACTTACAAGAGTCGCCCCCTGTATGAGCGTAAGGGCAATTACTCCGTTATCAAGAAGAAGGAGGGTGCGATGCAGTATCAGAAATCAGAGACAGACGGTAAGTACAAGCCTGTTGGGCGCAAAGAGGATTATATCTACGAGAAGAATCAATTGTTTCCACGTATGCACTCAGTAAAACATGCCAGGGCCTATGAACAATGGATGGGCGGAGTGAAGGATGCGTCGGTAGGGGAAAACCTACGTTTCTTCTTCTCATATCAATTGTACTACATGTATATAAGGTATTTCTTTTGGAACTTCGTGGGCAGACAGAATGACATCCCTGGCAATGGAGAGGCAGAGTATGGCAATTGGATAACGGGCATTGATTGTGTGGATAGTTGGTTGCTTGGGTGCGATATGGATAAACTCCCATCGGAATTGTCTGGCAATGCAGGGCGCAATGTGTATTACGCTCTTCCCCTATTGCTCGGTATCTTGGGCATGGTGTGGCAATATAGACAACGGGCGTGCGGCAAGCAGCAGTTCTGCGTTATCGCAACCTTGTTTTTCATGACTGGCATCGCCATTGTCTTGTATTTGAATCAAACTCCGCTTCAGGCACGAGAGCGAGATTATTCCTATGCAGGTTCTTTCTATGCTTTTTCTATCTGGATTGGTTTGGGAGTTGGTGCAATGACCAGGGTGATAAGTGCTATCAGTAGGAGGTGCAAGGTGGGAAATCAGTGCCTGGGTGCTATCGTTGGCATTCTACTTTGTCTATCCGTACCCATACTTATGGCATTGCAGAATTGGGACGACCATAACCGTGGTCATCGTTATGCTTGCAGAGATTTTGGTTTGAATTATCTGAACTCTGCACAGAGCGAGGGCTATCCTATTATCTTCAGTTTAGGCGACAACGACACATTCCCTCTTTGGTATCATCAAGAAGTGGAGGGTAATAGAACGGATACTCGTGTGTGCAACCTGTCCTATGCTTGCATAGATTGGTATGTGGAGCAGATGTTGCGCCCAGCCTATGACTCTCCTGCGCTACCACTAGGGTGGGAGGAAAAGGATTACAAATGGGGAGCAAATGCATTCGTGCAGATAGAACCCGAGATAGCAGCCTCTTTCATGTCTCTCTACGAAAAGGAACCAGCCACGATGGAGCGTGTCTTTGGTAAAGCCCCCTTCGAACTGAAAAACATACTAAAGCATTGGGTCTTTGAGCGCGCAGATGGTATGAGCGACGAAGATATCCGCCTGCGCAAGTATGTCAAGGCTCTGGTTTGTGGTAGAGAGCATGAGTGGCAGACGGCAGATATCCGTTGCTTCCCCACGGATAGCACCTATGTTTCTCTTCTCGATGGTAGAAGGATGAATCTATCTTTGACAGAGGAAAAGTTGTTGCTCATGAACGACCTTCTTCTATTGCAATTGCTTTCAGATACAACAATCAACAGACCTCTGTATGTAACCACTAGTATGGACCTTAACGAAATCAGTTATATCAAGCCACATCTGTCATTGGAAGGACTTCTGTACAAGGTGATTCCTGCTTGTGGCGAGGACAATTCCATTCATGTGAATACTGATGTGATGTTTGACAATGTGATGAACAAGTTCAAGTTCGGTGGCTTGGAATCGTGTGGTATTTATGCTGATTACGACGTGAGGAAGATGCTCTATGCCCATCAGCAGAAGATGGCTATGCTGGTGGATGCTCTGATGCGTGAAGGCGATATGGAAAGGGCTCTGTCCGTGGTGAGAAAATGGCAAATCGATTACCCACAAGAGTATATCATGTACGACAGGACGCTGCTGCTCTTTGCCGAATGCTTATACCTTGCAGGTAGTACGGAGGAGGCTGATGAGATAGCAGAGTGTTTGCTGGTACATTCTGCAGAATGGTTGGAGTGGTGCAATGCCAAGACCAATAAGCGTCGCAATGCCTCTGGTTATACAGAATACGTTTGGCTCAAGACTATGAATCAGAGCCTTACTCTCGTTCAGAATCAGAATCGAACTAATTTGCTTGATATATATATCCCCTTATATAAATCATATTTGACCAGTTATGAACAATTTTTCAAATAACAGGAATATCCAAGTCTTCCTCTTCGCCCTGGCCGCCTTGTTTATCGTTGGTGGTTTCTTATGTATGTCAGGTGAGGGTAGTAGCTCAGAGTACTTCAATCCCGATATTTTCTCTGCACGCAGAATACGCATAGCTCCTATGCTTACTCTGATAGGCTATTTGCTTATTATTCCTGCGGTACTATGTGCAGATGAATGATTTACGTCAGGGTTCAACTGCACAAAAAACATTTCCGGCCCGGAAAGTAAGAGAGTGCAACTGCACACAATACTTTTCTAGGCCGGAAAATAGTTGATTGCAACAGCAATTATTTGTTGAAATCTAGGGTTTGTTCTTCGCTAGAGGGGTTCTGTTGCTCAAGAGTGTAGAAGCTACTGCCGTCAAAGCAGTGTGTGCAGATACGCTCCTTGGGCAGGCCGATAGCACGTACGAGAGTTTCTAGCTTTGCAAACTTGAGCGAGTCAAGGTGCAAGGTATCTGCAATTGTTTGTACCATGCGGTTGTACTCAGGAGAGTCGGTCTTGGTGTATGCCTGTACGTTCTTGTTCATATCACCTTCAAGGTCTGCTATGATACGACGTGTGATAAGCTCAAGCTCGTTCTTGCTGGCACTAAAGTTGATGAAAGGACAACCATAAACCAATGGTGGGCATGCTATGCGCATGTGTACCTTCTTGGCACCTAGTTCGTGGAGAGCCTGAGTGTGGTCGCGCAACTGAGTGCCGCGTACGATGGAGTCATCGCAAAAGAGTACGCGCTTGCCGTCTAGCATATCCTTATTGGCAATCAATTTCATCTTTGCCACCAAAGCACGTAGTTCTTGATTGGATGGGGTGAAACTGCGAGGCCAGGTGGGGGTGTATTTGGAGATGGCTCTTGCATAGGGTACTTGATGGCCTTCAGCATAACCAACTGCCATACCTATACCTGAGTCGGGAATACCACATGCACAATCTATCTCTACGGGGTCTTCCTTACCCATTTCTCTACCGCACTCGCGACGCATAGCTTCACAGTTACGTCCTTCGTAGCAACTGGTGGGGAAACCATAATATACCCATAGGAAGGAACATATTTGCATACCCTTGTTGGGGCGGCGTAGTACCTCCATGCCATCGGCTTGAATGCGTACTATTTCGCCAGGACCTACGTAATGAAGTATATCATAACCAAGATTTGGGAAGGCACTGCTCTCTGAAGTAACTGCCATCGCGCCATCTTTCTTGCCAACTACGATGGGGGTACGTCCCCATGAGTCGCGTGCAGCTATGACACCATTTTCAGTCAGAAGGAGCAAAGAACAAGAGCCTTGTACCATCTTGAACACATTCTCGATGCCTTCAACAAAGGTTTTGCCTCTTACGATGAGAAGACCGATAAGCTCTGTGGGGTTGATGCGTCCGCTGGAAAATTCGCTCAGGTGCATTCCCTCGTTAAGCATCTGTTGAGCTAGTTCCTCAATATTATTGATACGAGCTACGGTAACGATGGCAAATCGGCCAAGGTGGCAATTGATTAGCATAGGCTGAGCATCTGTATCGGAGATGACACCAATACCGCTATTGCCCTTGAAACGGTCCAATTCTGATTCGAAACGAGTACGGAAATAGGTATTCTCCAGGTTGTGAATACTTCTGTAGAAACCATTTTCTTTACAGAAGGATGCCATGCCACCACGGCGAGTACCTAAATGAGATTGATAATCTGTACCATAAAAGAGGTCTGCCACGCAAGGTTGCTGTGAGATTGTGCCAAAGAAACCACCCATATATTCTGCTTGTTGTGTTTGATATACTCTTTTTGTTTGAGAATGCAAAGTTACATCAAAGGTGCGAAACTCGCAAGAAAAGAAAAAGAAAACTGAAAGGCGTAATGGGAAAAATCTTCCTATGCCTTTCAGTTTGATATCGTATGTAAGTTTTCGAGGCTTCGAAGGATAAAGAGATTTAGCACTCACTACTGTGTTTTAATTCCTACATTGCCTCAATATTTTACGTTTTGATTTGCGTTTATTCCTCTGTTTTTATCAGTCCCATGCGTTCTGCCTCTTGCATCATGTAGGCAAAGGCTGCATCATGGTCGGATGGTATGCGTGACTCCCAAATGGCATCTTTGACAGCTTGTTTCAGAGTACCCACTTCTCTGCAGGGAGGTAGATTGAGTGTCTGCATGATTTCCTCGCCCGAAATAGGGTTGGTCCATGTGCGATAATTGTCGCGAGCCTGAAGGTCTACCATCTTTTCACGTACCAGGCGGAAGTTATCCAAAAAACGCTGTTTGCGAGTCTGATTCTTGGATGTAATGTCGGCCTCACAGAGTGTCATTAAATCATCAATGTCTTCGCCTGCCTCAAAGAGTAATCTTCTCACAGCAGAATCAGTCACCTCTTCATCGGCTATTACCTGGGGACGCATGTGCATGCCAACGAGTTTCTCTACATATTGCATCCTCTCGTCCAATGGCAGTTTCATGCGGCGGAAAAGTTTCTGCACCATCTTCTGACCCACGTAGTTGTGGTTGTGGAAAGTCCAACCAAGTGTATCATCCCATCGTTTGGTACGTGGTTTGCCTATGTCATGAAGTAGGGCTGCCCATCTGAGGAAGAGTGTCTCAGATGCTTTTTCTTTGGTAGCACGAGCTATGTTGTCCAGTACCTCCAGAGTGTGATAGAAATTGTCCTTGTGGCTTCGTCCTCCTCGACTTTCCTTTCCACATAGTGCTGCTATCTCGGGTAGAATGATGGGTAATAGGCCACATCTCTCTAGCTCGATAAAGCCAATGCTGGGAATGGGCGATAGTATAATCTTATTGAGCTCGTCAATGATGCGCTCTTGCGATATGATAGATATGCGCTCTGCATTGCGTTCGAGGGCTTGCTGAGTCTCATCCTCTATGCGAAAGTTAAGTTGAGTGGCAAAGCGGATGCATCTCATCATGCGAAGAGGGTCGTCGCTGAAGGTTATATCTGGGTCTAGTGGAGTAGCAATGAGTCCATCCTCCATATCCCAAAGTCCATCAAAGCGGTCTACGAGACAACCAAACTTGTCTTTGTTCAACTGTATGGCAAGCGCATTGATTGTGAAATCTCGTCTATCTAGGTCATCCTCAAGCGTACCATCTTCCACAATGGGTTTCCTGCTATTACGGGAGTAGCTTTCGCGACGAGCGCCAACAAACTCTACTTCTTCTCCATGCCATTTGACTTGAGCAGTACCAAAGTTTTTAAAAATGGAAACATTGGCTTTGTATCCTAATTTCTTGCCCAACGCCTTTGCCAATCGTATGCCCGGCCCCAATGCATTTGGGTCAGTGGGTTGCTCTTGAGTAGCAATTTGTGGGTCAACGACTACGCAATCAATATCCTTGGATGGACGTTCGAGAAAGAGGTCTCTAACATATCCACCCACAACATAGCATTCAAGCCCAAGTTCATCAGCTGTCTCTGAAATGCGATGGAACATGGGTTTGTCCAATAGATTACGTAAGTCCTCGTCAGTAAGATGCAACATTATTGTGCTAACTTTATCCTATCTTCTTTTAATTTCCTCTCAAAGAACTGGCTCTTTATTGAGAGACGTTTCCATTCTTCTCCAGTGGTGCCTTGCAAACTGTCCAATGCTGCCATCATCTCAATACTATCTAGCAGGAGAATACCTTGTTTGCGCGTCTCAATAGCAGTGGGGTATTGTTGTCGCATGCTCAGTAATGTGTCACGAGCAGCATCATAATTGCCGTCTTGTAAAAATTGTCTAGACATTTCAAGCATAGCGTTGGCTGCTATCTCTGGTGAAGGTTTATCACAGGAGGAACATATCACCAAAAGCACAACTATTAAAATATGGAATATCTGTTTCATAATCCAGATAGGTGTAACTTAAATTATCCAAATAAATCTTTGGTTATCGTCCTTGGCCAAAGAGGTCTCTCATTCCGTCCAGGTCAAAACCAAGAGTAAAGCGCATGGTTTGGTCAAGGGGGTTGCCTTGAGCCGTGGCAATACAATATGCTGCATCTACGGTGAATACACTCATTCTTAAGCCAGCACCAACGGTAAAGTACTGACGATTACCCTTGTGAGGATTCTCATAATGATATCCAGCTCTGAGCATTACACGGTCGTTGTAGGTGTATTCTGCACCAAAACTCCAACGCAATTCTTGCATCTCTTCCTTAAAACCATCTGGGGCATCGCCAAAACTCTTGAATATGCCTTCAATGGAGCTGACGGAGTAGTAATCTTCCTCCAATCGTCTTTCATAGTCTTCTGCTGCCTCTCCTTCACCTTGGACGGGCTTGGTGGGGATACATAATTTGTAAACCTCTGCACCAAAGGAGAATCTATTGTATTCATTTACTGGTACAGTCATATTGATACCCAGGCGCATTGTGGCAGGAAGGAATTCTGCATGAGTACTATTGCCCATGTTGATTTTAGTACCAATATTAGATAGCGAAAGGCCCCAAGAAAGGCTGCATTCTCTGTTGCCTGCCATGAAATATCCTTGGCGATACATGCTAATGTCTGCAGCAAAGGCTTTACCGGTTGATGCTTCCTGTGTGGGGTCGTAGTTCATGTTTGAAAGTATGAAACGCATAGCCACACCCATAGAAAATGTCTGCGATAGCATACGGCTGTAGGCTACATCCAATGCCATTTCATAGGGACTGAAACTATAGTCGCCTTCTGTTGTTGTTACTTCGCCCATACCGAAGTAGCGCAAAGAACCACTCACCGCAGAATAGTCGCCTATGCGGTAGAAACCTGATAGATTGGCCAGGTTGATACCTGTGGTAATCTTTCTCAACCAAGGAGTGTACGAGCCACCGATACCAGCGCGGGCTATATTCCAAGGGTATTTGGCACAGTTCCAATACTGGCTGTTAGCATCTGCATCAGTGGCAACACCCATGTCACCCATAGCACCAGCGCGTGCATCAGGTGCTATTGCCAAAGATGTCACTCCGTATATCTCGGGATTAAATCTTTCGGACAAATCCGAATTCTGAGCCGTCGCTACTAATGAGGACAAGGCCACAATTATATATAGGTATATTCTTTTCATACGTGTTATAATAACTCAAAAAGGCGCTTATTTATTGCCTCGTAGGATAAATTTCTTTTCTTTGTGGCTTTTCTTTCCTTCGCCATAACTTGCGGTGACGCGACAAATATAGATTCCATTGTTCAATTTGGCTCCAGCTCCATTGCAACCATTCCATGGGATAGTGACTATGCCTTTTTCATTAGATGTGTTCACAGTTTGCCTCCATTGTACGTCTCCATTGATGGAATATATTTCAAGCATAAAACTGCATTCAAGTCTAGGCATATCGTAGGCTACATGAAAATTGGTTTGCCCGCTGATAATGTCTTCTTCAAGGACGAGCGAAAGAATTTCTGGATGTATATTCTCACCTACAACAAATCGAAGTGTCTGAGTAGAAGTGTTGTTTAGCATATCCCATGCTCGGAAGGTTAACCAATGAGCACCAACGCTCAGTTCTGGCATATCTGCGTAAATTACTCTGCCTTGCTTATAGTCACCGGCATTTTGAGTAAAGTAATTATTTAGCGTATAGGTTTTCTTTGGGTCGCTATCAATACATATCTGTAGGTCGTGTCCTATGCCATTTCCATTGTATTGTATGCCTGACTCATCAAAGAGTTCCGCAATGAAAATTGGTTTTGCGCTGACAGCATCGCCATCCATGAAGTCCTGGTTGTTGAGGTACATGAATATTTTGGGCCCAACGGTGTCTGTCTCCATCTCCGAACTATATCCACCCACCAAAAAATCCTCGCTATATCCATTAGCTTCTGTAGTACGTTCATTGTTTATAGCATAGAAGACAATTCTTCCGTTTTCATCGCTATAGCTGATATCTTTGGGGATAATAATATCAGCAGAGAAACAGCCATTCCTTACACTATCCACGCCATTGTTGATTTCTTGGTTCCAATCAGTATAAGAGAAGGGCGTGTTGCCAGTATTACCTCTGGTAGAAATAGAATTCTTGCTATCGTATAATCTATAGTATACTAGTCCGTTGAAATGCTCAATAATTTCTCCTGCAGTGCTTTCTATGTGACCTGAAATAGTAGCGTGACTACCACCTTCGAGGAATTGTTCCCCGTTGAGGGGTGCACCATTAATGCTATCTAGTACAACGCTATAACTTGGATTTCCAAATACGAGAGTTGGGTCACCAAGTAGCGCATATTGTAGTTTGTTCTGTGGTTGACTACCATCAGACACGTTACTTACCATGCTCTTCTTGGCAAGCCTTAATGCTTCACCAACACTATTTGGTTTACCATTTTCATCTTTGTCAAATAAATAGCTTGAGAAGAATCGATTCAGGTAGAAATTCTGCGTGCTATACACAGTTCTTGTGGTTCCAATGAATGCAACACCACCTCCTCGGGGATTCAATACAGCAGCTTCACCTAAATTATCTTCTTGGCTGTCGAATGGTGTGATGTCGCATGCGGCAACAAACCATAACGGAAGCCTATCTGATGTCCACGACTTCATGTCATCTAGTGTGATAACTCTTTCGTGGCTCATCAAATATGTAGCTCCATGTCCCGTGTAGTTGAATACCATTGCACCGTCTTTAATATAGTTATCAACGATATTTCTGATTTCTGGGTATGAATAGTACAAGCCTTGGTTTACTCGCTGATAATTGTCCCACATTATCTTGCGCACATCCACATTTGGAGCACTTTCTAGTATTCTGTCGGCTACTTGATTGGCGTCCTTCATGTGAATGTTGTTATCGCCGTCATCACCCATGACGATAATTCTGTTGCACCACTCTGCAACGTTTTGCTTCTCTATGTGAGCTATGGTTTTGTCTACCATTATCTTAGTTTCTTCTTCGCTAGTAACGGGGAAACGTCCGATGGCTATGTCGGACACGTCCTGCATTGGAGCCGTACCTTCACCATCATCCATTAATCCAAAATAATCTTCCCAACAATATGATTGTGTGTCACTATAACTATTTTCGCTTTGGTAGCATAGTAGATAATCGTTGGCAGAGAAACTTCTCCATGCAGTAGATTTCATTCTGTTATCCCATGCACAATCGCCCATCAATAGTAGATAGCGAGGAGCAGTTCCTTCTTCAATGCCTCTGTCATAAAGCATTTTCAAGAATCTTCTGTATGCAGTTGCGTCAGGTGTTCCAGAAGAAAATTCATTGTAGATTTGGTCGGCCCTCACCACGATACAATTTAGATTGTTGTATTGTTTGTGTGCGTCTGCCAATCGTTGTGCCTGTGTGGCCAGTTTGTTGCTCGTTGGTATGATGATTACCATATCCACATTGCTCAAGGCATGTAGGTTTTGATTTTCAATAGCATCACCTGCAGTAGGTTCAGGAAAATCATATTCTGGGTCAAAAGCTACAAAAATATCGGTTCCATCGGCTGTTGCAAAAGTAATGCCGTCGCTACTATTTTCTGTTGGAATCAGTGAGGTAGGAGTATTTTTCTTGCCAACTCTCATTATTTTGAGCTCTCCTGTATACCCTTTGCCGATGGAACAGAATCGTGTAGCACCAGCGTATGTCTTTACGACACCTGCCGAAGAGTTACTACTAGTACCAGAATATCCTCCGCCAAAACGTACGAAACCGTCTTGTGGTTCGAGTGGAGCAGTGTAATTTAATGCAATATAATCTAATCTGCCTTGTACTCTGCTACTAGTGGAGAAGGCACCTTGGGTGGCAAGGGTAATCTTCCATGTTTCGCTACCGGGATTATAATTAGAAACATCAAGGTTCGCAAATTTTCCCTCGGAGTAATACATGTAACTACCTGGAGCAGAGATAGTGCGAGTTACTACCGATGCTCCATTTGTCCATATGGTGAGTGGGGTGGCAACGTCATTTCCCGTAAACACAACAGTCAACTTTTCATTGCCCAAACTATTAACTCCAGATAGTGTGTATGTTTTTGAATATGCTCCAGAATATAGAGTGCTTTCCACCAAATTTCTACCTCCTCTAAACCATGCGTAATCGTCTACTTCATGTAGGGCATGACCCAAGGTAGTGGTAACGGTTTGTTTTACAGAACCGCTATATAGTTGCTCGGTTTGTATGTCATTTCTATTATCACCCTCTGTGAGGAAGTAAGTAGCCTTAGTGGCATAAGCATTGAATACCCTATCGACACCTTCCCACCTCAAAAGACCATTTCCCCAAAAGAGAAGATTGCCTTTAGAGGTTAAAAATAGAGGAACTTCTTCTAGGTCATCGAAATCTTTGTCTGCATCCAATGCTTCAGGTTGTTGATGACCTCCATATCCATAAAGATGCACTTTGTTGGGGTCTGTGAAACCCAGTGAAGCCAGAAATTTTGGAGTTAGCTTGTAGATACCATCCTTCGTGATGTGTATTTTCTTCCACTTACCTGTGGAGAGAACAGAGTTCTTAACGTATCTTTCGCAACTGTTACTTCTAGTTCTGGCAAGATTTTCCTTTGCCAAGGATTTAATCACCACCTTGGCACTCAATAACTTATAAAATTTATCCTTTTTCTTGATAATTGGGATAAAACTATAGTTGAGATGTCCTATTCCTTTGCTTACGCTTATGTAGCTATTAATACGGATTGAATCCGAAATATTTCGTGCATAGCGTTTTGCAAGTGGTAATTCTTTCGCTTCCACTTGTTTCCATGAGGGATATTCTAAAACTATTTGATAATCATTTAGTTTGTAGTCAGATTCAAGTGGTACTACCTCGCTATATAAGGGACATAATGTATCTTTGGTCAATATATCCCAATCGAGATATGTCAACTTGTCTTGAGCAACAACGGGTAGTGCTATTACGCAAGATATTATTGTTACGAGTATCTGTAGTACCTTTTTCATCTAGCTTAGTTAATCACTTTACATTAAATTCCAAGACCTTTTGGTCGTTTATCCAGCCCTCTAGGTGGTCATCAATATGTACTTGTCCAACTCCTACTGGTGTTCCTGTGAATATGAGGTCGCCTGTTTTCAGGGTAAAAAACTTGCTGAGGTAACTTACGATATGGTCCACAGAATGTATCATGTCCTTACTAAATCCAGTCTGAACCGTCATGCCATTGATATCAAGGTGAAACTTTAGTCCTTCTGTCAATATGTTAGACTCAGGGTGTTCTTCAAATCTATTGGCAGAACCTTCTATAGCTCCCGTTTTGTCACCATTTAAATCGATGAAATCTCCGATAACTGCACTCCCATCAAATCCCTTTGCTATATCCCAGGGTAAACCTTTTGCTCTAAGTTCTCTCTGCAAATCTCTTGCTGTAAAGTCTACACCTACTGTAACAGCATCATAGTATCTATATGCAAATCGTTCGCTTATACTTCTACCCATGCGACATATCCTTACCACTAATTCCGCTTCATACTCGCACTCGTTGGTATAATCTGGAATAAAGAATGGACGACCACGTGTCACCAACGCACTATCACATTTCGTAAACACGACAGGCTCATCGTAAATCTCTAACTGATTTGCCTCTCGTCCAGGTGCTATTTCTTTCATCTCGTCTGCATGGCAGCGATAATTCATTCCTATGCCGAATATCTTCATATACTATGTCCTATATAAAATGAGGTGTATAATATTAACGTGCAACTATGACTAAAAATTGTGTTCAGTGCCTTTTTCAAGGCAAAGTTACAGAAACTTATCCAATCCCACAATATTTTCCATTTCTAAAATATTTTTCTACTTATGCTCTTGTGATTAAACACATTTACAATATGTATATAATGTGCGATTTTACCGTATTGTCGTATAATATTTCTTTTAAATGAATCACGATGAAATCTAAGAAAAAGTAATTCTTTTTGGTTTTCGTTCCGTTTTTACCAAAATACTAGATGTATATTATATAATTGGAATATCTTTGCATCGTGAAAAAGTGTGATATTCGCCTTGAATCGAAGAATAGTAATAAAGTATAGAATAAAAAACTTAAGCAAATAAAGTATGAAAAAGAAGCAAAAGCAAATATTGCATGGTTTGGTTGTACTTATGGGTATGACTTTTATATCATGCAGTCAGAGTACAGAATTAACTCCAGATGATTCAAGAGCTCAGGGACGATTAACACTAATTCTTGAATCTAATACTGATTTCCTTGGCACTACACGTGCTGTAAATGAGAACCAGTACAAGAATATAGATAATTATGATGTTGTTGTTCTTGATAAAAATAATATAGAGAAATTAAATTGTAAAGCATCTGAGATTACTAACAAGATGCCTATTACTTTGCCAATTGGTTCTTATACAGTAAAGGCTTTCTATGGCACAGAAAAACCATATTCAAGAAATGAGTTTTATGTATACGACGAAGAGCAAGGTACCATTCAGGCAGAGGGTAATCACACAGTGTCTTTGACATGTGAACCAACATGTGGTAAGGTTTCTGTAGCGTTCGAAGAAGGTATGTCTACTTACTTCTCGGAATACAAAGTTTTGTTCAAGGGTACTGAAGCAATGGGTTCAGATGTTGTCAAGTGGGAAAAGAATGACACTGACCCTTGGTACATCAAACTTAATGAAGGAGGCGAAACAGTACAATTTGAAATTCATGTTACAACAAAGGATGGATTTGTTAATCCTAATCAAGAGAAGGATGCTGTCAAGGCTGGTTCGTTTAAGTTAAATCGCAATAAAGCATACAAGATGAATGTTAATTTCACTCACACTCCAACAGGAGAAGGTGCTGTTGACTTGGAGATAACAATCGACGAATCTACAAATGATAAAGAAGTCGAAATTGAAGTGCCAACAGATTGGTTATAATACACTAACTTAAACTTGAATACACAATATGAAAATATCTAAATTGTTGATGATGGGCACTGTAGCAGCTTTGAGCCTTTCATCCTGTATGAACGAAGACTTCCCTTCTGCAAATTCTCGCAAGGGTAGCATGTCTTTGTCAGTAGACTATTTAAAACCCACAATTACTCGTGCTGGTGTAGAAACTTCTGATTTCTATGTTGCTATCTATGAGGCAGAAGATAATGATTGGTATTGCACTTACGAGAAAGCATCTCTTATTCCTAATAAGATAACAATGCCCATTGGTGCGTATTATGTTAAGGCACATACTCCAGGAACTCTTCAAAAGATAATGGAATCTCCCTATTACGCGGGTGTAGATGAATTTGAAATCCTAGAGAACGTTATAACTAAGTCTACCGTTGTGTGCCGCATGGCAAATGGTAGTTTTACGGTTAAGTTCAGTAGTGATTTTACTCAGGCATTCTCTGATTGGACTATATCTCTTACCGATGGTTCAGAATCAGCAATTATATATACTTCACAGGATGGAACTAATGTTCCTACTATGTATATGCAGTTTGCCGAAGCCGTTAGCGCTCTTACTGTAAACTTTATTGGAACTACTGTAGATGGCAATCGTATCTCTACTACCAATAAGCTTACTAAAAAACAAGCTTCAGAGCAGTATGATAGCGACACAGAGTATTTCTCTGGTGGTGATGCTATTGTGTTGAATCTGCGCCCAGTAGAGAGCACAGACGGTAATATTTCTAGCATAACAATCAATGCTAACATCTCATTTGAAGAAAGTGAAGAGAGCTTTGATATGGAGGTAGAGGATGTTATTCCTGATACTCCAGAGGAAGAGCAACCAGAGCAACCCGGTGATGGAGGTGAAGCTAGCAATGCAATTACTTTGCAACTTCCTCAAAATATGACTGTGACTAAAGATACCGACCCTTCTTTAGGTGATACTCATATCAAGGCTGACAATGGTATTAAGAGCATTATCGTAAAGATAACATCAACAAGTGAAGACATGAGTGGAGCATTGGCTGATATTGCTGGTGAGTATGAAGGTATAGACTTTGATAATGGAACAGAAGTGGTTGGTAACCAAGGTCTAGTAGATTTGTTTACTACGTTAGGTCAGTCTCTAAACGTTCCTGCAGAAGGAGACAAGGAATATGTATTCCCCATAGGCAATTTCTTCTCATTGTTGACAGTTTTGTCAGGTGACCATACTTTTATAATGACTGTCACAGATATGAATGGTAATACTAAGGACGGTCAGTTGACTTTAACCATTGAGTAATTTTAATATATGAAAAAGATACAATATATATTATCAACGTTGTTTGTTGCGTTAGCAGTATCGTCATGTAGCCAGAACGTAGAGATTGGAGCAGATGAGGGATTTTTGTCGTTAGACGTTACATCTTTAGCGTCAACCAACAATCCTGGCACTCGTGCTGCAGCTCCTGATGATTATGCACCTAAAGCCTTGGCAGTAGAGATTATAGACGAAAAAGGTAAGGTAGTCAAGAGTACCGACAATTATACCATGAGCGAAGAGTTCAAGGGTAAGATAGTACTTCCTTCAGGACAGTATACTATTGTTGCACATTCTGCTAAGTGGGATGGCAATGGTTCTGGTTTTGATGTACCATATTATTATGGAACCACAACCGTTCTTGTTGAGGCAAAGTCATACAAGAAAGCAAAAATTGTTTGTACTCAAGCAAATGTTAAGCTAACAGTAAATTATGACAAGTCCTTTACAGAAGCATTTACATCTGCTGTCACTACTATTAAACCAGTCTTGGGTGATTTCGCTTCATTGGATTTCGTTATGGGCAAGACAACCAAGTCAGGTTATATTCCCGCAGAATCATTCCAAACAATACTAAACGTTACCAATGAGAATGGTATCAAGCACACAATGGAGTGTGACCCTATCGTAGATGTTCAGCCTCGTGATCATTTTGTTTTTAACTTAAGTGTAGCAAAATCAGGCCAATTGGGTGATGGCACAGGTCCAGCTATCAAGATTGAGGTGGATGAAAGTACCAATACCTATACCTATACATTTGAGGTTCCTAAAAAGAGTGCACTTACTCTAGTTACTCGTGCTGCTAATGCATGGAGCACCTTTGCTTACCTAAATGCTTCTGTGACTGCCAAAACATCAGAGTTTGATAAGGCAGGCCTGGTAATGCAATGGAGAAAGACTGGAGTAGAGGAATGGTCTACAATAGAGAATGATGCTCTTACTATTGACAATGAAGATAATGTCTCTGCTGTATTAAAGGGCTTGCAGCCTAATACATCTTATGAGTATCGTCTTTCTTACGTTAAGGGTGATGATGAAGTCGTATCTGACCAAGTTAGTTTTAAAACAGAGGGTCAAGAAACATTATACAATGGTGGTTTTGAACACTGGCATCAGAAAGGTGCTCCTTGGTATGCATGTGAGTCAGGAAAGACATATTGGGATTCATCTAACCCAGGTTCTACATCATTGGGCGAATCTTATAATGTAACAACACCAACAGAGAATCCTAAACGTAGCGGCTCTAAAGCTGCAAGACTAGAGTCAAAATATATTGTAATCAAATTTGCTGCAGCAAGCTTATACACAGGTAACTTCAAGGAATTGGTTGGTACCAAGGGTGCAAAGTTGGATTGGGGCGTACCTTTCACCTCTCGTCCTACAGCCCTCAAGGGATGGATGCAATATGCTCCAAAGGCAATTGACCGTGCAGGTAAGGGATTGCCTGCGGGTGCACCTGCGAAGGGCGATATGGACCAGTGCGGTATGTTTATTGCACTTCTGTCAGAGGCTATTTCTATTGATAATACAGATTTGTCTACTATACCTGATTTTGAGACAGATTCACGTGTCATCGCTTATGGTTCATTACCTCAGAGTCAGAATGTTAATACAGGTGGTCAGTGGAAAGAGGTGAATATACCTTTGGTTTATCATAACTTAACCAAAAAGCCCACCCATCTTCTGGTTGTATTCTCGTCTAGTAAGTACGGTGATTACTTCCATGGAGGTACTGGTAGCACACTTTACCTAGACGACTTCTCTCTGGAGTATGGTGATACTCCTGCGGTAAAGTAATAGAAATAAGAACAACTGCATCAGCTAGTGGTGTTGAGCCACTTGCTGATACAGTAAGAAAAAGTTCTACTAAGAAAAAGGACTTCAAATGAATATATATATAAATAGGTGTTTTATAGCTTTGTCGTTGCTCTTCTGTTCAGTAGCAATGATGGCTCAAAAGGTAGTCTACAAGATAGAGTTACCTAAGAGTATCATTGATTCCGTAACAATGAATGAAGGAAGCAAGGTTTACATGGTAATAGAGGATAGTACTCCAGTTGTTCCAAAGCCAATAGACACTCGTCGTGGTATGATTGGACGTGAAAGTACCAAGAATATCTTTGTGCCCAAAGGTCAATGGATGGTTGGTGGTCAAGTAGCATGGAACCAATGGAACAATGACAATCTGAATTATCTAGCAATTAAGGACATTAACTTTGAAGGCTACACTTTTTCTGCAGGTCCATATTTCGGTTATTTCTTTGCCAATAACTTTGCAGTAGGTGGCAGATTCTCTTATCATCGTTATTATGTTAACTTGGGTGAGTTGGACCTCAATCTAGGCGACGACCTCAATATTGGTCTAAAGGATTTGTATTACTTGCAGCACAATTACGAGAGTTCTGTCTTCGTTCGCTCATATTTGCCTATTGGTAACAGTAAGATATTCGGTTTGTTTGGTGAGTTTCAGCTCAACTATACATTCTCTGAAGGTAAGAATAGTACTGGTAGTGGCGAAACACTTACCGCCGTATACGAAAGAGTAAATAACTTGGAATTAGGTGTTGCTGGTGGTATGGCAGTTTTCTTGGCCAACAATGTTGCAGCAGAGGTTATGGTCAATGTTGGTGGTTACCGTGTAAGATGGGGTAATCAGAATACCAACAACATAGAACAAGGTTCAATAACCAGTTCTGGTGCAAACTTTAGAATCAACCTATTCAGTATCAAATTTGGTATGACCTATTATCTATGAAACTATTCAAGAACATAGTATATATATTATTCACATGCGTCTTCGTTGCATGTGATATTAAGGATGATATACCTTATCCCATTGTACATGGCCAGATTACTGAATTCCAGGTAGAAGGCCAGTGCGGTGCCGATGGTAGTGATAATATTACCACTACTATTGACAAGGAAAAGCGTACCATTACGCTTTATGTGTCAGACACGGTTAATCTGTCTAAGTTGCGTGTAACTAAGATAGCTCTTTCTGGAATAACATACAATCCTGATGTAAACTATACCGATGTACCTGCTATATATCCAGATTCTGCATCATGCCTACATTATAAGAGATTCCCAAAGCATGCTTTCTCTTCAACAGAGGATGCAGATGACACACGCGTCAATTTCTCTCATCCTGTAAGATTTATCGTTCGCACCTATCAGGATTATCATTGGACAGTTGAGGTCAAGCAGATTGTCGTACGTGAGATAGAGGTGGAGAATCAGGTTGGTAAGGCAGTGATTGACCCACATACCTGCAATGCTATTGTGTATGTTAGTCAGACACAGAGTCTGAAAAAGCTCAAGGTTCTTAAGTTTTCCCTTGGAGGACAGCATGGTATCGTTTCTCCAGACCCTACCAAGGAGCAATATTCTGATTTCTACAATGTTCGCCAATTTGTTGTACGTACAGGTTGGGGACAGAAGGATATGTGGAATGTAGCAGTTTATCAGACCGAGCAGGCTATAGAAACTACAGCCAAAGCATTTGCACGAAATCATAGTATCACTATATCAGGTGACAAGGCTAATGGCTCTGTACCCCAGATAGAGTATAAGGAAGCTTCCAGCAGTGTATGGCATACCGTTAGTTCATCTAACGTTACCCTAACGACCACAACATATACTTCTACCATCAATGGTTTGAAGCCAGCAACAAAGTACAATTATCGCGTAACAGCTGGCGAGTCAGCCACTGCAGAGCAGGAAATATCTACCGTGGCTATTCAGGAATTGCCCAACGCAAGTTTCGATGATTGGTCTACTGATGCCTCCAATCCTAAATTGTTCTGCCCCTGGGCACAAGGTGGTACCTCTTTTTGGGATACCGGTAACCGAGGAGCAACTTCAGTAGGTAATAGTAACTCTGTACCTACAAGCGAGACAAGTACTGGTAGTGGCAAGGCAGCTTTCCTCGAATCCAAATTCATTGTCATTAAGTTTGCCGCGGGTAATATCTTTACCGGAACTTACCTTAAGACAGATGGCACTAATGGTATTCTTGGCTTCGGTCGTCCATTCGTTTCCTTCCCCAAGCAATTGTCATTTGACTATAAGTACACTTCAAAGACTATTGATAGAGTAGGTGATACTGCCTATAATTACCTCAAGGGTCGTGCTGATAGTTGCAGTGTCTACATTGCATTGTGGCATGTTCCAGAGGACGAACTACAGGAATATCAGGGAGAGAAATACCCCTTGATTATCCGTACTAAGCCAGGTGTAGAGCAGAGCCTCTTTTCTCCCAACGACCCACGTGTCATAGCCTATGGTCAGTTTGCAAGTGGAAAGACAGTGACAGATTGGCAATCCAAGACGATAGACATAGAATACTACAACAAGGAAAAGACTCCCACACACATCCTCATCGTAGCTTCTTCCAGCAAATATGGCGATTTCTTCACTGGTGGAGTTGGAAGCACTCTTGTTATAGACAATATGAAACTTATCTACTAAGGAAATGAGATTATTCAAAGCTAATATATTATCATTCATCGTTGTATCTGCGGTGCTGGCATTGTTTTCTGCTTGTGCGGAAGAACAATTGGAGTTGCCCACTGGCAGACTGCAATTGACTATTGGTCAAGTGTCTTCTGACCTCAGGTCACGTGCAGTTCCTGCAGCATTGCCAGACCCAGTTATAGCAGATTTTAACATCAAGCTTCAGCGAAAGGGTAGTGATATTGTGGCATACAATGGAAAATATGCCGAGAGCATCGAAGCCAGAGTAGGACAGTATGATGTTACAGCATCTTATGGTGATAATGCTGTCATTGCTAAGGATGCACCATATTATCGTGGAACAGCAGAGGTGGAAATCAAGAAAGACGAATCTACCTCGGCTACTATCAGTTGTGCTGTAGCCAATGCATTGGTGTCTGTTAAATTTGGAGCTGATGAAGAAGAAAGAGCACGCTTTGAACGTTTCTATACTGACTATGGTATATTGGTGCATAATGCAAACAATGCTCTTTCCATTGGCAAGGACGAGACAGCTACAAGTATATATTTCCCTGCGGGTTCATCACCCGAAATTGTCTTTTATGGAACATTGAAGACCGATGGAGGACGTACAGTGTCGATGAAATTGTCACACAGCGACCTACCTGCTGTTTTCGAGGCAGCTGACCATGCCATTCTGACTATTACTTTGCCCGACCCAGAGAGTGCTTTGGTTGTTAATATCAGCAAGGTTCAGTTGCAGGAAGCGCGTTTGGACGAAACTATACCCTTGTCATGGTTGCCAGTACCTCAAGTGACAGCTGAGCACAACTTTGGTACTAGTAACATGTTGGCAGGTACCGACTTGAAATTCTCCAATGCATATCCCGAAATGACATGGGAGGCACGAGTGTCAGACGCAGACGGTGATACTGTCAGAACAATCGTTGGTACAGGTGCTCTCGTTTCCAGCTACAAGTCTTCACAGGATTGGCCTTATCTGTCACCTGGCAAGTACAAGGCAACATTCTTTTTACATACCGATGGTGAGGTAGCCAAGGTTAGTAGTCGCGAGTTTATGATTCCCGAACCCAAACTGGCTATTACATTCGGAGGATATACTTCACACAGCTTGTATGAAGAGGGTGATATTGAGGCTGCCAACAGAGCAAATGGCTTTACACTCTACGAACCAATGCTAAGCGTAAACATCTCTCCCACACTGATAGACATGGAAAAGTATGACTATCATATGGAATACACATTTGATGGCGAAATAACCGAGTCGGAGAGCAATTACGTGACCCTTTCCAACATGGAACTGGATGCACGTCTGGAGTTATACGAACTATCTGCCGATATAACCTTTGATGGCCTCCGCATACAGTCCAGCAAGAAGTTCCGCATCACTGGTATTCCTTTCCTTTTCGAACCTCCTACCACAGCTACGTGGGAGAAGAATGGTAATGTCGTAGATGGGAACGGTTATGCCCGCTTTGGTCACATGAGTGATGGTGCGCAAACGTTTACATATAAAAAACTAGCCATCCCAGCTGGTATAAACCTCGCTCTGGACTATAAGTTTATGGTAACCGGTGACGTTAAGAATACCTTTACCATCTCCGCTGGTGAACAGCAATTGGTTAGCGAGTCCGCTTCGGGATGGAATGAAAAAGAACGTGAAGGAACGGAACCTTTTACATCATCTTCAGCTACTACGTACATTCGTTGTAGGAATAGTTATGGTGCAGGTCTCAGCTACACTGACTTATATAGAGTGGGTATAAAGTACCGTCAATAATTATTATCAGATTGAAATTGTAATGAAACGTAACATTATACATATACTATTGTCATTGCTTGCATTTGTATCTTGTACCTCTGAGCAGGTAGAGCCTACTCATGCAAGTGCTAGCTTACATCTGGAAGGCCTTTCCAGAGCGGGTGCCGCATCTCCTATGGCAATAGATGAAGATTTGGCAGTCGTGGTCTATGATAGTGATGGCAAAAAGTATGCTGATTACCCTGCCGGAACTATCCCTCGCAAGATTATTCTCCAGCCTGGAGCATTTACGTTGCACGTATATACTCAGAATCAGGAAACATGGACCACTGCCAATAATGGTTTGGGAGAGGCCTGCTATTATGGCACAGCTCAGGTGGAAATGGAGCACGATGCAGTTACATATCTTAATATGCAGGTCCCAATGGTCAATTATGCTGTTACGCTCACATTGCCCCCTCTTTTCAATGAGTTGTTCAAGTCTCATTCGCTCAATCTTACCTCTAATTCTCGCACTGTAAAGATTCAGGAAGGACAGAAAGCATATTTTGATGCAGCCAATGGAGGATTTACTTACAAACTAGAGGCAACAAATACTGACAACAATACCCATTCCTCCTCGTCTATTAATTACAAGACTGTGGAGAATGGCAAGCTATACAATCTAACATACTATTACGGCACAGATGCCAACTCTGGTGGCTTGGATATCGAGATAACAGACAATATGGAGACTGAAGACGAGGTAGCTCCTCTCTAGTAGCCACTCCGTTTCTATCCGTACCAAAATCTAGTCAAGCTAGAATCAAACGATACAAAGATGCGATACACACTCAAGTATATATGCCTATTGCTACTATCCATTGCGGTTGCTTCATGCCATAATTTGGATGATATCCAGACAGAGCAGGAAGTTACTACCGAGTATGGTAGTATAGAAGTCGGTTTCACAGGCAATACTCGTGCTACTACTACGGTGATTTCTCCCGAGGAGGCAAAGAATTTCTTGATTACCGTAACTCAGGGCGACAATATTGTTCGTGGTCCCCAAACATTGGGAACCATGAATATGCGCTTCCCCGTGGGTCAGGGCTACAAGGTCTATGCCGAAAGCTGTAGCGAAGCTGATGCCGAATCAGGAAACAACTTCTGGGGCAAAAAGCGTTTTACTGGTGAGTCCATCGAGTTTGGTATCAACAAGGGCGAGACCACCAAGGCCAGTGTAGGTATGAGTGTTTGCAATGCTGCCATCTGCGTAGTTATTGACAAGTCAATGATTAATTATTTCAAACTTTCCTGTTCCGTATCTGTATCCGAGGGAGACCGAAATCTAGAGTGGACTTATGCCAATGCCGGCACCTCCATTGATGGCAATGTGTCAGAAGGTCAGATAGCATATTTCAATATAGACGAAACTGGTTCTCGCACCATACATTATAGCATCAAAGCCAGTGCGCAGGGCAATATTACCGATGTTGAGGGTACTCTCACTCTTACTCCTGCCAAGATGTCCAGACTCCGTTTGCACAAGGAATCGGGTAGTTATGCTCTCACCATATCTGTCAGTCAGGAAGACCTTTTCGTTAATGCCAACGAAACATTTACCCCCGATGATGTCATCACAGATGATGGAGCCACAGATATTGTTGGTGGCAACGAGGATTTTGGTTCCAATAATGGTGGAGTAGATTACGACCAATACAATTAATAATGAACACCCCATTAATGTTCAATGATTAAAGACGAACATAATAAGATGAGCAAAATACTAAACATAGTCATCTCTCTCTGCATAGTGCTCTTTGCATCGTGTCAGACAGAGGAACTGCACCCCACTCCGGCTACAGCAGTCTCTTTAGAGATTGTTACCAGCACAGAGCATACCACTCGTACTTCGTTGCACGAGAATGGCAAGTCCGTTGTATGGACCAACGGCGATGCCATTGCAGTGTATGACCTTCTTAGTGACAAGCGCCAGTTTACAGCACAGGTAGATGCAGGTACTACTCGTTTCAAGGGTTTTATTACTCCCAAGAACAGTATCTTCTGTGCAGTATATCCCTATGACCTGGCTGCAAATACAGCACAAAGTCTCAGTGCTCTGTCAATAACTTTACCCTCCGAACAGACAGCAGTAAAAGACGGTTTTGCTTCAGGCTTGAATCTCTCCGTTGCCAAGGGACAACGCAATATAGATGGCAGTCCCTCGCAGGTACAGTTCCGTAACGTTTGTCAGTTGTTCAAGTTGCAGATTCCATCTTATATAGATAATCGTATAGCCAGGATTGTTCTCTCTGCACAGCAGGACATAGCAGGCCCACTAACAGTAAATCATTCTTCCGAAACACCTGTTGTTTCTGTAGCAGAGCAGGGTGGAGCAAAATCAGTGACTCTGTTGCCTCCGTTGGCTAACAATGCTTTCGCTCAGGGTACATATTATTTTGTATTGGCTCCCGTGCAAATCAATGGCTTTACTCTCACTCTCACTGATGTCAATGGCAAGACATACTCTCAGCACAGTAGCAGTACCATTGGTGGACAGAGAGGCATGATATATACGTTGGGCAATCTTGACCTGATTGAAGTACCTTCTGTTACTTCTGCTCACGTGTATTCTTCTGGCGTTTTGCAGGGAACAGATGTCACACTCACTCCTCCTGTATCAGACAAGGCATGGAGCGCTACCATCAAGAATGCTCAGGGCACCATTGTACGTACCATTGCATCTGCTACAGGTACACTCAAGTCCGAGCACACGGATGCCAATTGGCCCTATCTCCCCAAGGGTACATATACCGTAAATTATACCTTCACAACGGCTAATGGCAAGCAGATGCAGGGTTCTACCAGTTTTAATGTTACAGAGAATCCTACCTTTGGTGTCAGCCAGGCTGCTGCTAGCTCGTATACATACTACGTAGGTGACGGAGTGGAGAAGAACGTCAATCGTGCCAATGCCACAGAGGCATTCACCGTTACCGATATCCATACTTCGGTTACTGGTATATCTGCAAAGATTCTGGACAATAGCAATTATGCAGTATCTTATACCAATGGTTTCAGTGGCAGTGTTACATCCTCTAGCAATAGCAAGGCTAGTTACGCCAATATCAAGTACAATGCAATGGGTTCGTACACTCTTGCTGCTACCGCCACATTTGATGGTGAAACCAAGAGTGGTAGCAAAACGGTGCATATCACCGGTCTACCATATACCGCCAAACCACCTACAGATGCAGAGTGGGATGGTAAGGCTAATAACTGGACATATAGCAAGAACGACCATCAGGGTGTCAGATTGTATGACCAGCAGATATCCAAATCGTTCAATATTCCAGCCAACGTTGATGTCAATGTGAAACAGGATGTGGATGTACACACTTCCACAGTAGGAACTACTTATACTCTATATGCTGGAGGAACATCCATCTTTAGTCTTGAGGCCGGTGGTAAGGTTGCAAGTGAAAACTGCCACGAGGACCAGGGGACATACCCAGGCACACTTACCGTTGCTAATCCCAGTGTGGCATGTAATAACAGTTATGGTAATGCCCCATTCTTTGAGACATATGGAACCCACCTCCTAATACGCGAAATTACCGTAAGATACAGATAACATGATGAAGAAGATATCATATATAATAATATCGTTGGCGGTATTCCTTTGCAGTTGCAGTAGCGATACTCCTATGCCAGAGCAGAGTAAGGGCGAGGGTCGTTTCCTCCTCTCTATTCTGACCTCTAGCGTGACTACCGAGGATATTACACGCTCCACAACATTCAACTTTGATGTAGATACCTTCAAGGTTAGTGTCTTCGATGCCAAGGGCTTGGAGTTGATATCGCGCCATCAGGCGGACCAGTTGTCAGATGTAGAGAGAACACTCCCTGTGGCAGAAGATTATCGCGTCGATGTGGAGGACTGCTCTGCACTTGAGGCAGTGACAGCAAACAAAGCATGGGGAATGCCCAGATTTGCTGCTAGTACTACTTTTGATATTATCAAGGATGAGACTACATCTCTTGAGATGGTGTGCACCATGGTAAATGCAGGTTTGAAGATTATCTTTGATAAGTCATTCACGCAAAAGTTCACTACCTATGCTGCTACCATACAGGACTCTCGCAACATAGTATTCAAGGCAGAAGAAAAAAGGGTGGCATACTATAATCAGGAACAGCCGTCAGGCACCATCCCCGTTCGCTTTACTGGAGCTGCCGAGGGCTGGTTTGGCGACCGCATAGACCAAACAAGGGATATCACCCTAACAAAGGGCAAGATAACCAATCTCACAGTAAGATATAATGATGGTACAGATGGAGAAGCGGGTATCAGTTTCACCACTGATTTCGAAATGACCGAAACCAGCCAAGACGTATTTGTTCAATAAAGATAGGAAATATATTATTAACGAAATAAACAATAAAATTTTATAACAATGAAAAAGACATTCCTATTTGCTGCCCTTGCAGCACTCAGCATGGTATCATGTACAAACAATGAACTCCCCGAAGCAGAAGTAGGCTACGGATATATTAACTTGAATGTAAGTAATGATGTGGCAGTGACTACTAGAGCTGGTGAAGGTGAGGTCTCTGGTGAAACTACTCCTTCTTGGATAATCTCAGCAACTAAGAATGGTTCTCCCTATGCTAGTAGTATTATAAATGGCAATAATGTAGTTCCTGCAGGTGATTACGTAATTAGCGTAAAGAGTCATGGCGATGAAGCCACAGCTAATGTAAAAAATACATGGGGTGAGCCATATTATGAGGGTAATTCAGGAACAACTGCAATAAAAGTCACTGCAGGTTCTCAACAAAATGTTACAATTGCTTGTGGTAAACCACAGAATACAAAGGTTACAGGTCAGTTTAATTTGACTACAGATTTTAAAAATTGTGTTTTGACTCTAGACCCTACAGATAGAAATCTTCAAATTATAAAGAACGAATCAGATAATTCAACCTCAACCAATGCATCAGCATTTTTCTCAGCAGGTGAGGTAAAGTTTAATTTCTCTTATACTTATGGTAATGAGTCAAAAACTCTAGATGGTAAAACTATCACTACAACTGCAGGTCATGAACACATAATTAGGATTTCTTCAAATGACAATGGTAAGATAACTTTGAGTATTACCACAGCCGGATTTGATGATGGTGATGATTTAGACTTTACTTTTGATGCCGCTACGGGCAATGTCGTAAATGGTGGTGAAGAATAATCTGGAAACTAACTAAATGCAACTAAGAACAAATATCATACGTAATATTCTTGTGCTTGCTCTTGTAATAGGAGCGTGTACAAGTTGTGATAATGACTTTATGCAGGTGGAGGCTCCCAAGACTACGGGAGTCCTCCGCTTACAGATGTCATCTAATCAGCATTATATAGATATTGAGACTAGAGCCAGCGAACCATTGGCTAATTGGGATGGGTATACCATTACTTTAAAGCAAGGAGACAAGGATGTTGACGCAACATTTAATAATGGTGTAGCTATTCTAGAAGCTGGTACATATACTCTTTCAGTGACAAACGAGTCAGAGCAATATACAGCCTATTCAGGTCCTATATATTCTGGTTCTACGGATGTTACAATAGAGGCAGGCGAACAGAAAGATGTAACTCTTGACTTGGGCAAGCCCAAGAATGCGAAGGTTACTTTGTCGCTGTCCGAGTCCGAAGATTTTTTAGCAAAGTATGACCTATCCTCAATGACTCTAACAGACGGAAGCGTTACATCCTCATTGACTCCCTCTAATACAACGGCATACTTTCCCGTCACAGAAATTCCTTTAACCTACACCCTGGTGGCAAATGCTAAGGCTGAAAGTTATGTACAGGATATAACCTCTGCTACTGGTACAATAACCATATCGGCAGGAACGCATACGCCAATAACTCTAAAGATAAATCCCATAGACCCTAATCTGATAATAATAGGGACGGATACAGAATACGATGGAGAGTTCCAGTAAAAGGGGATTATAATCAGGCTAGTACTTCTAGTATTTCTAGAAATTCTAGTCTTTCTAGATATTCTAGTCAATCTAGTCTTTCTAGACTTTCTAACAACATCTATAACAAATAATAAAAAAATGGCAAACCATTTCCTTCGCCGTCAGGCTAACTGGGAAGAGCTCTACTTCTATAAGAAGACGGACGTTCTGTACCAGCTGACGTTTGCCTTTACCAAGCGGTTCTTGAAGATGGGTGACCGTACCATTGACCAAATGGTGCAGGCGGCACGTTCTGGAAAACAGAACATTGCAGAGGGCTGTGCTGATGGTGTCAGCTCAACGGAAATGGAAATAAAGCTCATCAATGTGGCGCGGGCAAGCATTAAGGAGCTAAAAGAAGATTACGAGGACTACCTCACCACCCGCAACTTATGCAAATGGGATGACCAGCATCCCCGCTTTGCTCCCATGCTGGACTTCTGCCGCCAGCACAACAATCAGGCAGACTATAGCCCAATGTACTACAAGGCATCGGACGAGGAACTGGCCAATCTGGCGCTTACCCTCTGCCGACAGGTGGACAAGATGATGACCACCTACCTTGAGCAACTGGAGAAGACCTTCATAGAAGAAGGCGGAATAAAAGAACGCATGACGGCTGCCCGACTGGGCCGCCGACAAACCCAAAACGAAACAATTGAGGCGCAAGCCCACGAGATAGAACAACTGAAAGAACGTGTAAAACAATTGGAAGAGGAACTGATGCGATACAAGAGTCAGGGCTGAAAGCCACACATTCCATCCAAGAAACAACAATATTACATGAAGCAAAAGATACTATATATATTGATGATGATTACTGTCCTGCTGGGTGGTAATGGCGAGGCGTGGGCAGCAGACAATTGGGGGCATGTACCTATCTCTGGCAAGAGTTTTTCTGTTGGTGATGCTTCTTGGGGTGGTTTTAACTACGATGACAAGACTAAGGAAATACAATTTTCAGGAATACCATCAAATCTATCTTTTAATTTTGAAAGGAGTACTGGTGCCACTGGTATGTATTGGGAAGTAAGTACAAGTACCAATGGAAGTTCTTGGAATAAGATTTGGTCTTCTGAATCTAATTCTGGAACTTGTAATGTCGATATTGATCCAACAGCCAAATATATAAAGTTCTTATATTCGGGAAATTTAGCTGGTAAATTCTCAAATATCTCCATCACCGAACGTCGTTACCTGACAGCGGACAAATCCTCCATAGACTTTAGTTCACTCAATACAAACGCCACACCTAAACCGCAAACGGTAACTGTCTCACATTGTAATGCGGGCGCTGGAGTTACTATTGAATCTAATCATCCCAAGTTCGAGGTAAGTATATCATCGCTAACCAAAACTGGCGCAGACAAAATGGGGACAGAAGATTTTACTGTTACATTTGATAACAGTGAAGTTGGTACTTATACGGGAGAAATAACAATTAAAGACCCAAGTGGCAAAAATTCCAGTATAACAATCCCGGTTAGAGGTGTAGCAACCAAGGAAAAGACATATCCCGATTTTACATGGACACTGTCCAACCTTGCTACTGGCCGTGAATATACAGATTTCTTTAGCAGTACAAATACAGATACTCCGGTGTCCTATGTAAGTAGCGATGCCTCTATCGCTAACGTAGTTGACGGTAAGTTGGTAACTTTTTCCAAAGAAGGAACAGCGACCATAACCGTTACCCAGCAGGGCAATGATGACTGGCATGAGAAAGAACTGGTTTTTACTGTGAATGTGTCCAAACCTCAAAATCATCTTCCATTAGCAATTAACGAATCTAACTGGAGTGTGCTTGCAAGAAACATATCTGGAGGCAGTTTCAATTGGGACGGTGGTATACAACATCATGCTTTGGCATATGGCAACCGAGAATTTGAGATAGCCTTTGAAGGTATTCCTGACAAACTTTCCTTTGATTTCAGAGTTACTAATTCAAACATAGACAGTGAGGTTAAATGGACAGTTTATGAAGGTCCGGATGGTAACAGTTTCACCGAAGCATGGACTACAGGAACCAATAATGGTTCTGCCTCTGTGCAATTGAAGCCTACAACACGCTTTGTACGTATAAAATGCTATTGCATATACTATGAGAATGTTAGCAACATTCAAATTTCAGAACTTCGCTACCTGACATCCACTACGTCAAGTTTAGATTTTGAAGAGAACGTAGAAGGCGATGCTGTATCCAAAACCTTTACGGTCAAGCATGCCAATGCAGGTTATGGCGTTACACTGACATCATCCAATCCTGATGTCTTTGAGGTATTTCCTGCCCTGCTAACAGCCACAGGTGGCGACAAGATGGGTGAGGAAACAATAACTGTGACCTATAAGAATAATAACCCCGGTTCGTACAACGGAACAATAACCATAGCAGACCCCAGTGGTGCAAATGCCGCTATTATCCTGAAAGTTGCAGGAACTACGCTTTCCAACACATTGTTTCTGAATCCCACGGAAACTCCCAATTATGATGTGAGAACATACAAGCGTATTGTACTGCAACGTACACTGCCCATGGGATACAGCACCATTACCCTACCGTTCACATACGACATAGATAATGTGGAGGGAGATGCTTTTGTTGCTCAGTTGGAACTTGTTACCCATAATCAGCATGACGGTTATACATTGTATTTCAGAAAAGTAGCAGACGGTGTGATGCAACCTAATCAGCCTTATGTGCTTCATATGCCATTTGAGATTACAGATGCAGAATGGGGAGAAACTGCGGTTTCCTCGCCAGAAGCTCAAAGCATAGTAAAGAATGGTTGGACCATGCAAGCCAACTATACTACGGGATTGTCCATGGAGGGTATGTACGGCATTGCTGGTGGAAAGTTGAGGAAAGGAATGGCAGGTTCTACAATCAATGCCTACACGGCCTATTTCGTTCCCCCCACGCCTAACGCTCGAGTACGTATGGCTGTTCTTGACGATGATGGCGGTGTGACTTATATCGATGATGTTAGAGAAGATGCTGATGCTACTGGCGAGGCTGAACAGATATATCGCTTGGATGGCACTAAGCATGCTACACTCACCAAGGGTATTAATATAGTAAAGATGGCGAACGGCGAGGTTCGTAAGGTATTAAAGTAAGATAGCTAGATGATAAAGATAAAGTATATTCTGTATATATCAGTACTCACGCTCTGCATGGCTTGCGATGACCAGATAGGGCAGGAGGGCATTGGTTGGTTGCGTATCTCTAAACCTACTAATGACCTGGTGCTGGAAACACGTGCAACGGAGACTAACGAGATTGACTATCTTGTTAGCATATCCCAGGGCGAAGAGTCTGTAATGGGACCTACTCTGTTCTCTACCATTGATGGTGCTATTCCTCTTACTGCAGGAACAGGGTATTCTGTCTTTGCTGAGAGTTGTTCTATGCAGGACGCTGAGTCTCTACCTACCGTGTATGGTCAACCAAGATATACGGGTTCTGAGTCTTTTAATATCGTTGCTGGGCAGCAAACACCTGTTAAGGTGGCTTGCTCTATGGCTAATGCTGCTTTCAAGGTGGTAAAGGATGCTTCGTTCTATTATACTTCTTACACTGTTACCGCTACATATGGTGAGCGTACGCTTACCTTCACTGATGAGGCTCCTGATGCAATGGGTTATTTCAATGTGCCTGCCGAGGGTACTGTGACTCTCAATTGTACCATCCAGGCTACTGATGCTGATGGTAATACTGGTAGTGGCTCTGCTACATTGCAACTACAGCGCCGTAACCTGTCTAAACTCAATTTGAAGGCTAATGCTCTTGGCTCTATAAATGTTACTATCTCTTATGATGATACTTTCACTCCTGTGGTGACCAACATCGTTTTGCCCGAGTAAAGTTGGTTCCCGAGAGTACAGAGTACAGATGAGCGATGAGCTACTTGAGATTAGCGAAGTTTTTTAACAACACAGATTAAACTGCTTTTTTCTCACGCAAAGACGCAAAGAGGCGCAAAGGGTTTTTATCAACAGATAATACAAGATTTCACTGTTTATTTAGCTATCTTTGGGGCTGTTGGTTGATGGCCACTCGTAGCTTTGCACGATGGCCGACGGAATTAAAACACGATGTGGCACGAAACGGTTTTGGGTCCCGTTGTAGCGTTACAAACGCATTTCCGCAGCCTGTTAGGGTCCCGTTGTAGCGTTACAAACGCATTTCCACAGTCTGTTTGTGCCCGTTGTAGCGTTACAAACGCATTTCCGCAGTCTGTTTGTGTCCGTTGTAGTGTTACAAACTCATTTCCACAGACTATTAGAGTCTCGTTGTAGCGTTACATTCTGACATTAGCAGACTGTTAGAGTCCCGTTGTAGCGTTACATTCAGGTGTGGATAGGGTGAGTAATAGGTGAAATAAAATGGGCGTGCCTGTATGGCACGCCTACTATTTTATGAAAGGATGTAACGAAGTAATCGTAGTTCTTCTTCGCTGTAAACGTCTCCCCATTCTTTTTGCATTATTTTCATGTTGAAAGAGCCATCGCCAAGACTATCTTTTACCTCTTCGATGTCTTCCTTGCTGATGATTTCTTCCACGAAATAACGAATGTCCATGCGCTTGCCATGTGCAAGAAGGGCTTCCAGGTCGTCAAGAACTTCATCCAGGTCGATATTTTCGTTTTCGGCAAAGTCGTCCAGTGCTATCTTGCGGTCGATGGCCTGAATGAGTTTAATCTGTCGCTTGCTTCGCTCACTTTTTACTTGCTGGTTGGCCTGGTTCTGCTTTTCGTTGTATGCACTGCGCATTAAGGCGTCAAGATCGGGGTCGCCTGTGCCTTTGTAACCATCTGCTCCTTCTGCATTCTGAGCAGCAGAGTGATTTTTTTTGCAGAACTTTTTACCCTCTGGAGTATAGGTGAGGGTTTGTGCTTTTTGGTTTTTGATTTTCATTAAACCTTCTTTGATGGCGTGCTCGAATACGGCATTCCAATCTCCTTCGTCGGAATCCTTTGCTATACCAAAGGTTTCGAGTTGGTCAAATCCCAGGCTTTGTACTTCTTCGCTAGCCTTACCGGTAAGGACGTCTGCTAGTTGTTCTTGAGTCAGACCCTGGCCAGCTTCCAGAATAACCTTGATGGCTTGAATGATTTTATCCTGTATCTTCATAATGTTTTTTAATATGGGCGTAGTTTATGTTTTTCTATGGCTTGAAAGTCTTCTTCCTCCAAACATTTTTCAAATGTTAGAGGTTCGTTATGGTCATTTAGATATGTTCTTAGTTCTTTAGTCTTATATCTGTCAGATGTTAGGGACAAGGAGTCTTGTCCGTAGGCTGTACTTATTCCACCAAGACCTAATATGGTGGGGAAGATGCAGTCCGTCTGTATGGGTTCGTTGGTTCTGGACTCAAGTAGAGCAATGCGCTGGGTGTATTCTGCACGATACTGTTCGTTGGCCCATACAAACATTGGTACATGCATCTGATAATAGCTGGGCCATGGAGAAGCGTGTAAGAATAGATTGCGGTTGTCATCATAGATGTCCTCGCCATGGTCGCTAACATATAGCATGACAGCAGGTCTGTCTGTGCTATCTAGTTGCTGGATGATGTCATAGAGCATGCGGTCAGTGTATCGTATGCTGTTGTCGTAGGCATTGATGAGCATTTCGCGATTCTCCTTGGTAGACTTGGATACTAGGTCTGGCTGGAAGTGAGCATGGTGTCGCTCGTATCTATCAGAATAGGTACTATGGCTTCCGTAAGTGTGCACTACGAGGAGCAGTTTTTTGGAGGAATTCTCCAGCACGCGCTGTATTTCAGGCAATAGGAGAGAGTCCATGGGAGTAGTGCTATGATGGTCGCGAAGGAAGAGCACCTCCTGAGCCTGTTCGGCAAGGTGGTCGTTGAACGATTTGTTGCGAGGCTCGTTGCTAAGGAAAACTGTCTGGTAATCCGCTTCGTTGTAAGCAGCCAGCAATCCCTTGGAAGAATATATTGCATCAAAGTTGTTGGCCGTGGCAGGAGACAATATAATAGGTATGCTCTTGTGCGTGGTATTGCTTTGCGACATGCAATCCCTGAAGTATATAAGGTCTGAGGTATTGGCCAGTAAGGGAGTGGTCTCACGATGATAACCATTCAATTGCCAATTGCATGCACGACTGGTTTCTCCGATAACCAAGACCACAATCTTGGGCACAGAATCTGTGTCTGTGGCAACGGAATTGAAGCGGAAGTCTTTGCTCTTATCCAAATACTGCTCGCTTTGTGTCTGACGCTCTACGGCCAGACATAGGTTGTAGCATACGTTGATAGGGAAGAGGTCGTCATGCATCTTCCATTTGCCAGCACAACTGGCATAGATAGACACGGGTATGGCGTATGCCAGGACTATGGCGCCAGCTATCCTTTGTTTGCGAAGGAAGGAGGCAGGCAGTTTTGTTTTACGGGCAGTATCTATGGTGGCATATATGAGAGTGGGGAGGTATATCACCACCACTGCCACTACGGCTGGATATATCTGAGAAAGCATTTCGCCCATTTCTGCAGGGCTGCTGGTGGTGAGGTTCAGCCACATATCTACGGCAATTACACCTTTGCCAAAGAGATATGAAAGAACTATATTGAAAGCACCCAGGAACAGGATGGGGAACATCCACCAAAGGGTGCGCGATTTACGAGGAGAAAGGCTAAGGATAGTCCAATACACACCCAGTGGAAGAAGGACGAGAGCCTGTTTTCCGCTAAGTGGAAGGGATTCCGTGTAACAGAGAATCAGATTTGGTAATATAAGTATAATCAAGTATAGAAAGAAGATTACCTTCTGCTTCATATCTAGAGTATATCCTATTATGTTAGATTCTGAATTTTAGTTCTATTTTGCGTTGCAAAGGTAGTATAATTTCTGAAGATACCAAACGTTAAATGAGAAAAGTTAGGATGGATAGAAAAAGGGTGATGATGCCAATGTTGGCTCCCTATTTCTATCCATCCTGATTAATGATTTATGTATCAACTAAATCAAGCATAAAATGTCCTCCAGACCAGGTGTGGTGCGGAGTTGCATTATTTTTTTGTGTGTTCCGCAGGAGTGACCATCATGGCAGCACATTCCTCGGGAGAAGCACCAAGAGAGATGGCTTTTCGAAAGTCGGCAGAGGCAAGTGTAGCCTGCTTGAAATCCTTGTAGAGCAATGCGCGTGAGATGTAGAAGTCCGGGTTTTCCGGTTCCAACTCGATGGCATGGTTCATGTCTTTCAGAGCCTGCTCGTATTGGCGTCTTTCCTGATACATACCACCACGAATGGCATACACAGTGGCATCGTCTGGCCAATATCTGAGGAGCACGTCAATATGCTCCATGGCTTCTCGTGGGCGATTGTCTTTGTCGCAAAGCAGAGCCAGACCCAAGCGACCCTGACGATGGTCGGGCTTCAGAAGAAGCAGTTGCTCGTAATCTATGCGAGCTTTGGTGTTGAGATGTTGCTCGGCATAGACGTATGCTCTGAAGAAGAGAGCCTCAATGTGCTTAGGATTGAGAGTGAGTATATCGCTGAGGTCGTTCAGAGCATGATTAAGTCTGCCCAGTTCTATATTCAGTGATGCCCTATCCATGAGTATACTTTGCGATACAGGCTCAAGGCTGAGTCCATCGTTGAAGGCCTCCAATGCTTCCAAGTGTCGCTTTTGGCGTACTCGCAACTGTCCGATGTATTGATATACTACGGCATTGGTCTTTTCGGCAGGTTTCAGTGTGATAGCCTTGAGAAAGAGTCCTTCAGCCTTGGAGAGAGAATCCTCTTGCAATGCTTTCATGCCCTCGGAAACCAATTGAGTATACTCATGATTGTTGGCAAGGATGCCCATCATGGGAGAGCATGCAAGGAGTATGGCAATCAGTATTCTCATTTGCTCATTATTTCGCACACTTCCATAGGATTATCCGCACCATATACGGCAGAACCAGCCACAAGTACATCGGCACCGGCTTCACGCAACTGTTTCCAGTTGTCAAGACCGACACCACCATCCACCTGGATGAGTGCCTTGCTGCCCTTCTCGTCAATCATCTTGCGGAGAGCACGTACCTTGTCAAAGGTATGGGGGATGAACTTCTGACCACCAAAACCAGGGTTGACGCTCATGAGCAATACCAGGTCTACATCGCAGATGATATCCTCCAGTACGCAAATGGGAGTGGCAGGATTGAGAGTGACACCAGCCTTCATGCCAGCATCGTGAATTTGTCCAATGACTCTATGCAGGTGTGGACAAGCCTCGTAATGCACATTCATAAGGTATGCGCCAAGCGCTTTTACCTCGGGAATGAACTTCTGAGGCTCCACTATCATCAAATGGACGTCTAAAGGCTTGGTCGTAAGCTTGGAAACGTATTTCAGGACTGGGAAACCAAAAGAAATGTTTGGAACAAAGACTCCGTCCATAATATCCAGGTGAAGCCACTGAGCAGCACTATTGTTGAACCACTCCATGTCTTTTTCCAAATTGCCAAAGTTGGCACTGAGTAATGAGGGAGAAAGCATAGTATTCTTTTTTTTAATTTCTCCCCTCAATCTTGAGTGACTGAGGGGAGAGATGAGTGTATTGTGTTTTACTTAATATACTTTACTGTGTAGATAAATTCTCGGTCCTTCCATCCCAAGAGGTACTGGCCTTCTGCCCATGCACCCCATGAGTTTACGCAACCCAAGCCCATCTGTGTCTGAGCCACCTGAGTAACGGTGAGGTTGCGGGGAGTAAGGTCGCCAGAGTGTGACTGACGGGCATTCTTGTCGCGGCCATCATCCAGGTCAGAGGGGAAGTAGTTCAGAGATGAGCACTCCATAGGAGCGTGCGCCTTAAACTCGAGACCCTCGCCCTTGGCATTGAGTACTCTCCAGTAGCGTACATCGCAATGGTTGCCAGATTCCTGGGGACGAACGTAAGGATGATACTGCTCGGCTACACTCTGCTTGAAGATACCAAGGTGCTGAGACTCCTTGCGGTCGATATAGTTCTCTTCGGGACCACGACCATAATAGTTGACCATATCATATTCCTTGGGCATCACCCACTGCATACCAAAGCGTGAAGGCATGGGTTTGTGTCTGGCTTCCTCGTTAACGTCAAGATCCTCCTTGATGGTTAGGTTGCCATCAGCATACAATGTATAGGTAATGGTTAGACTAGCCTCCAGACCTGCAATGTTGATGTTGGCGGTAACGCAAGCACGCTTCTCGTCCTGGTCCATCTTGATAGACTTCAGGTTGAACATAGGATTGCGCCATGCCATGATTCTGCTCTGAATACCAGCACCGCCACCGTAATCATTATCGGTGGGAGCACGCCAGAAGTTGGGTTCTACGCTATGACCATCAGCAAGAACAGGCTTGCCATGTACGTCAACATAGTCAATCATGCCGGTGCGACGATTGATGGTAACAGTCATATCCTGTGCTGTCATTTCATAACAAGCCAACATGCTATCAACCTCTACTGTGCCCTCGATGCCTTCCTCGCAATTGTCCATGGCGATTGTTTGGGTAGCATAGGCATCCTGAAGGGGCAATTGCTGGTGAGCCACCACATAACCAGCGGGCAACATGTTGTGGTCGTTGCTCAGGATGAACTCTACATTCATCATCACGTCACCCACAGGGCTATTGCCCAAGGCAGCCTTGATGGCATTGGCGTTAATCTTGATGGGTGTGGTCTTCTGCTGAGGCAGGTTGACCTGTTCAATGTTCTGCTTGTAAACCTGCTTGCCATCTACTAGTACAGATACCAACATGCGGATATAGTCTGAACCGGTGAAGAACTTCTCATTATAAACAGAGATGGTGCCCTGCTCTAGATTAACGTCCTTTACCCAATAGTCCTGATAACCATACTGTACTTCGTAGGCGTGGGGATGGAAGCTACGGTCGGGTGCAACGATACCATTACAGTTGAAGTTGTGGTCGCTGGCGGGATAACGACCAGAATCGCCACCATACATCCATATCTGATTACCGGTTACCTTACTCTTGCCACGAACTGCCTGGTCCACCATATCCCAGATGAAACCACCCTGATATTTTGGGTACTTGCGAATCAAATCCATGTATAGCATGAAACCACCCATTGAGTTACCCATTGCATGAGCATATTCGCACTGGATAAGGGGACGGTTGGCATCGCTCTTGGAGTAGTTTTCACACTCGTGGTAACTATAATACATGGGGCAGAAGATATCGGTTTCCTTGGCAAGACCTGCACGCTCGTACTGAACGGGACGAGTGTTGTCCAATGCCTTGATAGCATGGTAGGCATCCTTGAAGTTGTCGCCATGGCCACTTTCGTTACCCATGCTCCAGAAAATGATAGAGGGGTGATTCTTCTGAATCTCCACGTTGCATATGTTGCGCTCAACGATAGCCTTGCGGAAATCGGGGTTCTGTGCCAGGCGGGTTCTGTCGTAACCCATACCATGACTCTCAAAGTTGGCCTCTGCACAAACGTAGATACCATACTCGTCACACAGGTCATAGAAATATGGGTCGCAAGGATAATGACTGGTACGTACGGCATTGATGTTGAGCTTCTTCATGGTGAGAATGTCGTCCAACATACGCTCTCTACTCATTACATAACCACCATCGGGGTCTATCTCATGACGGTTGGCACCCTTAATCAGGATGGGCTGACCGTTCAATAGTACCTGGGCGTTCTTGATTTCTACGTTGCGGAAACCAACACGCTGGTTCAAACTCTCGATGACGCCATTTGCATCAGAGAGGGTAACGGACAGAGTGTACAGATTGGGTGTCTCAGCTGTCCAAGCCTTTACATTATTTATATTAGTGCTGAAGGATGCCTCGTTGGAAGCCAACTTCTCCGTTGCTTGCCAAATCTCCTTGCCGGCCTTGTCGGTAAGAGCCAACTTGACGGTCTTGCCCTTTGCGGCTTGAGCGGTAAGTTGTACTGACAGTTTACCGGTGGCGAAATCCTCGCTCAATCCCTGACCGATGTGAATGTCTTCAATATGTGCCTTGGGGCGAGCATAGAGATACACCTCGCGAGCTATACCTGTGAAGCGCCAGAAGTCCTGGTCTTCGCCATACGAACCATCACACCAGCGCATCACCTGCATACAGATGAGGTTCTTCTCGCCGGGCTTCAGGTATTTGGTGATGTCAAATTCGGCAGCGTCCTTGGAGTCTTCGCTATAACCAACCTCCTTGCCATTGACCCAGAGGGTGAGATTGCTGGTGGCAGAACCAACGTACATCACTATGTTCTGTCCTTTCCAGTTGGCAGGTACCTCTACTACCTTGCGGTAAGAACCAGTATAATTGTTCTTCTCCTCGATGTAGGGAGGATTGGGGGTAAACTGAGTAGCCCAGGCATAACCGATATTCTTATAGATAATGTCGCCATAACCATTCAATTCGAATAGACCGGGTACAGGGAATTCTACCCAACCGCTATCATCGTAATCAACGGCGAAGAAATTCTTGGGAGCCTTGTCATGGTCCTTTACAAAGTTAAAGTTCCACATACCCTCCAGCGACATATATCTGTCACTGAGCTTTTTATCTCCCTTCTGAGCCAATGCTTCCGACTCGAAAGCAAAGAATGATGCATGGGGAGCTAGTGTGTTGACACGTGTCACATAGGGGTCCATCCAAGGTTCCTTACTGTTGTCCTTGGCATAAGCATGGTTTCCTGCCAGTATCAGAGCAAGAAGAGATGCAAGAAATACTTTTCTCATAGTATCAATAATGTTAAGTTGTTAACGATAGGTTCTGTAAATTAGTTTTATCCCTATTGTCAGGTAGAATCCCTATTGCTCCGGTTCTATGATAGAACGCAATGCCAATTTATAGGACCTGCCTTATGTAGAATTAGTGACACAAAGATATATCTTTTCTTCGTTTATCACAAGTTATAGCACTTTTTTTAACAAAAACTTTACTAATGTGCTTGCTATTTTATAGAAAAGTAGTACCTTTGCACGCCGATTATTATCAACGGAGCCCTAAAAGGCCCCGTGGTGTGTGTGGATAGGTGACTGATTGGCCTCAGTTCTGGTCCGTGAATCATGCCGAAGAAATCGATTAATTAATTAGCAACAAACAAAGAAACAAAAAACAATGGACACATTGAGTTACAAGACCATCTCTGCCAACAAGGCAACCGTTAAGAAGGAGTGGGTTGTAGTAGATGCTACAGACCAGGTTCTCGGTCGTTTGGCTAGTAAGGTGGCAAAAATCCTAAGAGGTAAGTATAAGCCCGAATTCACTCCCAATGTGGATTGCGGTGACAACGTGATTATCGTTAACGCTGAGAAGATTATCATCACTGGTAACAAGATGACCGACAAGGAGTATCTTCGCTATACTGGTTACCCCGGTGGTCAGCGCAGTGAGACAGCTGCTGATATCTTGGCTAAGCCCAATGGTGCTGAGAAGTTGATTCGTCGCACTGTAAAGGGTATGCTCCCCAAGAATAAGTTGGCTCGTCAGATTATCGGTAATCTGTACATTTATGAGGGTTCAGAGCACAAGCATGAGGCTCAGACTCCTAAAACAATTGATATTAACCTCTACAAGTAATACAAGAAGATGGCAGTAATTAATGCATTGGGTCGCCGCAAGAGTGCTGTAGCCCGCGTATATGTTCAGGAGGGTAGCGGTAAGATTACCATCAACAAGCGTGACTTGACCGAGTACTTCCCCAGTACTATTCTGCAGTACGTTGTAAAGCAGCCTCTAAACCTGCTTGACGTTGCAGAGAAGTATGATATCAAGGTTAATCTTCAGGGTGGTGGTTTCACCGGTCAGAGCCAGGCTCTTCGCCTTGCTATTGCTCGCGCCTTGGTTAAGATTAATGCAGAGGACAAGAAGGCTCTTCGTGCTGAAGGCTTTATCACTCGTGATAGCCGTGAGGTAGAACGTAAGAAGCCAGGTCGTCCAAAGGCACGTCGTCGCTTCCAGTTCAGCAAGCGTTAATATTATATTACTATATATATTATTATATACGCTTTTTCTGACTAAGCGCCGAGTTTAGTATCTAAACCTCCGAGACTCCCTTTTATTGATGAGACTACTCGGTGGTTGGTTCTCTCCCAAAAAGAGGAGAACAACAAAAAGAAAGTAAACAAAACAAAAAAACAAAAAACAAATGTCTAGAACATCATTTGAAACTCTATTGGAGGCTGGCTGTCACTTTGGTCACCTCAAGAGAAAGTGGAATCCCGCAATGGCTCCTTACATTTTCAAGGACATGAACGGTATTCACATCATCGACCTTCACAAGACCGTAGGTATGGTTAACACAGCTGCTGAAGCTTTGAAGAATATTGCAAAGAGCGGTAAGAAGGTTTTGTTTGTTGCAACTAAGAAGCAGGCCAAGGACGTAGTAGCCAACAAGGCTCAGTCTATCAATATGCCCTACGTAATCGAGCGCTGGCCCGGTGGTATGTTGACCAACTTCCCCACAATCCGCAAGGCTGTGAAGAAGATGGGTACTATCGACAAGCTAATCGAGGATGGCACATACAGCAATTTGTCAAAGCGTGAGTTGCTTCAGGTAACTCGCCAGCGTGCTAAGTTGGAGAAGAACTTGGGTTCAATCTCTGATTTGACTCGCCTTCCAAGTGCACTTTTCGTTGTTGACGTAATGAAGGAGCACATCGCAGTTGCTGAGGCTAACCGTTTGGGTATCCCCGTGTTTGGTATCGTTGACACCAACTCTAACCCCGACAACATTGATTTCGTTATTCCTGCTAACGATGATGCTAGCAGCAGCGTAGAGGCTATCTTGAACGTTGTTTGTGCAGCTATCAACGAGGGTTTGGAGGAGCGCAAGGCTGAAAAGGCTGACGAGGCTCCCGCAAAGAAGGAAGAGAAAGCTGAGGCTTAATATCAGAGTCCCGCTTTAAACATAAGGGTTAGAGGACGCACAATACAAGCATTCTCTAACCCTTTTTCTTCAAAATACATAAAGCCTTCCGTCACTGACTCCTCGCCCAGTCTTACTGCTTGCGCAGGGGATTCAAACATACTGACGGAAGAATATTTCGATAATAAATATTAATTTCATAAAAAATATACTACTATGGAAGTTACAATGACTGACATTAAGAAGCTCCGCGAGATGACCGGTGCAGGTTTGGCTGACTGTAAGAAGGCCCTTGCTGAGAGCGAGGATATGGATGGTGCTGTTGCATACCTTCGCAAGAAGGGTGCTGCTGTTGCTGCAAAGCGTAGCGACCGCGAGGCAGCAGAGGGTTGTGTATTGGTTAAGTCTGAGAATGGTTTCGCTGCTATCATCGCTTTGAAGTGTGAGACTGACTTCGTTGCTACCAATGCTGACTTCGTTGCTTTGACTCGTGAGATTTTGGACGCTGCAGTAGCTGCAAAGTGCAAGACTTTGGATGAGGTTAAGGCATTGCCCATGGGTGATGGTACTATCCAGGACGCTGTTATCGCACGTAGCGGTATCACCGGTGAGAAGATGGAGTTGGATGGCTACTGCGTAATCGAGAGCGAGAACGTAGCTACTTACAACCACATGAACCGTAACGGTCTTTGCGCTATGTTGGCATTCAACAAGCCCGTTTCTGACCCCGATTGCGGTAAGAACATCGCTATGCAGATTGCTTCTGCAGCTCCCGTTGCTATCGACGAGAGCGGTGTTAGCCAGGAGGTTAAGGACAACGAGGTAGCTGTAGCTATCGAGAAGACCAAGGCTGAGCAGGTGCAGAAGGCTGTTGAGGCTGCTTTGAAGAAGGCTGGCATCAACCCCGCACACGTTGACAGCGAGGACCACATGGAGAGCAACATGGCTAAGGGCTGGATCACTGCTGAGGACGTAGAGCGCGCTAAGCAGATTATCGCTCAGACTACTGAGGAGAAGTCAGCTAACTTGAACGAGGCTATGATTCAGAACATCGCTAAGGGTCGTTTGAACAAGTTCCTTAAGGAGTCTTGCTTGCTTTCTCAGGAGTACATCTGGGACAAGAACATGACCGTAGAGCAGTACTTGAAGAGCGTTGACAAGGATTTGACTATCGTTGACATGAAGCGCTTCACTTTGAAGGCTGAATAATATTAGCTCTTATAGAATCTAATTTCTCAAAATACAAACAGGAGTGTGTCTATCGCTAGGCACACTCCTGTCCGTTTCATAAGACAATCAATCGTTGCTTACTCTGTGTCTTCCTTGTTGGCAACATCACTACCACCAGATGGTTGAGCCGGGGTACTGTCTCCTTCCTGAGGCGTTTCAGGTGTATTAGCCTCTCCATCTTGCGATGGCTTAGAGGCATCTGTCTCTTCCTTCTTGGCCTCCGACCGAGTAGTACGTGATTTTAGTACCGCTTTCTCCACCTTAATCATCGCATTCATGTGTTCAATGAACGAGGTATATTCCTCTTCGCCAAAAGTGATAGCATAGGCATTTACCGAATTGGTCAGTTTGCGATAATTCTCTTCCAGAACGTCACGACAGTTCTTTACCAACCCTGTCTTGTACTCCACACGCTCGTTTCTTTGTACGTCTCTTGCAACTTTGTATTTCGCAATTGCAAGAGTCAGTCCTTCCAACCAGGTATCAATACCCAAATCGGCTTGTACCTCAGCAGATACCATAGATAGTTCGTCCATCATCGTGTCCAGAATACCATACCTATGGTCCATAGAACCATTGCTGATATCACTGTACTTCTTGATGATATTCATCACATCCTGAGCCTCCTTTTGTATTTTAGTGTCAGGATGAAGGAGCATACCTTGAATCAGATGTTTCATTCCTCTAAACTGTCTGTGAACCGTTCTGTTTGCCTGATTCATCGCCTCAGTTTCTTCTCGGAAGAAATCTTGCTGCAAGGCTGTTCTGTATTCTTCAACAGAACTTCTGTAGAGAGCCAATACCACTGCATCTCTCTCATTTGATAATGTGGCAGTTGCCAAATCTAGTACTCTCTGGAAATAACCGAGAGCTTCATCTCTGCGAAAAGCAGAGGTTCTTAAAATAGATACTTTATCCATTTCTTAAATATTTAATTTAAATTATTATTTTTACGGACTTTAAACCTATTGTCCATATTACAACATTACGGTTCGTAAAAGGACTTTTTGTCCGCGTTCTATAAATAAATACTATAAGAAATGAAAAAAGTCTATGAAAAAAAATACAAAATGTCAAAAAAATACAAAAACAGCCCTAAAATGGCCTAAAATATGTTGTATAACATAAATTTGGTGTGTTGTTTTTTCTAATTCTACTAATTTTTATACGTCTTATCTTTGTGTTTTTGTGATGTATTTACCCTTTCCTCCCTTCATCAGTATTTCCGACGCTGTTTTTATCTTCATTTTGTTTGAGTCGGTACTTTCGACGTTGTTTCTAACATCGTTTTATTTATATTGGCGCTTTCGACGCTGTTTCTGCCAATATTTTATTTGAATTTAAGTTTTCGACGCTGTTTCAAGCATCATTTCATTTAAATTTAAGTTTTCGACACCGTTTCTAGCATCATTTCATTATTTTTGGTGTTGTCAGTCGTTTTTACACCTTCATTTCGTTTAGCTCGGAACTGCTGGAGGGTCGCTTTTTATTCAAGAATAATGTTTACTTCGATATGATCGTAATAAGAATACACAGTTAGGGGATGCACCTCTGAAAGTACATCCCCTGATTCTATATTATATTCCTTTTTACTTCTCAGCCTCGAAAATGACATTACATTGATAATCTCAATCGCATCTTGACGTATGATATGAACATGCTACCCTTTTAGCTCTTTTTGCAACAATTCATATACATAGGAGGGACTTTGAATGTATAGACAGCCATCCATATCTTGAAGTCGCTGATAAGTCTTCGATTGATACACGATTTTCAATGCGTCAGCAAGTTCCAGTTTATTGTCTGTTACCAGATACTCGGTAAGCCGGTCAACGATGTGGTTCACCAAAAAGTCTTTCTGCTCTTGTGTTGTCATAGGCGTTTCAAGTATTTAATTGACTGCTCTGTACCGAAGAAATATTGACTATTGAGTTTCTTATAGTCCAATTTCTTGGTCAGTTCTTCAATACTGAGAGTACCTTCCTCGTAACGGCCTAAAAGATAAGCGACCCCATCATTAGCAATAGGACCAATAACGATATCATAATCGTGCTTGAAGTTGATATCTCTGTTTCTATTCTTGAAAATAAATTCAGCCCATTCGGTCGTTGGCGAATCAAACTTCAGCACTTTTAACTCATTGCTATTCAGTATGGATTCATCAAATGTATATTCCTGAATAACAGGATATCCTCCGAAAAGGCGTGATTTCTTTATTGACAATTCTTCTGCTTGCGAACGTATGTCTGTCAAATAGAAACCTTGACCAAAATCTTTGTGCTTATTAGATTTTGTCAAATCAATCACATCGAAATCTATATTTGTCCCGTGATACAGTTTCATCTGAGCGTTCCTCCGTGGTTTTGGCAACAAACTATCAAATCATCAACGGCGTCATCAATCGATTGTAAATGCTCAATCTCGTAGAATTCTACAAGAAAGTGAATCCCCTTAAAAGTATAAAGGTATTCAAAGGCAGTCTGCACCGAAAGTTTGAATCGTTTGGCAAATGCTCTGATGCAGGCATTGATATACGGAATCTGATATTTGTTACCCATATTCACTATTCAATACATTTTCTTCCTTGCAAAGATATGATATTTCTTTATAACCAGAGCACAAACGGGCAAAAACTTGCTCTTTTTGAAGTTATTTGCCCGTTTAACCAGTTATCAGTTCATCTGGTGTCCGAATATCAATAATATCCGTAAAGTAGGTAGATAATAATATTCAACAACACGAGCTTAGACCCGAATTTATACTCGATGTATTTCCTATCCTCTGTTTGGGACTGTGTCGTAGTTTCACACAACACAGAACGGAACATAGACACGTTCAGTTACTACTAGCCATCCATCCATATCGTGTTTAAGTTCCATAGCGCTAGCCAACTCTCCCCCTGTCTCAGTGGGACAGTTTGCTGGCGCAGTTAAGTTTGTAATAAAACCACAAAAAGGAGGGCGCCTTCCGATTGTGGCGCCCTCCTTTTGGAGTATGGTTTATGTATTGCGAGATTACTCGCGTGCTTTCAATACGAAGCTTACATTGATGCTTTCCACACGTGCTTCCATATCGGCGAAGACCTTCTCTACTGCAGCAGCGTCAGTTGGGTCTATCTTGCCTTCTGTAACCAAAGCAATAACATCCAAGTTAGCAAAGTAGTTGATGAAAGCGCTTGTAGGCATATACATGTGCAACTGGCAATCGTCCTGGTCTTGGAACATATACATCTCTACGCTTCGGCAAGCAGGGTTTACAGCACTCATATCGAGCGTAACCTTATTACCTTCAACAGTGAATGGAGTGTCAAATTCCATTTCAAGACCATCATCACGACGGAATTTATACTTGAACAAGTCAGCTTCAAACTCAAAACAAGAGAGAACTGAACGGTACATCATATCAAAGTCTCCTGCTTTGATATTGGCCATGTTGAAAGTGGTATTCAAAATAGTAAAATCCTCATCTGCTCCCTTTGCGTTGGTTACATAAGCTGCGCTATAGTCATATACTTTGCCTGTGAGGTTGAGGGATTGCTTTACACGGAGGAAAGAAACAGTTGTTCCATATACAGGATTGTAGGAGGTCATTATATCACCCAATTCTGTACCATTAGGAATGATGTCAATTTCGATAGCAGTATACAATTCAGGCAAATTAGGATCATATTTAACCCAAGTTATCAACATATTACCAATAACCTTATAATCTGATTCCCCTTGATTAATATAACTATCTATTTCTGGAACAAATGCTGTTACGTAAGCCTTACCATCTTCATTAAAGGTATTGATTGCAACAGAGCCATTTTTTTGGCCAAACGTTTCCTGTGTACTTACCCACATGCCAACAATCTCCTTAGAGAGGTCGTTTTCGCAATAATTATAATTAAAGTGTACATCAAGTTCATCGTCTACCAAAGAAAAGACTTCGCCTTCTACCATTTCGAAACGGCTCTCCATGTAGTCTCCGTCTTCAAAAGACAAAGTCATTTGATTGCCCTTAATCTTATATGTACCCTTTTTCTCATAATACCCTCCTTCAAACACACCAGTTGATGTTACTGAACCGTCGGCATTGAAAATCAAAGCCTCTGCAAATTCGTTCTCTGCATCTACACAAGTCCAAGTACCTGCAAGTTTCTTGCTGTAGTCTACTTCAATGAAGTCGTGCTCACAATCTTTATCACAAGATGTGAAACCACACATTGCCACTAGGGCAACTGTCATTAACTTAAAAATCTTCTTCATGTTAAATGTTTATTTGAATATGATTTAGAAATCTATACGATAATAAATATTGGGCAGTGAAATACCTGACTTGTCAACACGTAGTTCGCCAGTGGCGAAGTCGAAGCGTTCGGCATAGGGTGTTTCGTGCTGCAGAATGTTCACACCCTCAAAGGCGATGGTATGACTAACCTTCTTGCAGTTAATCTTGTAGCTGACAGTAAGGTCGAGAATGTTGGTGGGAGAGAACTGGAGAGCCATTGCCTCGTCTTCCTTGTAGATAGGCTGGTCACTGATGATGCCTGCAGCCACATTGGCTTTCATGGCAGCCACATCAATGGGGGTGTGGCGAAGACCGCCTTGCAGAGTGTACTTGACACTTACGTTGAGCACGTTCTGCTTTCTCTTACCAACCATCCATTCTTTACCGCCTAGTACTTTCACCATGTAGCCACGGTCATACAATTGGTTACGCCACTTCTTGTCGAGTCCACGATATTGAGACTTGAAGAGAGAGCCATTTATTTGTCCGTAGAAGCCGCGACTCATATAGTGCTCCAGGGTGATGTCTGCACCATAGTTGCGGGTATTACCCTTGTTGACCAATGGTTCTTCAATATAGTTGAACAAACGGTTCACTGTACAGAATGTGCTACCATTGATACCAACAGGTGTGTCAAAACCATACTGATAATAGGCATTGAAGCGCAGGTTCAGATTGTCTGTGAACTTGTACATATATGTAGCAAGCAGGTGATGAGCCTTAGAGAATCCAAGGTCTTTGTTGGCCATGCTGCCATCTGCATTGCGGAAGAAATAAGCATCCAGTTTCTCTATCATAGAGTGCAATCCATAGCCGAGAGCAATAGAGTGACGCTTGCCTGGCTCCCATTTCACACTGGCACGAGGCTCAATGCTAAAGTCTTTGGAAAGGAGGAAATAGTTGCCAGACAGACCAAAGTTGATGCTTAGATTGTCAGTAGGCTTCCAGAGGTTTGACCAGAAGATGTTAGCCAATCCTGTATTGTCCTTCGTTGCATAATATGGCTTGTCCGACACAGGTTCATATACGTTCTCTGCTGTGCGGAAGTTCAGGTCGAAGAAACGGTGTGAATATTCGCCACCCAATTGGAGGAGCCAGCGAGGGGTAATGTGCTTGGACAATTCTGTATTGAACACAACACGGTCTTCATTCTGCTTCAGGTAGCTGAAGGGATAGTTTTTGCCTTCAAAACCTGTAGGCTTGTGATTAGCATCAAAGATGAGTCCCCAGTATTCCATGTCTACTTTGTTGTGCTGCATATTGTAGGCCACAGTTGTGCGCCATGTCCATTTGTTATCGAAATGAATCTTATGTGAGGCACCAGCAACTGCGTTGTAGAGACTGCCAGCCTGGTCTGAGGCATCGTAAATAGAGTGGATGTCTGTAATGTCCAGTTCCACATCCCATGACTTGTCTATAAAGCCCAGGGCAAAGACTGAGAAGGTACCTGCTTTCTTAGTTGGGAAATTCAACTTGAACGAGAGGTCCTGGAAGTCATACTGTGAACCGTATGTGTCAATGAGTTTCAGCTTGCGAGCGATTGTGGAGAAACCATAGCGATAGTTGAAGATGAAGCTTGAGTTGTTCTTCTTCGAAATAGGTCCTTCGCTTGTCCACTCGATACCCACTGTACCTATCTGTACACCGTTCTCAAATTTTGAGTTGTTGCCTGCTCTCATTCTCAAGTCGAACACACCGCTAAGGGCGTTGTTGTAGCTGGAATTGAACGTAGAGACAAAGAAGTCAGAGTTGGTGATGACATTAGAGTTGAGCGCGCTCACCATACCGAAACCTGCGCTATAGAGGTCGGCAAAATGGTTGGGCGAAAATATTTCCACACCCTCCAGACGATATTGCATGAATTGAGGAGCGTTGCCATGTACGGAAATACCGTTGCCATCGCCTTGGCCTGACACACCAGCGAAGGCAGTTACCAGTCGAGCTGGGTCGTTATATCCACCTGCATATCGGCTGGCTTCTTCCATTGAGAGCATCATACCGCCCACCAAAGCAGTGGGATTGACTGTTGACTCCTTATTCACACGGGGCTTAATCACCACTTCTGACATTTCTGTACTGTTCTCGCGCAAGGTAATGTCCAGCACCACGTCTTTGGCACCAGCCACAAGCACTTCTTTCAGTACACTTGGTTCGTAGCCCATGTATGAGGTCTCGATGGTGTAACGTCCCGATTGGGTAAGATTGATGCTGAACTCGCCATCTATATTGGTAATAGCGCCTGTGCCAGGTAGTTCTACCACCTTCACAGCGGCTCCAATGAGCGTTTCGCCTGTGATAGCATCTGTTACCGTACCCTTAATTGTTTGCGCCACTACGCTTTGTGGCAAGAATGTACCGACCATAATCACGATGAGTATGACCAGTCTGTGAAAAAAAGATTTGTAAATATTCATTCTAGTTAGATTTTTTTAGAATTATTTCAATATGTTTATTCCTTATATGCTTCAATTCTTTGCTTGATGTTTTTATGCAGGCATTCGCTATACTCCCATGGCTCTATGCTGTGATAATCACCCACATTGAGGAAATCAAGGATATTGGTAAGATGGCTACCATCATAGCCGTCAAGGACAAGTACGTTGTGCTCAGGTGACAGTGTTATAGTGATGGAATCATGCAGGATAGCTGGAGTGGCATCCGTGCGCCAGTTCACCGGATTGATACACATGGCACAAGGGGCACTGATTACGGGTTTGATATACTTTACATCACTTACAGAGTTATAGCAGATGACCACACCAGTGTCTGTAGAGTCCTTTGCTGCAACAAGCCAAGGAGCCTGCTTCACATCGTTCGGTGTCACCTTATATCCCAGCACATAGGCTGCTACCATACGTTTGCGCATTTCTTCAGGCATGATCTTGATTAGCTCCACCACTGCCTTGCCTCCCTGGCTGAATCCTGCCAGGATAAAGGGACGACCGTTATTATAGTGGGTCTTGAAGTGCTCAAAGGCATTCCTGATGTCCTCGAAGGCAACCTCATGGAAGCGCTGGTTGATGATATCTTCATCCAATGTTGCCCATGTATCAAGGCTGATATGGCGGTAATAGGGAGAATAGAAATTATTGCCATCTGCCATATAGGCTGCAATCTTCTTTATCTCGATATCCATATTTGCACGATGCTCAGGGTTGAACACATCGGCATGGTGCGATATGATGTTGTCGTTGGTGCGCCAGTCAAACTCCCATGTGGATACTACATAGAATACATCAACTCCATTACCTTTGTCGTTCATGACATTATGCCACATTGCTTCCTCGCTATAATCAGGCGCAACGGGGACATAGGCAGCAGGATTTTCATTGCTGCTGCATGATATTGTTCCCCAAAGGATAATCAGTGTTATATAGTATATAAGGTGTTTTGTCATTTTAAGTTTGGTTTTATTTCGTAGCCTTTTTCTCATCACAAGGCTTACGTAGATAGTTTCAATAGCGTTATTGATATTGTTGTATTTGCATTATTGCAATAAAGATACTTTACCAGTATTTACATCGTAATAGGCTGGTTTAACGAGCAATTCTCCATTTTTCACCTTTTCAGCAACATGTGGATATGCCATAATTCTGTCCACCTGTACCAGTGTGTGATGCAGGATTGCCTTGTCCAGGCTCTCTGCCTTGCCAATATAGTCTCTCACATCGTTTCGGATGGTGTCAAGCAGATGTGCTATATTCCCATGTTCGTGCTCTCCTGCAGATATAGCCGCTGTGACACCTCCGCACGAACCATGTCCAAGAACAAGCAGAACCTTGACACCCAGATGTTCGATGGCATAGTCAACACTACCCATTACCATCTCGCTATTGACATTATTGCCAGCAGTTCTGATGACGAAAATGTCACCGATACCCTGGTCGAACAGCAACTCAACGGGTACGCGTGAGTCAGAACAACCAACCACTGCTGCAAAAGGAGCCTGATGCGGTGCTGTCTCCTCTACTCTGTCCATATCACTGCGTGGATTGATACATTGTTCGTTGGCATAGCGTTCGTTGCCAGCAAGAAGTTCTGCCAGGGCCTCCTCGGGGCTAGAAGGTAATGATGTAGTTGGCCTTTGGCACATTGTACAGGTCATCACCACTATGGCGAGACCTATGACATTTAGAAATAGTTTTTTGTTCATATTCATTAATAAAAAATCTCATTTTTTTCTGTGGTTACCACTAATAATTTAATGAGTCCGAGAGCGCTCGGGTATTCAATAAAAAACAGCGATATTTCGGGCTGAGATTCAACCTTCGCTAAATTATTCGTCAAAGGTACGTCTGATTTTTCAAGTTACCAAAAAAATAATGTTTACATTTTGGTTTACAATGTAGATATATATGTAAAAAATAGCAAATGTAAACCGATTTGTAAACACAATAAATGATGTATGAAGCCATGAAATCGCACTTTTCGGTTAATTAACGCAACAAAGACAATATGAAAATGGGATGCATTGTGAAGGTGTATCCCCAGGATGTTGATACACTTTTTTGCATCATTTCATTAGGAATGGACCGTCCAATGCTATTTATATTAATAATGTATAACTGCTTTTAGAAAGAATTGTGTGTTATACAAAAAAGAGAGGATGCTATGGGTTGTAGCATCCTCTCAATCGCTGTTTATATATGTCCAATAGTTTTATGCCTTGAACTTAGGGTCGTTTTGAAGCAACCATTCTGCAATCTGTACTGCATTGAGGGCTGCACCCTTCTTGATTTGGTCGCTAACCAACCAGAATGTTAGGCCGTTGGGGTTGGCAATGTCCTTGCGAATACGACCAACGTAAACATCGTCGCAGCCCTCTAGGAATAGGGGCATGGGGTAGTCCTTGTTCTCGGGGTCGTCCTGGAGGCGCAAACCATTACCGTTCTTGACTGCCTCCTTGAATTCCTCTACGCTAACTGGACGCTCTGTCTCTGCCCAGATAGCTTCTGAGTGGCAACGCAATGAGGGAACACGAACACACATAGCAGAACAATCAGCATCGGTGTGCATAATCTTCTTTGTCTCGTGGAACATCTTCATTTCCTCCTTGGTATAACCGTTGTCGGTGAATACGTCAATTTGAGGAATTACGTTGAAGGCCAACTGATATGCAAACTTTTCTACAGTGGGCTTCTCGCCTGCCAATACCTGGCGGTACTGTTCGAAGAGCTCTGCCATAGCAGCTGCACCAGCACCACTGGCAGCTTGATAGCTGGCTACGTGAATGCGACGAATGTGGCTGATGTTCTCCAATGCCTGTAGAGCTACTACCATCATGATAGTGGTACAGTTGGGATTGGCAATAATGTTGCGGGGGCGCTCCAAAGCATCTTGCGCATTGCACTCAGGCACTACCAAGGGTACGTTCTCGTCCATGCGGAATGCACTAGAGTTGTCTATCATTACTGCACCATGCTTGGTAATGGTTTCTGCAAAGTCCTTGCTGGTACCACCACCTGCACTGGTAAATACAATGTCTACATCTTTGAAATCGTCATTATGCTGCAATAGTTTTACTTCGATTTCCTTGCCGCGGAAAGTGTATTTAGAACCTGCACTACGTTGGCTACCGAAAAGCAATAACTCGTCGAGAGGGAAATTTCTCTCGTCCAAAACACGTAGGAACTCCTGTCCTACTGCACCACTAGCACCTACAATTGCTACTCTCATAGTTGTGTTTCTGTCTGTTAATTACAGCCCTCTAGTTATGCGTTTTTATGTTATTTTAATGAGGGTTGTAGAATAGTTACGTTAAAAATCCGTGCAAAAATACGTAAAATATTAGAAATAGGGTGTAACATTGTTAATAAATAGCACAAAAACTAGTATCTTTGTCGGAAATTTACTGAAAAGATGCAACATATTATTAATTCAATACACCTTCCGCTGGCTCTTATTACAGACCCAACGTGGATATTCTTTGTTGTGTTGATAATAATATTATTCTCTCCCATATTGCTGAAGAGACTGCGCACTCCGCATATCATTGGATTGATATTGGCAGGTGTCCTGATAGGTCAGCATGGCTTTAATATCATAGAGCGTGACCGTAGTTTTGAAATCTTTGGTCAGGTAGGTATCTATTTTATTATGTTCCTTGCAGCTCTGGAAATGAATATGGGCAGCGTACATCAGTATGGGCGCAAGGGACTCTTGTTTGGTCTCATTACGTATGTCATACCCTTTGCTTCAGGTTTTTTGGCAGCACACTACCTTTTAGGCTTTGGTGCAATAACGTCCGTTTTGCTTAGTTGTATATTGGCTTCGCACACGTTGATAACATACCCAATCGTAGGGCGATATGGCTTGACACGCCATCCTGCTGTGGTTATATCAATTGTGGCAACGGCAGTAGCTCTCTTTGTGGCTTTGCTGGTAATAGCCATTACGGTGGGGACATTACAGGAAACAACATGGTTCTTTTGGGTGTTGTTTGCCTTTAAGTGTGTGGTATATGGTGCTTTTGTGTTGTATTGTTATCCAAGGTTGGGCAAATGGTTCCTTCGTAGATATGACGACACGATAATGCAATTCATCTTCATCCTCTCGCTAGTCTTTCTTAGTGCCGCATTGGCAGAGTTGGCTGGTTTGGAGGGATTGTTGGGAGCGTTCCTGTCGGGTTTGACAATTAGTAGGCTTATCCCACGTACTTCTCCGCTAATGTCGTACATACAGTTTGTGGCCAACGCATTGTTTATCCCATACTTCTTGATAGGCGTGGGTATGCTGATAGACCTAAGGTCAATGTTTGGCGATATACAGACGATATGGATAATGCTTGTGATGGTGATAGTAGGCACCAGTTCGAAATGGTTGGCATCACGTATCATGTGCTGGATATCCAAGGATTTACGTGGAGGTACACTGATGATGTTCGGACTTACGAATGCTCATGCGGCAGGTGCTTTGGCTATTGTGATGATAGGTACTGCGCCAGAGGTGAATCTGATGGATTCGTCCGTGCTGAATGGCACTGTAATGCTGATACTATTCTCATGTATCATCAGTAGTTTTGCAACCAATGAGGGTGCTCGCAAACTGGCATTGGCAGACCTTGATACGGAAGAGAATCAGGGTGCTTGGCATGGTAAGTGTCTGGTCACATATAGTCAGCCTGATAGTGTCAGCCTGCTCACTCAGTTGGCATTGTCCATTAGAAATGCCCGTATACCTGATAGTCTGATGGGTCTTACGGTTACTTTCAATGACAATGAGGGTGAGGCAGAAGGATATAAAGAGGCAAGACGAATGCTGGAAGAAGCCGTGTCGGTGGCATCAGCAGCTCATGTGGATATGAAGACACTCTCTCGCCTGAGTACCAATGTGGCAGGTGGAATATTGCATACCATCAGAGAATACGATTGTGGTGAGGTGCTGGTGTGTCTGACTGACCGAACTACTGGTATGCCCAAGTCCAGCCTGGGAGCTGTGATTGACCATGTAATAGGTGGTACCAATCGTCAGGTTATGGCTGTACGTTTGATAGTGCCTCCAGGCACACTTCGCCGATTGATTGTTGCTGTTCCTCAGAAAGCAGAGTATGAGGCTGGTTTCTACAAGTGGTTGGAGCATATGTGCCGTATGGGGGAACAATTTGATTGCCTGTTGGAATTTAATGCTCATCCAGATACCCTTTCTCATATCAAGAGTTATATGTGGAGGTATCACGTCTCATTGAGAGCAGAATATATAGAGATGGCTCTGTGGACTAAGGTGCTATCGCTTTCTCAACGTGCAGGTGCCGATGACCTGGTGGTATTCATATCTGCTCGTCCAGGATTTATCTCTTACAAGAGTGCTTTTGCAGGTTTGCCCTTGCAGATACACAGATATTTCAGTCATTCTAGCGTGATATTGCTATACCCCGATCAGTGGTCATGATAAAGATAGAAGGAATAAGGAAGAGTTTTGGTAACTTGCAGGTGTTGAAAGGCATTGACCTTCAAATCAACAAAGGCGAGGTGGTAAGTATTGTTGGTGCTAGTGGTGCAGGTAAGACTACTCTGTTGCAGATTATTGGTACTTTGGATAGCGCCGATAGCGGTAGCCTTGTTGTTGCAGGACAGGATGTGACCTCGCTCAACTCCGACCAATTGGCACGCTTTCGCAACAAACACATAGGCTTTGTATTCCAGTTCCATCAATTGTTGCCTGAATTTACCGCTTTGGAGAATGTGATGATGCCTGCTCATATTGCAGGAACATCATTATCGCAGGCAAAGGCTCGCGCTTTGGAATTACTGGACTTTATGGGGCTGACAGAGCGTATTAATCATAAACCTAATGAGCTCTCGGGCGGAGAAAAACAACGTGTAGCTGTGGCGCGTGCGCTGATGAACAATCCAGAATTAATATTGGCTGACGAACCATCAGGTAGCTTGGATACACAAAATAAGGAAGAACTGCATCGCCTGTTCTTTGAATTGAGAGACAAGTTCGGTCAGACTTTCGTAATTGTTACCCATGACGAAGGATTGGCTCTCATGACAGACAGGGTTATTAGAATGAAGGATGGACTTATCGTAGAATAATCCATCATTTTGGTTTATAATAGTTTAGATTCGACTATATATGCAAATAAAACTAGGAGATATCAACCGATTGAGTGTTGTAAAACAAGTTCCATTTGGATATTATTTGGATGGAGGCAGGTTGCATGGAGAAATCCTTTTGCCGCAGAATGAGGTCTTGGGTAACGTTGCCGTGGGTGATGACTTGGACGTATTCTTGTACTTAGACCAAGAGGAGCGCCTCATTGCTACTATGCGCCAACCATTGGCCAGGGTAGGGGATTTTGCTTACCTGGAGGTTGCATGGGTGAATAATTTTGGCGCATTTCTCAATTGGGGTTTGCTGAAGGACCTCTTTGTTCCTTTCCGTGAGCAGAAGATGAAGATGGTAAAGGGACAGAGTTATATTGTGCATATCCATCTAGACGAAGAGAGCAGTCGCATTATGGCAAGCGCCAAGGTAGAGCGTTATCTCAGTTCTGGTTATGTGCCTTATCACAAAGGCGACAAAGCCGAAGCCCTGATATGGCAAAAGACAGAATTAGGATTTAAGGTAATTCTGGATAATCAATGGGCAGGTTTGTTGTACGATTCTCAGGTATTTCGCCAATTGCACACTGGTGACCGCGTTACTGTTTATATTAATAAGGTACGTCCTGATGGAAAGATAGACGTAACCCTTTCTCGTCAAGGTCAGGAGGGTGTAACGGACTTTAGCGATATTTTGTTGGCTTACTTGCAAGATAATAATGGATTTTGTCATCTTGGCGACAAGAGTCCTTCTGAGGAAATAGCCCAGGTCTTCAATGTAAGCAAGAAGGTCTTCAAAAAAGCCATAGGTGACTTATACAAGAAACGTCTGATTACCATTTCCGAGGACGGTCTTCATTTAGTGTAATACACATTATATATAATAATAAAAGAGGATGTACTCTAGTGTTGGGTACATCCTCTTTTGTGTTATATGATAAGGTGTGCTTATTCCCAGGTGGTTGGGATACCAGTGCCGCTTTCATACCATTTGACTAGGTGAACGCGGAATTGCAAGGTGGAATATTCCTTGACTGTGCCTTGGGAAGAAGCTCCGTATGCTAGAGTTTGGGGGATGAATATCATCCAATCGTCGTCCTCTACCATGTATTGCAGGGCTGTGCTGAAACCTTCTACCAGGCTGGAAATGCTCATTAGTTGGGGTGCTGCCTTGGCAGGGTCGTATTCGCCATAATAACTGGTTGTGAATACGTCTTGTACAAGGCCCATCTCTTCGCCGTTGCCAGTGAAGTTGAGGGTGGGCATTAACCAGCCACGCAAACTGATGTATACAGAGTCATTGGATGCAGGAGAGCCTTTGCCTTCTATGTCTGCGCCTCTGTTGATGATGCGTACACAGATACTGTCGGTTACGGGGCCGTTTGAGGTACTGGTTCTCCACAGAGATTTGTACATTCTCCAGTCGCAATGGTTTTCCCATTCTTCGCCGTATGTGGTTTTGGCATCGGCAATAGCTTGGCGAGCAACCTGCACGGTGTCTTCAAACCATGCTGCATTGCGGGCTTTCCAGTCCTCATAGGGGTCGTATTCGCTGCTCACTTCTGTACAGGATACTATGCCTAGTGCGCATGTGAGCAATATATAAATGTACTTCTTCATTCAGTTTGCTTGAAACGAGGTTTGTCTTGACTTGCTTGGCTGTATTAGAGCAACTTCTTCAAAAGACTGGTAATGCTTACCTGGTCTTCGATGATGCCACGAAGTTCTGATACATGTACGCGTCTCTGCTCCATGCTATCACGCTCACGGAGGGTAACGGTGTTGTCTTCCAATGTCTGCTGGTCAACTGTTACGCAGAAGGGACAACCGATAGCGTCCATACGGCGATAGCGCTTACCAATCTGGTCCTTCTCTTCGTATTTGCAGTTGAAGTGGAAACGTAGGTCGTTCATAATCTCCTGAGCCTTCTCGGGCATGCCATCCTTCTTGGTCAAGGGGAATACGGCCAACTTGATGGGAGCCAATGCAGCGGGAAGGTGAAGCACGGTACGTGTCTGACCATCGGGCAATGCCTGCTCTTCATAGCTGTGGCACATGATAGAAAGGAACATACGGTCTACACCGATAGATGTCTCAATAACGTATGGAGTGTAAGACTCATTAGCTTCGGGGTCGAAGTACTCAATCTTCTTGCCGCTATATTTTGCATGACTTGAAAGGTCAAAGTTGGTACGAGAGTGAATACCCTCAACCTCCTTGAAACCGAAAGGCATGTGGAATTCGATATCGGTAGCAGCGTTAGCATAGTGAGCCAACTTGTCGTGGTCGTGGAAACGATAGTTGTCAGAACCAAAGCCTAGAGCCTGGTGCCAAGCCATACGAGTTTGCTTCCACTGGTTGAACCAATCTAGCTCCGTGCCGGGCTTTACGAAGAACTGCATTTCCATCTGTTCGAACTCGCGCATACGGAAGATGAACTGACGTGCAACGATTTCGTTACGGAAAGCCTTACCAATCTGAGCAATACCGAAGGGAAGCTTCATACGGCCAGTCTTCTGAACGTTCAGATAGTTGACAAAGATACCCTGAGCAGTTTCTGGGCGCAAGTAAACCTTGTTGGCGCCTTCTGCGGTAGAACCCATCTCGGTAGAGAACATAAGGTTGAACTGACGAACCTCTGTCCAGTTTCTGGTGCCGCTGATGGGGCAAGCGATTTCTTCGTCAAGGATAATCTGACGCAATTCTGCCAAATCGCCTTCGTTCAAGGCCTTTGCAAAACGCTCGTGCAGAGCATCACGCTTCTCCTGGTTCTCAATAACGCGAGCATTGGTGGCGCGGAATTCTGCCTCGTTGAAAGCCTCGCCATACTTCTTGGCAGCCTTCTGGATTTCCTTGTCAATCTTCTCGTCGTACTTTGCCAACTGGTCCTCAATGAGAACGTCAGCACGATAGCGCTTCTTGCTGTCCTTGTTGTCAATCAAGGGGTCGTTGAATGCGTCAACGTGACCACTAGCCTTCCATACGGTGGGATGCATGAAGATAGCTGCATCGATACCCACGATGTTCTCGTGAAGCAATACCATTGATTGCCACCAATACTGTTTGATGTTGTTCTTCAACTCAACACCGTTCTGACCGTAATCATATACAGCGCCCAGGCCATCATATATATCACTTGATGGAAAAACGAAACCATACTCCTTACAGTGAGAAATAATCTTCTTAAAAACGTCTTCTTGTTGTGCCATTGTTATTTTTGAATATTTTCGCGCAAAGTTAACAATATTATGGTTTATAGCGAGAAGGTATTGCATGTTTTATGTGATAGTGCCCTGTGTTTTGCTATTTTCTGTGCTCCGTATTTGGTAAATTCAAGAAAAAAGCGTAGCTTTGCGCGCTGAAATATGCATTTTTGCCTTTTGCTAAATTTTCATAGAATATAACACAACGAAATATCGATAATGAGACAACTTAAAATTACCAAGAGTATTACCAGCCGCGATAGCCAGTCCTTGGATAAATATCTTCAGGAAATCGGTCGCGAGCAGCTTCTAACCGTAGAAGAGGAGGTTGAACTAAGCCAGCGTATTCGTAAGGGTGACAGACAGGCATTGGACATCTTGGTTAAGAGCAACTTGCGCTTTGTGGTGTCAGTTGCGAAGCAGTATCAGAATCAAGGTTTGAGTTTGCCTGACCTTATCAACGAGGGTAATGTAGGACTTATCAAGGCAGCTGAGAAGTTTGACGAAACTCGTGGTTTCAAATTCATCAGTTATGCCGTATGGTGGATTCGTCAGACCATTCTTCAGGCATTGGCCGAGCAGAGCCGTATCGTGCGTCTGCCTTTGAATCAGGTTAGTGCGGTGAACAAGATCAGCAAGGCTATCACCAAGTTTGAGCAAGAATTTGAGCGCAAACCAAGCCCAGAGGAATTGGCAGAGTTGGTGAACGAGGTGCCTGAGAAGATTAACGATAGTTTGCGTGCTAGTGGTCGCCACGTCAGTGTAGACGCTCCTTTCGTTGAGGGAGAGGACAATAGTCCCCTTGATGTGATGGAGAATACTGATGCACCAGCTGCCGACCATACTCTTATCAACGAGAGTTTGTCATTGGAGATTTCACGTGCCTTGGATATCTTGAACGAGCGTGAGCGTGACATCATTGAGATGAGTTTTGGTATCTCTCAGCCCGAGATGACACTCGAGGAGATTGGCGACCGTTTTGGTTTGACACGTGAGCGTGTACGTCAGATTCGCGAGAAGGCTATCCGCAAGTTGCGCAATGGCAACAAGACAGGTGGTACACTCCGTTCATACCTAGGTTAATAGAACCATTTATTCGGTTTCTGATAATATATGGCAATGCTACTTTTTCCGAGGTGGCATTGCTTTTTTTTCTTCCCTAGTAGAGGAAGAGAGAAGAAGACTTTGGAATGCATTTTCTTTCCCTGAATCGGACTTTTGAAGCTTTGGAAATGGTTTTTGGGGGACAAAAACGTATTTCCAAGACTTCGGAAATGCAATTCCGTCCGCAAAAACGTATTTCCGAGGCTTCGGAAATGATATTTTGACCAGAGAAATGGATTTCCGAGAGGTGGAGATTGCTTTTCGGAGGAGTGGGAGGAAAAGCAAATGCGGTTTGTGCCCTTTTGAGCAACAAACCGCATTTGTTATTTTATGAGATTAGGGATTTGCAGTACAAATACCTCTTCTGTGCATATCTTTACTGATGTGGCTTAGACGCTTGAGGAAGTCAGCATAACTGCGATTCTTCTGTGGACTCCAACCAGCTTCGCTCAGTGCCAAAGCTCTTGGGAAGGCCATGTAATACATACGCTCGGTAGAGTTGATACACTCGCTCCAAAGAGTACCAGCAACACCATATAAGTTGTTGTTTTCGAAAGTCATATCATATCCCCATGCAGGGTCTAGCTTGTATGTCTGTTCCAACGATGTTGTGGGCATACCCCAGTTTACCTCTGGCATATCTCCACGAGCAGCGGGATAGTCAAGATAACAGTGCTCACCAGGGCAAAGCATAATCTTGGCATTGCATCTGATGGCGGCATCTATTGCGGTGGCGGTAAGGCCATGACGCCATGCAAATACTACGCAACCGGGTTGTATTTCGTGGAAGTCGGTTTCATACCAGAACATAGGTACTTTGTTGAGGTCTTTGCGCAGGAAATCGATTACACGGTCGAACATATACTTTTGCAATCTCCAGTTGTCGTTTCTGGAATTGGGTTGAGGAGTGATGCCAGGTTGGCTCATTATCTCGCCAAGAAGTTTCTTGCAACTTTCGCATGAAGACCAGCACTCCAATGGAGGATTGCCTGCTTCATCGCCACCCAGGTGAACGTATTGAGAGGTAAATACTTCGGATAGTTCCTTGAAAACGTTCTGCAGGAATTCGTAAGTAAATTCGTTGCTTGGGCAAAGTAGATTGTCAGATACACCGCAAGTAGTGCGAATGGGGATTTGCACGCCACCACAAGTCAGTTCGGGATAGCAATGGATAGCAGCTACCTGATGACCGGGCATTTCAATTTCGGGAATGATGTCCACATGATATTGCTTGGCAAATGCTACGAGTTCTTTCATTTGCTCCTGAGTGTAAAAACCGCTAATGGGCATTTGCATATCATCCATACCTACGCGGAAGCTACCCACTTCTGTCAACTTGGGATACTTCTTTATTTCTATACGCCAAGCCTGGTCATCAGTCAAATGCAGGTGAAGAGCATTCATCTTGTAGCGTGCCATCTCCATCACCATACCCTTGAGGTCCTCGAAGGGGATGAAGATACGGCATGGGTCAACCATCAGCTCTCTCATCTTTGTGCGAGGGCTGTCCTTGATGGTAAGAGCATGCAGATTGGCAATACGTCCGTTCTCCTCCTGAGGAATAAGCATCTGGTCAAGTGTCATAATACCATAGAATACACCAGCGGCATCTGAACCCTTGATGCAAATGCCCTTCTCATCGATACTCATAGTGTATGATTCGGGAGTGTTGATGCTCTTGTCGATGCTCAGAGTAATGGTAGCCTTGCTCTTTTTGAAGTTTTTGGTGCCCAATCTGCTCTTCAATACGGTTTCCAATTGCTTTCTTTCATTTGCTAAGGTCTCATCAGCAATGATTTTGCCCAAGTTTTTGGTTTCAAGCGCAATAGCACCGGTGAATACCATCTCTTGAGGAATGGGGATGATGCTGAATTCCTTTGGACAATCCTCCAGAGAAGGTTTTTGCTTCTTGGCAAAGAACTTTCCCCAGTAAGGGTCGCTCTTGTAAGCCTTCTCCGAACCCTTTGGCACGATAAGGTTTATGTTTCTGAGATTGAGACCACTAAATGCATCCTCGGCAATGGTGGGAGGAGTTGTGGCAAGTGATGTAATGGTGTGCAAGCCATAGCAGTTGCCAAAAGCTCTGCTCTCGATTCTTTCAGTTGTGGCAGGCAGGATTAGCGAGGTCAAGCTATCGCAAGCAAAAAATGATTGACTACCGATAAATCTAACCTTGTTGGGCAGGATGAGGCTCTTTAGTTTGTGGCGAGAGTGCAACGCATTTGCTCTGATGCTATCACAATCAGCTTCGCTCAGGTCAAGCTCTTCCATGTTCCATTGTAAATCACGCAATTGGCGGAAATCGTCGTTCCAACCGCCACATCTGAACGCTCCTGTCTTCTTTACGCTCTGTGCGCTAGCCATAGCACAAATGCAGAAAAGAAGGAAGAAGTTTAGCAATTGTCTTTTCTTCATGTTTTTGGTATTAAGTTTTATTGTGACGCAAAGATATAAATAAATACGCAAGAATCAATCATATTTGCTAAAAAAAGTGTACCTTTGCACGCGTATTAAAAATGTGGAGAAACAATTAATAAAATTTAAAACATATGTCACAGACAAAGAAAATCAAAAGAGCTCTAGTGAGTGTCTTCCACAAGGACGGACTTGATGAGATTTTGCGCACATTGCATGCTCAGGGTGTAGAATTGCTAAGCACCGGTGGTACTCAGTCTTTCATCGAGAGTTTGGGTATTCCCTGCGTTAAGGTAGAGGATGTTACCTCTTATCCCAGCATCTTGGGTGGTCGTGTAAAGACTCTTCACCCCAAGGTATTCGGTGGTATCCTGGGTCGTCGCGACTTGGAGGACGATTGCAAGCAGATGCAGCACTATGAGATTCCTGAAATCGACTTGGTGATTGTGGATTTGTATCCCTTCGAGCAGACAGTAGCAAGCGGTGCTAGCGAGGCAGACATCATCGAGAAGATAGATATAGGCGGTATCAGCTTGATTCGTGCAGGTGCCAAGAACTTTAACGATGTTATCATCGTGCCCAGCAAGGCAGAGTACAAGCCTTTGTTGGAGTTGCTTCAGCAGAAGGGTGGCGAGAGCGATATCGAGGATCGTAAGTGGTTTGCAGCTCAGGCATTCGGTGTCAGCAGCCATTATGATACAGCTATTCACGAGTATTTTGTAAAGTAATCATCGTCAACACTGAGGCTAATAAATGGGTTTCTTTAGTTTTACCAAGGAAATAGCAATGGACTTGGGTACTGCCAATACCATTATCATCAGCGATGGTAAGGTTTTGGTGGACGAACCAAGTGTTGTAGCTTTGGACCGCCGCACAGAAAAGATGATAGCTGTGGGTGGCAAGGCTAAGATGATGTACGAAAAGACCAATCAGAATATCCGTACTATTCGTCCCCTGCGCGATGGCGTTATTGCCGACTTTAATGCGTGTGAGCAGATGATGCGTGGTCTTATCAAGAAGATTCACTCAGGCAGCAATCTGTTCACTCCCTCATTGAAGATGGTAATTGGTGTGCCCAGCGGTTCTACCGAGGTGGAGTTGCGCGCCGTTCGTGATAGTGCAGAGCATGCTGGTGGTCGTGAGGTGTATTTGATATACGAACCAATGGCAGCTGCTATAGGTATTGGTTTGGATGTCTTGGCGCCAGAGGGTAATATGATTGTTGATATAGGTGGTGGTAGCACCGAGATTGCTGTTATCAGCCTTGGTGGTATCGTAGCCGATAAGAGCTTGCGTGTAGCTGGTGACGAACTTACAGCTGATATTCAGGAATACATGTCTCGTCAGCACAATGTCAAGGTCAGTGAGCGTATGGCAGAGCGCATCAAGATTCAGGTAGGTGCAGCACTTACCGACTTGGGCGACGAGGCCCCCGAGGATTATGTAGTACATGGTCCTAACCGTATCACTGCTTTGCCCATGGAGGTGCCAGTATGTTATCAGGAGATAGCACGTTGTTTGGAGAAGACCGTAGCAAAGATTGAAACAGCTATTCTTCAGGCATTGGAAGAGACTCCACCAGAATTGTATGCCGATATCGTGCACAACGGTATTTACTTGGCTGGTGGTGGCGCATTGCTAAAGGGTTTGGCACGTCGTTTGACCGACAAGATCAATATCCCCTTCCATGTGGCAGAAGACCCCTTGCATTGTGTGGCAAAGGGTACAGGTATTGCACTTAAGCACATCAACGAGTTCTCGTTCTTGATGTAATTCAGAGCAAGACAACGAAAAAATAAATTAGAGGGTGTGCCTAAAGCATTGTTTTTTGACACACCCTCTTCAATTTTCTCTTATGCAAGGAATCTTTGCTTGGATTAGTAAATACTCACATTGGTTGGTACTCCTCTTATTGGAAGGTATCAGCCTTGCTCTGCTTGTCTCCTTCAATGACTATCAGGGCAGCGTGTGGTTTACTGGTGCCAATAGGGTAGTGGGACAAGTGCATGAGTGGCAACAATCGGCATTGTCATATCTCAGCCTTGGCAAGGTCAACAAAGAACTTACAGAGCAGAACTTTCTCCTGCAACAGGAATTGGAGGTGCTTCGCAATGAATTGAGCGAACTCACTCACGATAGCACTTATGCCGAGCGAGCCTTGGAGGCCAAGTTGCAAGAGGTTCCTGTACTACCAGCACAGTTGGTGTACAATAATATAAATTTACGCGACAATTATTTGACTATCAACCGTGGCTCCAATCATGGCGTAAAGGCCAAGATGGGAGTTGTCTCCGGCAATGGTATAGTGGGTATAATATCAAGTGTATCGGAAAACTATTCCGTGGTGATGTCCGTGCTCAACAGTAAGTCAAGTATCTCATGTCGCTTGCGAGGGAGCAATTATTTTGGTTATTTGCATTGGCAGGGTGGCGATGTCCTTTATGCACAGTTGGACGATGTGCCCCGTCATGCCGATTTCGAAGTGGGAGATTCAGTAGAAACCAGTGGTTATAGCAATGTATTTCCCTCGGGCATATTGGTTGGAACAGTAGAACAAATCAATGATAGTAAGGATGGATTGAGTTATCAGCTCATCGTACGCTTGGTATCAGATTTGGCTAATATACGTGATGTAGCGGTAATCCTTAAGGAAGATGATACAGACATTATTCCATAGGTTGGGTATTGCAATATTGGTGGTATTGCTTCAGGTTTTTGTGCTCAATCACATCAACCTTTGGGGGTATGCTATCCCTTTGCTTGGTGTGATGGCTCTGTTTTACACACCGTTAAGCGTGGGGCGTATCTCCGGCATGCTCCATGCCTTTGTCATAGGTATAGTATTGGATGCTTTCAGCAACACTCCTGGTGTAGCAGCAGGAGCCATGACTCTTACAGCTTTCATTCAGCCCTCCTTGCTTATGGCAATGGCTCCCAAGGATGCTCTGACAGATGCCGTTCCCAATAAGGAATTGCTGGGCAGACACAAGTACTTTTGGTACATTGCCCTGCTTATGGCAGTTCATCATTTGGCATACTTTATGTTGGAGGCCTTCACCTTCTTTAACTTCTCCACTCTTCTTTTGCGTTTGCTGGGCAGTTATCTGTTGTCTCTGCTTTTGGTGTTCACAATGGAGATGTTGCGCTCGTTTAAATCGTAAGTTATCGTCCTATGGAAAAGGAGAAAAAGAAATACGCGTTGGGCAAGCGCAAGTATGTCTTGTCTGGTATTGCTTGCCTGATTGTTTTTACATATATACTACGCTTATTCACGCTTCAGTTGCTCAGCGAGGATTACAAGGCTGATGCCGATAATAATGCCTTTCTCAAGCGCATTCTCTTCCCTGCTCGCGGAGCAATTACAGATAGAAATGGTAAGTTGTTGGTGTACAACCAGCCAGCCTATGATATCATGGTGGTTATGAAGGAGCAGGAGGGTGTAGACACTTTGGACCTCTGCAAAACCTTGAATATCACTCCCGAGTGGTATAAAAGACGCATGAGTGAGATACGCGACCCTTGGCGCAATCCTGGTTATAGCAGATACACCCAGCAATTGTTCATGAGCCAATTGTCTGCCGAGGAATTCAGTACTTTCAGTGAGAAACTATTCTCTTATCCCGGATTCTATGTTCAGAAGCGTAGTGTTCGCCAATATTCCTATCCCTATGCAGCCCATGTGTTGGGTGATGTGGGCGAGGTAGGGCCTAAGGATATTGAGAAAGACGATTATTACAATAGTGGTGACTATATAGGCAAATTGGGTATTGAACGTCAGTACGAGCAACAACTGCGTGGTGAAAAGGGCGTGGAGATACTCCTGCGCGACTCTCGTGGTCGTATCAAAGGACGTTATCAGAATGGCAAGTTTGATGAGGCTCCAATTCCGGGTAAGAATCTTACTCTTTCACTTGATGTGGAACTTCAAGCTTTGGGCGAACGCCTGATGACGGGCAAGAAGGGAGGTATTGTTGCCATCGAACCATCCACTGGCGAGATTCTGTGTATGGTGAGCAGCCCCACCTATGACCCACGTATGATGGTTGGCCGTCAGCGAGGCGAGAACAACAGGAAATTGTCTCAGAATGTTCACAAGCCCTTGCTCAATCGTGCCATCATGGGACAGTATCCTCCAGGTTCTACCTTCAAGACCACCCAGGCACTCACCTTCTTGCAGGAGGGCATTGTAAACACACACACATCTTATCCATGCTCTGAGGGATTCCATTTCAAGGGACTTACTCTTAAGTGCCATATCCATGCAGCTCCCATCGCACTTGTGCCATCCCTGGCCACCTCGTGCAATAGTTACTATTGTTGGGGTCTGTTTCAGATGTTCTCCAATCGTCAGAAATACCCCACTGTTCAGGATGCCATGACCCGTTGGAAGGATTATATGGTTTCCATGGGTTTTGGCTATCGTTTGGGAGTGGACCTCCCTGGCGAAAAGCGAGGCATGATACCCAATGCTCCCTACTATGACAAGGCTTATCGTGGCTCTTGGAATGGTCTTACTGTGATATCTATTTCCATTGGTCAGGGCGAGGTCAATGCCACTCCCCTTCAGATAGCCAATCTGGGTGCTACCATCGCCAATCGTGGTTGGTTTGTCACTCCCCATGTGGTAAAAGACATTCAAGACGAGGAATTGAATGAAGAATATACCACTCGTCGCTACACTATGGTAGATGCTCAGCATTATGAGCATGTGGTTCAGGGCATGCGTCAGGCAGTACTCAACGGTACTTGTCGTGCAGCCAATACCGAGGCATACGAGGTGTGTGGTAAGACAGGTACCGCCCAAAACCCTCATGGCAAGGACCACTCCGCCTTTATGGGCTTTGCACCTATGAACGACCCCAAGATAGCCATCTGTGTCTACGTGGAGAATGGTATCTGGGGCGCTACTTATGGTGTGCCGATAGGTTCTTTGTTGATAGAACAATATCTCACTGGAGGACTTTCGCCCGAAAGCGAAGAGAAAGCAAAAATATTTGAAAACCGACATATAATTACATCAGACGATGCCAGCAACAAGTAAAAACAACCGAGATAAGGGTATTCTTAGCAATATCGATTGGGTCACATTGTTCATCTTTGTGGTCCTTGTCTCTATGGGCTGGATGAGCGTCTGTGGTGCCAGCTACAATCTCGACGAGGGCACCAAGCTATTGGACTTTTCCGCACGTAGCGGCATGCAGTTGGTGTGGATATTCTCTTCCTTTGTTTTGGGAGCAATAATACTCTATATTGACGACCGCCTCATTGAGAGTCTTTCCTACATTATATATATTGCCTTCATGGTCTTGCTCTTTGTCACGCCTATGCTTGCCCATGATATCAAGGGTAGTTTGTCGTGGATCAAGATAGGAGGCTTCAGTATTCAACCGGCAGAGTTTGCCAAGTTCGCCACAGCTATCTGTGTGGCCAAGGTGGTGAGCAGCTTCAATCTGGACCTCTCTCGCTGGCGCGACCTCTTCATCAGTGCCTTCCTGGTACTTCTCCCCATGGTGCTCATTGTCATGCAGAAGGAGACAGGTTCTGCATTGGTATATTTTGCGTTCTTCTTCATGTTCTATCGCGAGGGTATGGTGGGAAGCATCCTCTTTGCGGGAGCCGCCGCCGTATTCTATTTCGTGGTGGGTATCAGGTATGCCGATGTCCCCTTGTGGGATATCCTTCCCATCAGTTCGGGCGAATTCTTTGTTCTTGCAGCCATTCACCTCTTTGTGGCCGGCATGATGTGGGTATACACTTCCTTGCGTAAGCCCTTCTTCCAGACTCTTTGTTTCGGCATGATAGCCTATGTTTTGGCCGTGCTTTATGCCAAATATCTCATTCCCTTCAATGTATGTTGGGTGCAATGGGGCGTATTGGCGGCTACCATAGTTTATCTTTTCTATCTGGCCGTGCGCGAGCGCCTATGGTCTTATGCACTCATCTCCATGTTTGCATTGGGTAGTATAGGTTTCTTCTATTCCGTCAATTATGTGCTGAATGATGTGCTCCAGGCTCATCAACGCACACGTATTCGCGTGTTGCTGGGCCTTGAGGACGACCCCAAGGGGGCAGGTTACAATGTTATTCAGGCCAAGATAGCCATTGGTTCTGGCGGATTAAAGGGAAAGGGTTTTCTCAATGGCACCCAAACCAAGCTCAAATACGTTCCCGAGCAAGATACCGACTTTATCTTCTGTACCGTAGGCGAGGAACAAGGTTTCATCGGAGCCGCCGTAGTGCTTCTTCTCTTCCTGTTCTTTATTCTCAGACTGATTCATTTGGCCGAGCGCCAACCCTTGCGCTTCGGTAGAGTCTATGGGTATTGCGTGATGAGTATATTCCTCTTTCATCTCTTTATCAATGTAGGTATGGTGCTCGGACTCACCCCCGTTATCGGTATCCCTTTGCCATTTTTCAGCTACGGAGGTTCTTCCCTATGGGGCTTCACCATTCTCCTGTTCGTTTTCCTAAAGATAGATTCCGCCCGATTCAGATTGAAGAAATAGCTCTATTTCCACTATAGATTAAACCTCCTTTCCATAGTTGGAAAAAGAATATTTAGTAACAGGCAGAAAATCAGCCGTCTAAGCAGGGGCACGTTTCCATAGTGGATTCATGGTACTTTGAATATATTTGTCTAACTTTGCACCCGACAAATCTGTTCTAAATACCATGAATAAGAAGTACTGTATTTCTATCATTGTTTTCGCATTAGCATTCATTGTTGGATGCCATGCTCCTTCGCAAGGTCATCTCTTGTCCGAGGCCGAATCCTTTTTACCCTCTTGTCCGGATAGTGCAGATGCACGTCTCTCCACAGTGTCTGTCCATCTTCTGCGTGATGAGGCAGAGAAGGCCCATTATGCCTTGCTTCGTGTAATGACAGATGCTATACTTGGGGAAGTCAGTCATAATGACACTTTGGTCCGAAGAGCATATCATTTTTATCATCACCAATCGGCACTCGGACAGTCCCCCGACTATATTTCTATCAAGCATTTCGCTCAATCAGCCCTTTATATGGGCGACTGGTATATAGAGCATGACAGTGTCAAACTAGGCGAGGACTGTTTCAGACAAGCCATTGCCTCCTCCGAGAAGATACTGGATTGGCGTATGTGCTATCTTTCTTATGCACGACTGGCAGAACAGGTACAATGGTCAGATGAAAAGGAAGCGTTGAAATTGATAGAAAAGGCGATAGAAGCTTACGATAGGATTAAGGATAATGCAAGCAATTTGGTTTATTTGTTAGAGTATGCAGCACATTACTCGTCTCAAATAGCATATAGATACGATGAAAACCAATATTACCAACAGGCGTTAGAATATGCATCTAAGGCATATCATTTAGCCTCTGATAGTTGCGCGATGGAACTATGCAATGAGACACTTGTTACTCTAGCTGATATATATTGGGCAATGGGTGAATACTCTTCGGCATTAGATTACGTGAGGAATATAACCATCAAGAGTTTGGATTCAGAATACTCTCAGAGGATGAATCTGAAAATTGCTCAGTATTTTTTGAGTTGTGATTCCCTCTCCAAGGCAAGAGAATTGTTCCTCGCTCCCTCTAAGATTGAGGATATGAAACTAAGGTATCATTATGAACGCGCTTTAGCTGAATTATCCATTAAACAGAAGATGCCAGGAGATACAATTTTGTTTTATACTAATAAAGCATTTACCAGCCATGAGAATGTACATCTAGATGCACTTAGAGCCAAGTACGATTATTATCAAGAGGTTCTACAAATAGAGAAAGCCAATGAACAACTGTTGTTCAAAAATAAATTAAGAACCTGGATATTTTTAGGTACAATCTTGCTCATTGTTATAACGGCTTTATTGGTGGTATGGCTATTGGTTGTCAGAATACGATTGTACCGTGAGCGACGAAAGCATGCTGTAAAACTTAGGAAATACGACCTGGAGAGAAGCATTGAAGAGAGACGACGTTCTGCATACGAATTACAGCTATTACGTGAACGTGAGCAGGCATTAGCAGATGGACATCAGAAGAAGATTGCTACCATCAAGCATCTTCAAAATTACATTATCGGTCGCACCGATGTTACGATGAAATTGATGAATGAGTCCACTTATGTGAAGATGACTCCCAAGGAATGGAATGATATCGAGTCGTTGCTCGATGAAATCGACAATAAATGTATTTCCAAGATTAGAACTCTCCATAAAAATATCTCAGCAGAAGACATCCGTTTGTGTATTATGGTAAGGCTGGGTATGTCCAATCCAGCCATAGGAGCTATATATGGTATTACTCCCTCTGCAGTTCAGCACAGAAAGCAAACCTTGAAGAAGAAAGTTTTTGGAGTTTCAGACCCACATCTTAGCCTAAATGATGTGATAAAATCACTCTAAAAATACCTCTCCCTCTGTACCCTTTCCATAGTTTTTGACATGCTTTCCATAGTTGGCGAAAAATAATTTTAGAGCCAAAGTTGTATGTGATTGATAATCAGTGCTATACCTCCCCCCTAAATCATGGATATACTTTTCCATAGTTGCGCCTAGGCTTTCACGATTATTGTCCGTACCTTTGCACCATCAAAATTTTAAACAAAATCTATCATGAAAAAGTATTTATTCGTATTAGCAGCAGCAATGTTCTGCTTAGTTTCAAACGCAGAAGAGAAAAAGGTGGAATTAAAGAAGGAGGTCAATATCGGAAAGCCCAGAACTCCTCAATCTGAAGTTATTATTACGTGTACGTATGATAATGAAGAATTGACTTTATCATTTACAGGTTACAACGGAGTTACAAATATTAGCCTTGTTGATGTTTCATCTCAACAAATTGTTTATAATGATACTAATTTTGTAACCTCTCCAGACACTCTTAGTATCAATGTATCACAAGTTCCTGTTTCAACATACTATTTGTTTGTAGAATTAGAGGATGGTACAATATACTATGGTTGTATCCAGCTTTAGTTTAGTGGTGTTTAGCTGAAAATATCTATGTCTAGCTTACCCATCAACGTCTACGTCCCCAATCTACCTCATCGTAAGGATAGAAGAGTTCATATAGAGCAGCAGTATGCAGAGAGAACAGAATTCAATCTGCATATTGTTACTCCTCTTGACGGGACAACGGCAGCGAATAGTCTTTGGCTTACGTTTATTGAATGTGTTAAAACTGCTCATCAGCAAGGATACGAGTATTTCATATTCGGAGAGGACGACCATACATTTACGTCCCATTATGATTATAGCTGCTTGACAGAGGCTATATCCCAAGCATTATGCTTAGGCGCAGATATGTTGTCTGGAGGCATGAGCTGGATGGACTTACCTGTGCAAACTCCAACGAGGAATTTGTTCCTTTGTGACAAATTCACAGGAATGCAGTTTACTGTTATCTTCAAACAAGCATATACAAAGATACTAGATGCTTGTGATGCAGTAGACGATGTTACAGATAAATGTCTTTCAAAAATTCTGGACTGCAAACTGGTAATGTATCCATATATCAGTATTCAAAAGGAGTTTGGTTATTCAGATGTTACAGCATTAAACAATACAAGACATCGCGTAGAATCTCTTTTTGAAAAAGCCGAGAAAACTTTGCAAGTTGTAGACAAAATAAACGCTTACTTTGCCGAATCTAATGGTAATGAGACCGAGGTATTGAGCGATGATATTATTTCTAATTTCAAAATCTCCACACATATCATTCATCTGCCAGAGAGAGTAGATAGACAGAAGTTATACGAATCACAATTTGCAGATAGGAAAGAGTTTGAAATCGTCTCTATTGATGCATGTAAGCACCCAATTGGGGCAGTTGGTCTTTGGAAAAGTATCTGCATGGCTATATCTGCAGCCAAGAAGAACAATGATGATGCAGTATTACTATGTGAAGATGACCACGTATTTACTAGGCATTATACCAGAGAGTCCTTTGTCCGTAAGGTTTATGAGGCAGCAGAAAATGGAGCAGACTTACTATCAGGTGGTATAGGCGGATTTGGTAATGCACTCCCTGTAAGCAATGGTTTGTATTGGGTTGATTGGCTATGGTGTACACAGTTTATCGTTATTTACAGTCAGTCTTACG